>DASXST010000202.1:0-3618 GCA_036505835.1 Pseudolabrys sp. | reverse complement strand
GGAGCTGCGCAGGATCGCCGCGAACAGCATCCCTGGAAAGGCAACATTGTCGCCGAATTCTGCTCTGCCGGTGAGCAAGGTCGCATCCTCGATGCGCGCCGTGTCTTTGCCCAAGTAGCGCGGCTGGGACAGCGGCAGCTCGCTTAAATCTCGCGGTGCTCTCTTGCTCATGGGATTCTCAGTCGCATAATTCTTGAACCACGAAGTTATTCATAAGCGGTACGCTAACCTACAAACGCTGAAATTGCCCTCACCCTCGCCCTCTCCCATCGGAATGGGCGAGGGAATTTTTCCGATCCAAAGAGCACCAGATGCGTTTCTTTTTCTTACCCTCGCCCTTAGAGGGAGAGGGAAGGGTGAGGGTGTAGACGTTCCATTTCATTCCTGTAGGCGAACGTGAGTTCATCCATCACTTGGTGTGATCTACTCCTAGTCGGGAAGTCGACTCGCCGCCCCTTGCAGCGCATTCCATATTCGCAGCGGAGTCATGGGCGCCTCGGTAATGCGTATGCCAAGAGGCTCGAGCGCGTTATTGACCGCGCAGAGCACCGCCGCCGGAGTCGTGTGCAACGCGCCTTCGCCGACGCCTTTGACGCCGAGCGGCGCGATCGGCGACGGCGTGCACATTTCATGCTCCTCGGCCGCCGGCACTTCCATGATTGTTGGCATCAAATAATCCATGTAGGAGGACGTCAGCATCTGCCCCTTGTCGTCATAAACATATTCTTCGAGCAAGGCCGTTCCCACGCCATGCGCCATGCCGCCCATCAGCATGCCGCGCACGACGCTCGGATTGAGCCGCACGCCGCAATCGTCGACCATGACGTATTTGAGAATTTTCACCTGCCCGGTGTCGCGATCCACTTCAACCATACAGAGATGCTGGGCCCCGGCCGCGGTGACGCTATAGCGGCCAAAACCTTTTTCGTCTGGAATCGTGCGATCCGGCGGGTTCCACACGTAGGTCGCCTGCGGGTTGCCGTCGACGCCCTCCGGCAGCAAGTCAGGACGCGCCATCATGAACTGCGCCACCTGAGCCACGGCGAGTGATTTTCCAGGCACGCCGCGCACGCGCAACTGCCCGTCGAACAACTCGACGTCATCCGCGCGGGCTTCGAGCATCACGGCGGCGGCACGCTTTAATTTATCGGTCAGCCGCGCCGCCGCCCCAAGCACGGCCCCGCTCAGCGCAATCGCCATGGAGCTGGAGATCGGGCCGGTGCTCGGCTGCATGCTCAAACTGTCCACGGTAATCACTTGAACATCTTCCAACGCGACACAGAGATAGTCGGCGAGAATCTGCCGGACGAAGCTGTGTTGGCTCTGCCCGCCCGGCGGAAAACCCAGCTCGGCGATGATTTTTCCGAAGGCATCGATGCGCAGCAGAATTCCTTCCGGCGACGATGTCCGGCTGAAAATGCGCGGCGAGGCGAGCGCCAGCATCGGCGGCCCGGTGAGACCGGGCTCGATGCTGCTGACGACGCCGATGCCGAGCAACCGTCCCTGAGCGCGCGCCACTTGCTGTTCGCGCCGCAGTTCATCGTAACCCGCCTTCGATAGGAGCAAACTCAAACTCGCTTCGTAATCGCCGCTGTCATAAACGTTGCCGGACGGCGAGACATAGGGAAATTGATTTTTCTTGATGAAATTGCGCCGACGAACTTCGTTGGACTCCAGCCCGAGCTTTTTGGCGGCTATCTCGATAAGCTGCTCGATGACCCAGAAGTGCGGCGGCAAACCGAAGGCCCGCAGCGGCCCTTGCGGCGTCTTGTTGGTAATGACGCCCTTGCAGGAATAATCGACGTTGGCGATGTGATAGCAACTGCCGAGACAGAGCAGTGGCTTTAGCAGCATGCCGATCGCGAGCCACTCGGCAAAGGCGCCGAGATCATCGACAAGTTGCATCTTCATGCCCGTGATCGTGCCGTCGCTCTTGAGCGCCAGCTCGCAATCGTAGTGGCGGTCCCAGGCGTGGCTGCTGTTGCCGATCAAATGCTCGATGCGGTCCTCGGTCCATTTGACCGGGCGGCCGCCGAGCTTCTTGGCCATCAGCGCGATCAGCACCACATAGCGGGCAAAAGTCTTGACGCCGAAGCTGCCGCCCAACGGCGACTGGATGATGCGCACTTGCTGTGAGGAAATCCCCAAAGAGATTACCAGCGCAGGTAAGATAAGGTGCGGCGAGCGGTGACCGCCGCGCAAGGTCAGCATGCCGTTGAACGGGTTCCAGTCGGCGATGCAGACGCAAGTTTCGATCGGATTGCCGCTGCTGCGGTGCCAGCGAAATTGTTCGCGCACAATCAGATCCGCGCTTGCAAAGGCGCCGTCGACATCGCCGAAGACAAATCGCCGATCATAGGCGATGTTACTGTCTTTGCCTTCGAGGACGTTCGGCGCCGATGCCGATCCGGCTTTGAGCGCATCGATGACCGGCTCCAACGGTTCGTATTCGACTTCGATCAACTCCAGCGCATCTTCGGCGATGTAGCGGTCGCCGGCCGCAATGACGGCCACCGGCTCGCCGACCCAATGGGTTTTTTCCACCGCCAGCGCGTAGCCGGTCCAGCCTTCGGGGACGCCGAACACGGGCCGCGACCAATTTTTGACTTCTTTTCCGGTCAGTACCGCCGCCACGCCGGGGACCTCTTCGGCGCGCGAAGTATTGATCGACTTAATCCGGGCATGGGCGTGCGGGCTACGTAGAATAGCAGCGTGGAGCATGCCCGGAGTCCGAATGTCGTTGCCGTATTCCACCTTCCCCGTGAGCAGAAGCGGGTCCTCCATCCGCGGGCTGTCTTTGCCGACGTGACGCGGTTGGCTGATCGGCAGTCCGCTGGGAAGCTTGGGCTCGGGGGTCACCATGGGGAAGGCCTCGCTAGCGATTGCGCAGCCGCGATGCCGCCAACTTCACCGACTCCAAAATATCCTGGTAGCCGGTGCAACGGCAGAGGTTTCCCGAAAGCCACTCCTTGATTTCTTCTTCATCTGGGTCGGGATGTTTGCTCAACAGCTCGTAGGTCGTCATCAGAAACCCCGGCGTGCAAAAGCCACACTGCAGCCCATGCTTTTCGCGAAACGATTCTTGGATCGGATGGAGCTCCCCGCCGGGCTTTGCCAGACCTTCCACCGTCATCAGCTCGGCGCCGTCGGCCTGCGCTGCGAGCATGATGCAGGAGCGCACGGCTTCGCCGTTCATCAGAATTGTGCAGGCACCGCACACGCCGTGCTCGCAGCCCACATTCGTGCCGGTAAGACCGAGGTCCTCGCGCAGGAAGTCGACCAGGGTTTTGCGCACTTCCGCCGTGCCTTCGTAATCCGCACCGTTCACGCGCAATTTGACGGTTCGAGTGGTTGCCATCAGTTTTTCCCTAGTTTCTGTAGCGCGGCGCGGAGCGCGCGCTTGGTCAAGGTCGCCGCGACGGCACGGCGGTATTCTTCGGTGGCATGAATATCGTTAGTGGGATCGATGCCCTGCTTGGCGCTTTGCGCCGCCGCTTCGAAGGCTGGCTCTAAAGCGGCCTGGCCGATTAGCGCCTCTTCCGCTGCTGTGACGCGTATGGGCGTCGGGCCCACTCCGAAGTAGACCAGTCGCGCCCGGCGGATGAGTTGGCGATCCGG
>DASXST010000201.1:0-31888 GCA_036505835.1 Pseudolabrys sp. | reverse complement strand
CGCCGGTGATCTATCTTTATCTCGATCGCTTCGATCGGCTGCTCAAGCGTCGCCTTGAGCCACAGCTCGAAGAAGTCAAGGAAGCCCCACCAGCGGTTGCGGCCGAATAGCAGCTACGAATAATCCCACCCATGGCAGGACATAGGCTAGGTCAGGTGGTGTTTATCGCTTGGGCTTTCCGGAGTGCAATGCACAATATCTGTGCCCAGGTGAGTCTAAGACTTTGATTTCATTCGAGCGACGTGAGAACGAAACGAGAGTTGGACCCAATATGGGACCCAAACTATTCCAGAATTGCTTTCGACAGGCTGCCGACGATGTCGGCGGCGGTCTTGTCGGCCTTCTTGGTCCGCTTGGCGTAGCTCCGCAGAAGCACCGCCGGATCGTGACCGCACCGATCGGCAACCACATGCACCGGAATTCCAGCATCAAGTAATACGGCCTCATGACTCCGCGCAAGCCATGGAAGCGCTGACCAGGGAAACGCTTGCGGGCTCGCGCCTCGAAGCAACGTGTGAGCGTATTCGACCGCCTGGGTCTGGTTAAGTCCACGCCACAGGGCGAGGGGAATATCAGCGATCCCTCGGGCAGCTTAATCAACGACAAGTCCACCTGGGTGCCACTCGGTACGCCAGCGACCAGACGTAAGTGCTGTTCTTTGATGGAGAGCAACAAACGCACAAGGGCGTCATCAATCTGAATCGTTCGCTTATGCTTAATCTCGCTTTGGTCCCTTCAGTCTGCGCTGCCCTTTCGTTTCCTCCAGCGAGCGTTCAATCCTCAGCATCCTCGCAACCGAATCAAGGTCGCGCCATTGCAGCGCCAATATCTCATTACGCCTTGCGCCGGTGTGAACCGCAACCGCGACAATTCCGTATAGAGCCGAGCCCTTGAAGTCTTGCTATGAAAAAAGTTTTGCGAGCTATGTCCGGGTTGGAGGGCATAATCCAGGAGCGTTACGGCATTGGGAAGAACCAAGTAAGGAAAGACGTTGATACTTGGTTAGAGTCAGTGTGACAGCACTCAATACAATCCTAAACATGTAGCCAGTAACGGACAGGCCCCACAGCAAAGAGCAAGGGCTGCTGGCCCAGCAGCCCTTGCTCTCGCATGTCACCCTATCGGCTCGGGGAACGGGGGAGGCGAGCCGATAGCATTACGCCAACTCGCCTCAAGGCAAGATCGTTCCTCCAGTCCACCAATTAGGTCGCCGCCCTTGGTCCTTAGAACCTTCCGCCCTGCCAATTGGAACTTTCCTCGCCTACGGTGTTTGTGTGTATAACCCAACATGAAAACGCAGATCGTGCCCGCGCTGAGCGGATCTTCAAGGCGCGCGAGCGTCGAGAAGCCGGTGCTCCAAAGGCGACCGCAGATTATTACGCAGCGCTGCAGAGGATTCGCGACCGCACTCAATAGCTGAGACGATTGCGTCTCGCCCGCGAAGCGTGAGAGAAACTGCGAGCCGGTTAGCGTGCACCGCTTCATCAACCGTCCCATTCGGCTTAGGGTCTCGGCGACACGTTACGATTAGGCCGACCATCGCGCTTTGAAATCCGCCATCGCTTGCTCGCGGCTCTGTGAATAACCGCGATTGTAAACTGACGGTGGGACTTCGCGTGCCGTTATCGTCCCGCCACTACCGAACCACCAAATTGGCGATCAAACTTCTCAGCATCGGTCAAACTGGCAAAGCGCCAGCGAACAGATCGGCGGCCATTCTTCTCATATATCTTGTACACCGGATGCGCGACTATGCCGAGGCGAGCGTGGAAATCATACATGGCCCGCTTGCGTAGGCCCCGTACAGGTTCGGCAATCTCGACAACATACGGGAAGTTTAACCGGCGCATCGCGATCCCAAAAACTCAAGGCTACTGTTTGGGCGGGCCGTCCTCGGGCGGCATGTTGCCGGACATTCTATGTAGCTGTCGCTGGCGGGACTGAGCTAACTGCTCCCAGGTCTCGGCCATTTGCTCAAGCTGCTGGCGCGGTGCGCGGCTGAAGCTGTTCGCGCCATTTCGCGACTGTCAGCGGCGTGCCGAAGATATTCCTGGCTTCTTTTTCAAGGCTAACTCCCGCGAATAACCCATTTGGAACTGTGCCGGTCACCAGAGAATACTGAGCGGGCCGCCCAAGGGGGCAAATTGAGCAGCCGCAAGAACTCGGACCCTAGCGACCGGCATAGACTCAAAGGGCACGGGCAGAAGAGGTTCCTTGCTCTAAAAGCTCCCATCAATAGCGAGTAGCGGCGGGAGTCTTCGGACGGCCTAGCCCATATACGTCACAAGGAACAATAGAAGTGCCGCCAAAAGGATAGCGAATAAGGCGATGAGCAGATGTGCGAGCACCATGGCAACACCGATAAAACGATAGCGAGTGTGCGTAGTCATGCTCTGATACCAGCTCGCTGATATCAAAACCCTAAAACTCGAGCCCCCGGGCGGATATGTGTCAGAACGTCCCATCAATAGAAAATCGCGTTCAATGAATTTGCGGGCATTCATTCTTGGGGCGAAAGCCGTTCCCGGCGTGATGTAAAGCGGTGGTGACGCTTGCTGTTGCTCATTGTGACCTCCGACCCCGATGTCTTGTTTATTGACTGTGCTGTAGCTACCAACGGTATTGTCTAAAATGAAATCAAGGAGGCCAATTACATGGCCAAAAAAGCGAAAGGCAAAAAAAGGACTAAGATTGAGCGCAAGCGAACGGCGAAGAAAACAAGCTTAAAAAAGTGGTCCGCCCCTAAAGTCAAAAAGTGGCCGCCCCAAAAAGGCGATGCTCTGCTAGTCGGGACGACAAAGTCTGCTCGGCGACGATTGGCTGACACGGATGAATGAAAGCGGCAGGCGCGTTTAGGGGCCTGCCACGCGACTTACGCGACAACATGCAAGGGATGTAGACAACGGAACCCACCATTGCGAGATCACACCCTTTTGAGGGTTCCTTTCGGAAACAACTTGGCGTTTTACCATTCACTCGACACGGCCAGTAATCCGAATGAATCGAACTTGTTGGAGTTTGACGCCTTGGTGCGTAACGAGGGCGTGCGCGAGGACAGGTTAGAGCACTCCCTCGATTATAAAGTTCATCGCCGTTTTGGCGAGTTGATAGCCTCCTCAACAGGGCACCACGCCGCGGGTTATTATGGCTGGACTAAAGATGATTATGTCGTTTGGCCACCGGACCCAGGTAGCGCCAAGTAGCGTTGTGTGAATATGGACCCCGCGAATTTCGAGGCGCTGGCCTAAGCGGCAGACCTCCGAACGCCTAATGCATTCAGTGCGCGTTCCATGACTTCTTTCGGGTCGCGCTTACCGCCGGCGGTCACGTTGACAATCGACTTTGCAATAAGCTCGGTGATCGGATCGTCTGAATCGGCGACGCCCACATCGATCAGAGCAGCTTCATAAGCAGCCTTCATGACCTAGATTTCATCGGGGCCGAAGGAGCCGTTAGCAATCAGTTTGTGAATCGACACTGGTGATCTTTCATTCAGCGTCTCGATCTTCTCCGGATCGATCCCTGCGGTCGTCGTCACCCATTTTCATCCTGGCCATATCTTCGGGTTGATGGCCAAAGACACGAACGCGCAGATCTATCCGAACGCCACGATCTATCTGCCAAAGGGCGAGCTTGCGTTTTGGACCGGTTCATCGGTGCCGCAACCGGCACAAGCAATCAGTAATCGGGTCAAGGCGACGTTTCCGACCTGGAAAAACGTGCAACAAGTGGATGGCGACAAGGAAGTTGTGCCGGGCACGCGCGCTATCGCGACGCCAGGTCACACACCGGGTCACACCAGCTATCTCGTCGGCTCGGGCAAGCAGTTGCTGGTGCTCGGCGATGTCACCAACATTCCCGTACTGTTCGTCAAGAACCCGGGTTGGCACGCGGTCTTCGACGCCGATGGGGCGCTGGCCGAAACCAACCGCCGCAAGATGATGGATCGCGCCATTGCCGACAAGCTGACCGTGGCCGGCTATCACTACAGCATGCCGGGTGCGGGCACCATCAAGAAGGATGGAAACGGCTACGCCTTCATCCCGGTGACGGCAACGGCATAAGCTTCAGGCACGTAAAAAGGAGGTGCCGCTCGTGGCACGCCTTAACTTTTACATTAGAGCGCGAAGCTGGTTCCGCAGCCGCACGAGGCCGTGGCTTGTGGGTTATTGACCTTGAACGAGGCGCCGATCAGGTCATCGACGAAATCGATCTCCGAGCCGGCCATGTAATTGACCGAGACCGGATCGATCAGAATCACAGCGCCGTCGCAGCTAATGACGAGATCGTCCGCTGCCTGGGTGCGGGCCATGTCGAACTTGTACTGAAAGCCGGAGCAACCACCGCCTTCAACGCTCACGCGCAGCATGGTGCCGCTCGGCTCCCCTTTGAGGATGTCGCCGATCCGTCGTGCCGCCCGTTCGCTGACCGTGACGCTTGTGTTCATCTCTGTACGTTTCAGGCCGATCCTATTGGCAGAAAGCCCAACGGATAGTTAAGTGCGCGGGCCAGCAAGGTCAATGCGGCGCATTTAGCGATAAGAACGCCAATGGCGGTCGAGACAGGGCGCGAACGGGCCGTTTTCGCTTCCGATCCGGCGCAAAGCCGTGGCCGCCGCTTTGCCGAGCAGATCAGCCCGACCCGCAATGCTTTCCGCCGGGATTGCGACCGAATCATCCATTCGGCGGCATTCCGGCGGCTCGCCCACAAGACACAGGTGTTCGTCTATCACGAAGGCGATCATTACCGCACGCGACTCACCCATACGCTCGAAGTGGCCCAGATCGCGCGTTCGCTCGCGCGCGCGCTCGGGCTCGACGAAGATCTTGCCGAGGCGCTGGCGCTCGCGCACGACCTTGGCCATCCGCCATTTGGCCATGCGGGCGAACGTGCACTCGATGAGTGCCTCGCCGGCCATGGGGGATTTGATCACAATGCGCAAGCTTTGTGTGTTGTGACGGATCTTGAGCGCCGCTACGCCGATTTCAATGGACTGAACCTCAGCTGGGAAACGCTCGAAGGTCTGGTCAAGCACAATGGGCCCCTCATCGATCGCAATGGTGCAGGGATCGGCAGGTATACCAGGCACGGTGCGCCGGCGCCCATAATCGAATATTCGAAGATCCAGGATCTGGAATTGTGGACCTATGCCAGCGCCGAGGCGCAAGTCGCTGCGCTGTCCGACGATATCGCCTACGATGCGCACGACATCGATGATGGATTGCGTGCAGATCTCTTTACTCTCGGTGAAATCGCTGCGGTGCCACTCGTCGGCGAGCTTTTGAACTCTATAGACACGCAACATCCTCGAATCGATCCGGCGCGGCGCGTGCACGAAACGGTTCGTGCCCTTATCACGCGCATGATCGAAGACGTCATCACCGAAAGCGGTCGGCGCGCGGCAATGCTGAAGCCACGGACGGCTGCGGAGGTGCGCGAGGCTTCGCGGCCGATTGTGGGATTTTCGCCCGCGATGGAAAAGGGCGACCGTGAGGTCAAGAATTTTCTCTACGCCCGCATGTATCGCCACGATCGCGTGATGCGCGTGATGGAGGATGCCGAACGCGTCGTACGAGAGCTGTTCAGGCATTTCATGGCGACGCCCGCAGATTTGCCGCCGGAGTGGGGCGAAGGCATCGATAGTGCCGATGCAAGGCGGGCGCGCCGCGTCGCGGATTACATCGCGGGAATGACTGATCGATACGCGCTCATCGAGCACGCGAAATATTTCAAAACGACGCCGGGGCTAAGATGATTGCCTTTAGTTGACGATACTCACGGTGGCCATCAATGTGGCACCCATTGCCAGTGCGGTCATGCACGCTCGCCCTGCGGATGATGTCCAAATCTATTCCTGAGTGATCGTCCCGGTTTTCGGCTCCTGTGGAGTCGGTCCTCCGATACCGATGAAGCCCCACGCCGAGATTTTCGAGTCCGTTACCGATATCCTTGGCGACGCCCTTCAGTTGGGCGCCCAAGCCGGTGTCTTGTACAGGGGTATTGCCAGCTGGTTTGATGGCGAACACAGTGTCGCCGTGCGAATTGACAATCGCCTGCAGACCGGCGCGCTCTACGAGTGATTTAGACATGATCTGGCGGTGCACGGTTATGGAAGCGCCCGGCAGTGTAACGGTGCGATCGCCGCTATGAACAGTGATCGAACCGGGCTTGGCGACCTCGACTGAAAAACGGGGATCGAACGGCAAGGTGTAGGTCGTCACACCATTGCTTATTGTTATCGTCTTCGGGTTGGTGGGGGGCGTCAGCGACGGGCTTTTCCGGCGTGGTCTTGCAATGCTGTTTTTTGCGCTTCGCTTCCTTCTTGTCCTTGCGATCGCGCAGTACACGCTTCTTGTTAGCCGGTTGTCCGCTGACAACGAAATGAGGGCTGGCTCCGTTGTATTGGCTGTCATTGTTATGATGGTGTTTTTGGCATCGGCGATGCCGGCTGTTGCAAGCAATGCAACAGCCACATTCGACGTCGTGATCAAGCGGGGCACTCATTAGCTTTGTCATTAGCGTTGTCATTTCCTTGCTCCAATATGCTGCGGAGGCGCGCTGCAGTCGTGTCGCGGCGCATAGCTGCGCGTACCACAATATTCCCAACCTAGGACGCGGTCGATGAATTCGGACTGAACGTGAATGCAGCCAGAGTGACAATTTTTTAATTTGACGGCGTCACCCGATCAGCGGATCAGTGAGATGATCGCCGTCCGTCCAATCAAGTCTCCGCGACACCTGCAAATGTCTCTGCAGCAATCTGACGTATTGAGATGACAGCCTCAGCGCCTCATGACATCAAAAAATGATGTCTCATACTCCAACAATGACAACGAACAATGGTCCGGACCGAGAGGTCGATCTTCTCGTGGCTGGCGCGGGGCCCGCCGGAATGGCTGTGGCACTCGTGGCCTCCCTTGAAGGGCTTGATGTGCTCTTGTGCGAGAAATCGGATCAGGTGGGCGGCACCGGATCAACCTCGGCCGGCACGCTTTGGATTCCTGGCAACAGCCAGAGCCGCGCGGCCGGCATCAACGATAGCGGTCAGCAGGCCGATTTTTACCTGAGTGCACTGATCGGGGAGGCAACCAATCGCGAGCTCAGGAACGCCTATCTCCTCACGGGCCCGACGGCGGTTGACTACCTGTGCGCCCGATCCGACGTGCAATTCCTGCCTTGCGGAAAACACCCGGACTATCGCAGCAACATGGCTGGCGCCGCCGTCGCCGGACGCGCGATCGTACCAGAACCGTTCGACGGGCGCCTGCTTGGCGCGGATTTTTGGCGCGTGCGGCCGCCGATTGCCGAGTTCATGCTCTTCGGCGGGATGATGGTGGGCAAAGCCGATATCGCTCCCCTGATTGGTCGTTTCGACACGCTCGCCAATTTCATTTATACGACGAAACTCTTTACGCGCTACGTCGTCGACCGTTTGCAGTATCGGCGCGGCACGCGCCTGATGATGGGCAACGCGCTCATTGGCCGCTTTTACTACAGCTTGCAAAAACGCAAAGTGCCGATTCTGTTCGATGCGCCGATTGTCGAGCTCACCACCGACCCGAGTGGTGTCAAAGGTGCACGATTAAGGGTCGGTGGCAGGGACATTTCGGTCAAAGCTCGCAAGGGCGTCGTGCTTGCGACGGGCGGCTATGCACACAATAAAACATTCCGCGAGGCTTTCATGCCTCAGCCTGTTCCTGCGCATTCCATGAGTTATGAAGGAAACACCGGAGACGGCTTGCAGATTGGCCAGCGCCTCGGGGCCGCGCTCACGCCCGAGCAATGCACAAGCGGTCTATGGTCGCCGGTCTCAATCGTGCCGAGGCGCGACGGCAGCAAGGGCCTGTTCCCACACCTCGTGCTGGACCGCGCCAAACCGGGATTGATCGCAGTAAATTCGGCCGGCCGACGCTTCGTCAATGAAGCGGTATCGTACCATGATTTCGTCCTGGCGATGTTCGAGAGCAACAAAACGACGCCGTCGATTCCGGCGTGGCTCATTTGCGATGCCATCTTCCTGCGAAAATATGGCCTGGGCGTCATTTATCCTGGCCACCGGAATCCAGGAAAATTCGTCGACAGCGGTTATGTTTTGCGCGCTGCCACAATTCCGGAGCTCGCCGGGAAGATCGCTCTTGATCCTGAGCAACTCGAACGCACGATCGCGCGTCACAACGGTTTTGCCAAGACCGGTGTCGATATTGATTTTGCAAAAGGGGAAATTGAGCTCAACCGGTTCAACGGCGATCCCGAGCATAAACCGAATCCTTGCGTCGGCCCGATAGCGACGCCGCCCTACTACGCGCTCGCGGTTTGGCCGGCTGACATCGCGGTCAGCACGGGGCTCGCCACCGACGAGGATGCGCGCGTGCTTGGCCGCGATGGAAAGCCCATCCCCTGTCTCTATGCCTGCGGGAATGACATGGCCTCGGTCATGGGGGGAAGTTATCCCGGTCCTGGCACGACGCTTGGTCCGGCCATCCGCGCCGCGATGCACGCCAAAGGCGCTCGAGCGTAGTCGTGCCTTTCGTCGTGAAAACACAAGATAGGCGTGAACGCGATCTTATCTGCTGGATTTTTTTGACTCCGCCTCGGAATTGCGTTAGCCGCAGCGTCACAATGTCGAGCCTCTCCAAGCCACAACATCTGTTCGCCAATATGCTCACACGCGTGCGCGCAGCGGCGGGCTCAATTCTCGGACCCAGAGCAGACCTCTCGCGCATCTTGGTCGAACCGCCGCGCGATCCCAGCCATGGGGATATGGCCACCAATGCGGCAATGGTGCTTGTAAAAGACGCGGGGCAGAAACCGAGGCAACTCGCAGAAAGCATCGCCGAGAAACTGCGTGCCGACGAAAAAATTGCCAAGGTCGACGTCGCGGGGCCGGGGTTCATCAATCTTGTCATCAAGCCGCATGCGTGGGGTGAGGAACTCAGGCTCGTGCTTGAAGGCGGCTTGGACTACGGCCGCGCCAGCATGGGGAAGGGCGAGAAGGCCAATGTCGAATATGTCTCTGCTAATCCGACCGGTCCCATGCACGTTGGCCACGGCCGTGGCGCGGTATTCGGCGATGCCCTCGCCAACTTGCTCGAATATGCCGGCTACGATGTCACGCGCGAATATTACATCAATGATGCCGGCGCGCAGGTGGATGTCCTCGCGCGCTCGGCTTTCCTGCGCTATCGCGAGGCGCTCGGCGAGCGCATTGAGATTCCCGAGGGCCTTTATCCGGGCGATTATCTCAAACCGGTCGGTGCTGAGCTTGCCGCCGAGCATGGCGTGAAGCTCAGCACGATGAAAGAGAGCGATTGGCTTCCCGTCGTGCGCGCGAAAGCGGTCAGCATGATGATGGCCGCGATCAGGGATGATCTCGGTGCTCTCAACGTGCGCCACGATGTGTTTTTTTCCGAGCGTTCCCTGATAGAAGGGACGCGGGACGAAGTGGGCGCCACGATTGAAAGCTTGCGTCAGAGCGGGGAGGTCTATGAAGGCCGCCTCCCGCCACCAAAGGGCGGCAGCCCAGGCGACTGGGAAGACCGCGAGCAGACTCTATTTCGCTCGACCGATTTTGGCGACGATGTCGATCGGCCGCTCATGAAGTCAGACGGGAGCTACACTTATTTTGCGTCCGATATTGCTTATCACCGGTCGAAGGTGGCCCGCGGGTTCTTGAATCTGATCGACGTCTGGGGCGCCGACCATGGCGGATACATCAAACGCATGCAGGCGGCCGTCAAAGCCGTCAGTGCCGGCAAGGCCGAACTGGACGTGAAGCTCGTTCAGCTTGTGCGTTTGCTGCGGGCCGGCGAGCCGGTGAAAATGTCGAAGCGGGCTGGCGAGTTCATCACGTTGCGCGAGGTTGTGGAGGAAGTCGGCCGAGACGCGGTTCGCTTCGACATGCTTTATCGCAAGAACGATGCCGTGCTCGATTTCGATCTCGTCAAGGTGATCGAGCATTCTCGCGAGAATCCGGTCTTCTATGTGCAGTACGCACATGCACGAGGGCAGTCCGTAGTCCGAAATGCGCGCGAGGCAATGCCAGCTCTCCCCGAAGTGACATCCGAGCGGGCGGTATACCTAAGACGGGCATCCCTCGATCGCCTCAGCGACGCCGGCGAGCTTTCTCTTCTCCGCCGCATCGCCCTCTACCCTCGCACCATTGAAGCTGCCGCAGCCGCCCATGAACCGCACCGAATTGCGTTCTATCTATATGAATTAGCGAGCGAATTTCATGCACAGTGGACGAAAGGAAATGACTTGCCTCATTTACGCTTCATTATCCAGAATGATCCAGAAACGACAAAGGCCCGGCTCGCTCTGGTGCAGGGGATCATCACCGTTCTTGCCTCGGGCTTGGCGTTGCTTGGGGTCAGCGCGCCGGAAGAAATGAGATAAGTCTCGTCTGCCACAACTCTGCGTTTGGCGTGGTGAATGGCCAGCGTTTATAAGAGCAGGACGAGCTGAGTGACCGGGGACCGAATGGCCGACGACCAAAGCCAGCGAGCGTACCGTGCAAGTGAACCGCCTGTGCGCGGCCAGGTGAAAGCTCCGAGCAATGATCCGCTCGCCGAACTCGCCCGACTGATCGGGCAAACCGATCCATTCGGAGAATATGGTCGCTCGGCAGGGCGACCGACTTCACGGCCGCCGGCCGAGTATTCCGATTGGAGCAACCAGTCGGCCAGCTCGTCGTACGGCGAGCAGGGAGGCGCCGACGCACGGCAGCCCGCGAGCACCCAGAAACTCTCTGGCGATCGCTTTTATTCCGGGCGCGCGGCGCCAGTCGAGCAATCGACGCGGCAGCTTTCGAGCGACTCCGGCCAGAATTACGGACGTCAGTCGTACGGCAGCGCGCCGGTGACGGGCGAAGATCTTTACCAGTCCCAGCACGAAGCACGTTACGCGCCAAATCAAGACGATTATCAGCACGATGCGTACGAGCAGGATGGCGCTCAATATGGCGAAGAGGAATATTACGAGGATGCTCCGCCATCTCGTCGCCGCTTCGCCGTTATGGCGATCGCCGGGGTCTGTGCATTGGCGGTGGTCGGAACGGCAGGAGCTTTCGGCTATCGCGCCCTGTTTGGTTCATCGACTGCGAACCAGCCGCCCCCGGTCATCAAGGCGGATGCGAGTCCGACCAAGATCGTTCCAGCGGCGACCGCTAAAGATGCGCAATCGAATAAATTGATTACCGAACGCAACAACGAACGCGGCCAGAGCGAAAAACTGATGTCGCGCGAGGAGCAGCCAATCGATAAGCCTGCGACGGTAGTTTTGTCACAGCCTGTGCAGCAATCGGCACTGGGCAGCGGCGTAGTTGGAAGCGAGCCCAAGAAGGTGCGAACGATCGCGATCCGCCCGGATCAGCCAGCCGAAGCGATGCCGCAGGGTGTGGCGGCGGTTGCGGCCGCCGCGTCAACCCGTTCGCCGCCGCAAGCTTCGAAGGCAACGGGGTCGGCACCTGCAGCACGTCCTTCAGCTGATAACGCGACATCCGAACCAGAACCGAATGCGAATTCGACCGCTCCGGCACGCGGCGCGCCAACTGTACGTCAGGCAACCCCGGCACCCAATGTGCCTCTATCGCTATCACCGGACGCGTCGCCGGCACGGACGCAGGAGCGGGCTCCACCCAGCCAGACGGCCGCAGTTGCGCCGCCGCCGGCCACTCCCGCACCGGTCACGTCTGCGGGCAGCGGCACCTTTGTCCAGCTATCGTCGCAGCGCAGCGAGGGTGAGGCCCAGGCGGCATATCGCAGTCTCCAGGCCAAGTATCCGAGCCAACTAGGCGGGCGTGAATTGTCGATCCAAAAGGTCGATCTGGGGGCAAAGGGAACTTACTACCGCGCCATGGTTGGACCCTTCGCCAACGCCAACGAGGCGAGCGAATTGTGCTCGAGCCTCAAGGCGGCAGGCGGCCAGTGTTTGATCCAGAAGAATTAACGAGCAAAAACTTGACCCTGGCGTCGGACGCGGGCTAATCCGCGCGAATGGCGGCGCGCGCGTTCATCACGGGCCTGGCAGGTTTGAGCATTACTGCCAGTGAGCGCTCATTTCTCCGCGATACTCAGCCTTGGGGCCTGATCATCTTCAAGCGAAACGTGAGTGCACCAGATCAACTATCGGAACTCACTCAATCATTTCGAGATTGCGTCGGCTGGCAGGCGCCGGTTTTCGTTGATCAGGAGGGTGGGCGCGTCCAGCGGCTTGGACCGCCACACTGGCCCGTGTATCCGCCCGGCGCGCGTTATGGGGAGATTTATGACCGCGATCCGGCCTCCGGCATTGCAGCAGCCCGGCTTGCTGGCCATTTGATGGCGGCCGATCTTAGACCGGTGGGAATCGATGCAGATTGCCTGCCCTTGGGAGACGTGCCGTTGCCGGGTAGCGATCAGGTCATAGGCGACCGGGCCTATGGCAGCGAAGCCGGCAAGGTCGCCGCTCTCGCCAAAGCGATCGCGGAGGGACTTCAGGCCGGGGGTGTCCTTCCGGTTCTCAAGCACCTCCCAGGCCATGGTCGGGCAACTGCCGATAGCCACCACAAACTCCCTGTAGTCGATACAGACCGGAGGACCCTTGAGGAGACCGATTTTGCAGCCTTCCGCGCGCTCGCAAGCTTGCCGATCGGCATGACCGCACATGTTGTGTTTAGCGCCTTCGACCCGGTCGCGCCGTCCACCGCTTCGGTCACAATGGTGAGGCAAGTGATTCGCGGCTTTATCGGATTTCGAGGCCTGCTGATGACCGACGACATTTCGATGAATGCCCTGTCGGGCACCATCGCCGAACGTAGCCGCGCCGCGCTGACGGCGGGGTGCGATCTTGTGCTTCATTGCAACGGCCACATGCGCGAGATGGAGGCCGTTGCGGCGGAAACACCGGAACTTTCTGGCGAATCTGCAGTTCGGGCTGATGCCGCGCTTGCCGCCCGTTCGGCACCCGAGGAATTCGACACGCACGCCGCACGCAGGATATTCGCGCAAATCGCAGGCGACGGGCGAACGTCGTCGCAACGGTTATGAGCACCGAGGAATTCGACACCACCCTGAGCGCCGACCGCGGCACAACCGAGCCCGCGATGATCGTCGACGTCGAGGGTTTCGAAGGTCCTCTCGACCTGTTGCTGATGCTCGCGCGCCAGCAAAAAGTGGATCTCTCCAAGATTTCGATTTTGGCGCTTGCCGACCAGTATTTGTCTTTCATCGAGGCGGCGCGGCAGCTAAGCCTCGAACTCGCCGCCGATTATCTCGTGATGGCGGCCTGGCTCGCCTATCTCAAGTCGCGCCTGCTGCTGCCCGAAGTGGAGTCCGGCGAGGGGCCGAGCGCGGAGGAGATGGCGCTGGCCTTGGCTCATCGCCTGCGCCGGCTTGAAGCAATTCGCGACGTTGCATCACGGATGATGGAGCGCCCTCTACTCAATCGCGACATTTTTCCACGCGGACTTCCTGAACCGATTGCCGAGATCAAGCAGCCGGAATGGTCGGCGACGCTTTACGATTTGCTGTCAGCCTATGCCACGCAACGGTCGCGCAGCGCTCTGTCGCGCGTGCGATTCAAGCAGCGCACGGTATGGTCATTGGCCGAAGCGCGCTCCGCGCTAGAGCGATTGATGGGCCAGTCGACGGACTGGTCCCGCATTGATGCATTTCTGATCAACTATGTCGTTGAACCGGCGCTTGCCGCAACGGTGTTTGCTTCTTCATTTGCCTCCGCGCTCGAACTCGTGCGCGAGGGGCTTGCTGAAATTCACCAAAGAGAGTCATTCGCGCCGCTCTACATGCGCAAGCGCGTCGGCGCGATTGGAAATGCAACGACGCATGACGCGCAAGAAAAAGCATAAGGGAAAGTTGTCCATGCCGGGAGCGACCAAGAAGAAGCTCGTGGTGGTGCAAAACAATGAGCCGGCCACCGAGGCCGCGCCGGCTCCGGCGTCACGACCGGAAGAACTGCGGCTCCTCGAGGCTCTTCTATTCGCCGCAGGCGAGCCGCTCGACGAAGCTATGCTGGCGCGAAGGCTCCCTAACGGAGTCGACATCAAGAGCGCACTCGCGCAACTTCGCGATGAATACGCGAGCCGTGGCGTCAATCTTGTCAAGGTCGGCAAGAAATGGGCGTTTCGCACCGCCGTCGACCTGTCGTGGCTGCTTACAAAGCAGGTCGTCGAGACGCGCAAGCTTTCGCGTGCCGCCACCGAAACGCTGGCAATCGTCGCCTATCATCAGCCCGTGACCCGCGCGGAAATCGAAGAAATCCGTGGCGTCGTCACTGCGGCTGGCACGCTCGACGTCTTGCTCAAGACCGGGTGGATCCAGCCGCGCGGCCGCCGCAAGGCGCCAGGCCGCCCGATTACCTACGGAACGACAGAAGCGTTCCTTTCGCATTTCGGCCTGGAAGAGGTCGGCGACCTGCCGGGGCTCGAGGAACTCAAAGGCGCGGGCCTCCTGGAGGGCAACCTGCCCGCCGGGTTCGCGGTACCCGTACCGTCCGACGATTCAACTTTGCGCGACGACGAGGACCCTCTCGAACCCGGCGATCTTGATCTGGGCCTCGCCCCACCGGCGCGTTCAGAGAAATAAGCCCCGGGAATTAAGGTAAATACCTCTCATCACGCGGCCGTTTGACCAGGTGTGAGGTCCTTGTTTTTGCCGCCTGCGGAGCCTAGGTTCGAAATCATGGCGGGACGAGCCGAAAGCCGTCGCTGCGGAGGATAAAGGATGGGTTCCCTGAGTATATGGCACTGGATCATCGTGCTGGTGGTCGTGCTGGTTCTGTTTGGCGGGCGCGGAAAAATTTCTTCCCTGATGGGCGATTTTGCGTCCGGCATCAGAGCCTTCAAGAAGGGCATGTCGGAAGACGACAAGTCGGCTGACGCCAAGAGCGAGCCAGTCAAGACGATCGAAGCGAGCGGCGGCGCCACCAAGACGGAAGCCGAACGCCGCGCGGAAGGCGCACGCTCCTGATCGCTGCGGTCGGCGCGTAGGGGGTGGCGGCGGATATGATCGTCGCGGCGGCGGCGGTGCCTCGGCGCCTTGGAGTTTACTAATCCATGTTCGACATTGGTTGGGGCGAGCTCGTCGTCATCGGCATCGTCGCGCTGATCGCGATCGGGCCGAAAGAGTTGCCCACTGTGTTGCGCACGCTCGGCCAGTACATGGCAAAGATCCGGCGAATGGCCGGCGAGTTCCAGAGCCAGTTCCAGGAAGCGATGCGCGAAGCCGAGCTGGCCGAGCTGAAAAAGCAGGCCGAGGACCTCAAGAGTTCGGTCAGCGATATGACCCGTTTCGATCCGATGGCGGACACGCAGAAGGAAATCGAGCGCGCATTCGAGATGCCGGAGCCGAAACCGGTCGAGACCACGAGCGAGCCTGCACCCGCTGCGCCGGCGGCGCTGCCGGAGCCGCAACAACAGGTCGATGTAAGCGTGCCGCTGCCCGATCCGCCGCCACCGGTCAGTGAAAAAGATTTTGCCTCTGTAGAAGCGCCGCCCCCTCAACAGGCCGGGGGCAAATCATGACTCACGAAGATATCGAGGCCACCAAGGCGCCGTTGATGGATCATCTGATCGAGTTGCGCTCGCGGCTGATCAAGGCGCTGATCGCGTTCGCGGCGATGTTCGCCCTCTGCTTCGTTTTCGCAAAGAACATCTACAATATCCTTGTGTGGCCATTCGTCTGGGTAGCAGGCCCGGAAAACTCGAAATTCATTTACACCGCGCTGCTCGAATACTTCGTGACCCAGCTGAAGCTCGCGATGTTCGGCGCGGCGTTTCTCTCGTTTCCCATCGTTGCCGCGCAAATCTATATGTTCGTCGCGCCGGGGCTCTATCATCACGAGCGCAAGGCGTTCTTGCCCTATCTGATCGCGACGCCGATCTTCTTCGCGCTTGGGGCAATGGTCGTCTATTTCCTCGTCATGCCAATGCTGGTGCGCTTTTCGCTTGGCATGCAGCAGACCGGCGGCGCCACCGACGCCACGATCGCCCTGATGCCGAAGGTCGGGGAATATCTGTCGTTGATGATGGCGCTTGTGCTGGCTTTCGGCGTCGCCTTCCAGTTGCCGGTCATCCTAACGCTGCTCGGCCGTATCGGCGTCATTACCGCCGAGCAGCTCAAGGCCAAGCGGCGGTACTTTATCGTCGGCGCTTTCGTGCTGGCGGCGGTTCTCACGCCGCCCGACGTCATCAGCCAGATGTCGCTCGCGATTCCCTTGCTCATTCTCTACGAGGGCTCAATCTGGTCGGTGCGCATGGTCGAGAAAAAGGCACAGGCCGAAGAGGCTACGAAGGCTGCCTCGGAAGCAGCTTCGGCGAGCGCAAAGCCGGCGGAGTAGGGCAGGCTTTGGTATTGAGTCCGTCATGCCCCGGCTTTATCCGCCTTCGCGATCACGCGCTTCGGCGGACTGAAACCAGCCGAAGCTCACGAAGTGAGCGAAGGCTGGGTGCCGGGCATCCGCGTCTTTGGCTTTTCCCACGGGAAGGCGTGGATGGCCGGGCCTTCGCCCGCCCTAGGGTGCTGGCTCAGCTGAGTGATAGATGCTACGGCCCGCAGGCGGGACAAACCCGGCATGACCAGCTAGAAGCCGCTCCGCCATGTATGACATCAAGTGGATTCGCGAAAATCCTGACGCCTTCGACCGCGGGCTGAAGCGGCGAGGGCTCCAGCCGCTGTCACAAAAGCTTATAGCGCTGGACGAGAAGCGTCGGGCGGCGATTACAAAGTTTGAGCAGGCGCAGGCGCGACGCAATGCGGCGTCGAAGGAAATCGGCGACGCCAAGAAGGTCAAAGACGAAGCCAGAGCCAGCAAGCTTATGGCCGAGGTAGCCGAGCTAAAGACCGCGCTGCCAGAACTGGAGGAGAAGCAAAGGACGCTCGCCGCCGAACTCGAAAATGAGCTTGCGCAAATTCCAAATATGCCCCTCGGCGACGTGCCGGACGGCGCCGATGCGAGCGGAAATGTCGAGCATCACGTGTTTGGCAAAAAGCGCGACTGTGCATTCAAGCCAAGGCAGCATTTCGAGCTTGGCGAAGCGCTGCGCCAGATGGATTTCGAGCTGGCGGCGAAGTTGTCCGGTGCGCGCTTTGTCGTATTGCAGAAAGGATTGGCGCGGCTCGAACGGGCGCTCGGGCAATTCATGCTGGATCTGCATACGGGCCGGGAGCACGGATATACCGAAGTGAATCCGCCAATTCTGGTCCGCGACGAGGTGATGTTTGGCACAGCACAGCTCCCGAAGTTTGCGGACGATCAATTCCGGACGACGAATGACTTATGGCTGATCCCTACCGCTGAAGTGCCACTCACCAATCTCGTGCGGGAATCCATCGTCGAGGAAGCGCAGCTGCCGATGCGGCTCACCGCGTGCACGCCGTGCTTTCGCGCCGAAGCCGGCGCTGCAGGGAAAGACACCCGCGGCATGATCCGGCAGCACCAGTTCACCAAGGTCGAGTTGGTGTCCATCACCACGCCGGAAAAATCGAAGGAAGAGCACGAGCGCATGCTGGCCTGCGCGGAGGAGGTGCTCAAGAAACTCGAATTGCACTACCGCGTGGTCACGCTTTGCACCGGCGATATGGGTTTTGCCGCCCAGAAAACCTACGACATTGAGGTGTGGCTGCCGGGCCAGAACGCCTATCGCGAGATTTCCTCCTGCTCGAATTGCGGCGAGTTTCAGGCCCGACGCATGAATGCGCGTTACCGCAGCAAGGATGGCGTGCGTCATGTGCACACGCTCAACGGTTCGGGCGTGGCCGTCGGCCGTGCGCTCATCGCGGTGATGGAGACCTATCAACAGGAGAACGGCTCGATTGCGGTGCCGTCCGCGCTCGTGCCCTTTATGGGCGGATTGACGAACATCGAGCGGACATAATGCGCATTCTCATCACCAACGACGACGGCATCCATTCGCCGGGGCTCGCCGCCTGCGAGAAGATTGCGCGCGCGCTTTCCGATGAGGTTTGGATTGTGGCGCCGGAAATCGACCAATCCGGCGTTTCGCACTCCCTGTCGCTGAACGATCCACTGCGCATGCGCGAAGTGGGCGAGCGCCATTTCGCCATCAAGGGCACCCCGACAGATTGCGTGATCATGGGCGTGCGATATCTCATGAAGGAAAAGCCCGATCTTGTGCTCTCCGGCGTCAACCGCGGGCGCAATTGCGCCGAAGACGTGACTTATTCGGGCACGGTCGCCGGCGCCATGGAAGGCGCGGTGCTCGGCATTCCCTCTTTTGCGCTTTCGCAGGCCTATTCCTTCAGCACCAAGCGTTTGCCTTGCTGGGATACCTCGATCAAGTTCGCGCCCGATCTGATCAAGCGCGTTCTCGACACTAGAATGCCGCGCGACGTGCTGGTGAACGTGAATTTTCCGGATTGCATGCCCGACGAAGTCGCCGGCGTGTCCGTGGCAATGCAGGGCAAACGGGACCAGGAGCTTTTGCGCATCGATGCGCGCCACGACGGACGCGGTAATCCCTATTATTGGATTGCGTTCGGTCGTGGCGGAGTTGTCGGCGCCGCTCCCGGAAGCGATCTCGCCGCGCTGAGTGAAAATCGGATCGCGGTGACGCCGTTGCGGCTCGATCTCACGGACGAGCCTTTCATGACCAAATTGGCGGAAGTGTTCGGCTAAGCCAGCAGTCCGGCCAGCGTCGTTTTGAGTTGCTCGGCCTGAAACGGCTTCTGCAGGGCAGGGCGCCCTCGATAGGCTTCCGGCAAGCTGCGTTCGCCGTAGCCGGTAACAAAGACGAACGGCAATCCGCGCTCGGCCAGAATATCGGCGACAGGATAAATTTCCTGCCCATCGAGGTTAACATCGAGAATGGCGGCATTGAATTCGCCGCTCTTGGCGATTTGACTCGCCTCCGAGATTGTCCCTACGGCAGCAGCCACTCCATAGCCGAGCTCGCCCAACATGTCCTCGAGCAACATGCGAATCAAATACTCATCCTCGACCACGAGAACGCGTGGCGCCGGTGCCGACGAACCTGTCATTGGTATCTCCCGCCCTTCAACTCGGCATCAGCCACTGAGTTCCACTTTAGCTCCAATTCCGGCAAACATGCTAATAACTGCAATAAAGGGGCCTAAACGTGTCTAAAATTCCGACCAACGAGCAGGACGATGACCGCATGGAATTCCTGCTGACGTTGCGACGAAGAGGTATTGCGGACCAGGCGGTGCTGCGGGCCATGGACGAGGTCCCGCGTGAACGCTTCGTCGACGCGGGCTTTTTAAGAAGTGCCTATGCGGATCAGGCCCTGCCGATTGCCTGCGGGCAGACGATCAGTCAGCCCTATGTCGTGGCCTACATGACCGAGCACCTCGCCGTGCAGCCCGATCACCGTGTGCTGGAGGTCGGTACCGGATCCGGGTACCAGGCCGCCGTTTTGTCGCGCCTTGCGCGAGAAGTTGTAACCATCGAGCGATACCGCACATTGGCCGATCAGGCGCAGGAGCGTCTGAGGGCGTTAGGCTATGATAATGTCGATGTGGTTGTGGGCGACGGCTTCGCCGGAGTGCCGGGCAGGGCTCCCTATGATCGCATTATTGTCACCGCCGCCGCCGAAATAGTCCCCGAAACGCTGCTCGACCAACTCGCCGAGAACGGCGTCATGATTTTGCCGCTTGGGTCCCAGAATGGCTCACAACATCTGATCAAGCTTACCAAGTCGCAAACGGGAACCCGGCGTGAAAATCTGATCCCCGTGCGTTTCGTGCCGATGTTACCGGGTCAGGCGCAAGAATTGTGACGTTTTCGCGTTCGATGTCCGGCCCTGATGCGCCGGCTTCCGCGCGTTAATTATTAAAGCCTTGTTTACTCACGGCTGGTTTATTTCAAACTCTACGGTTGTTGCGTACGAGTGAGTAACCACATGCCGCGCCCCCAGGTGGACTCTTGCCCGCGTGCTTGGTCGCGCGCCTTGGCTTTCGCCCTGGTTGGTATCGCCGCCGCCGGCTGTGCCGACTCCGCCCGCTTCGAATCCAACTCCTACAGCAGCGATCGCCCCGCACCGCCGCAAAACGTTGCATCGATGCCGGCACCGTCGGCAGGTTCGCGCATCGTGGCGCAGCCGCTGAGCCCGCCCGCCGCAGTCGCCGCGGCGCCGACGAACTACGGCGGCGCAAGTCCGGCGAGCTATCGATTCAGCGGCAGATATTCGGAAACCACGGGATCTTCGGCGAGCGTTCCGTCGGCTTCGAGTCATTGGACGTGGGACGGCGGCTCGGCCGTGACGGTCGGTTACGGTGAAACCGTCGATAGCATAGCCCGCAGGCATGGCGTGCCCGCATCGGCGATCCTGCAGACCAATGGCATTCGCGATGCTGCGCAGATCAGGCCCGGCCAGCGGCTGGTCATCCCGCGACACGTGACGAACGGGGCACAGACCGCTTCGCGGGCTTCATCGCCGGTTGTGGGCGGCAAGGTCCACGTCGTGAAGTCCAGCGAAACGCTGATGAGCATCTCGCGCCGCACCGGCGTGTCGCTCACTGCGCTCGCGCGGGCGAACCATCTTCAAACCTCGAGCAGGCTCAGCGTAGGCGACCGCCTGACCATTCCGTACGGTGGGAATGACGTTGCATCCGCATATCCCGCTTCCGCACCACAGGCTGCGCAAGAGCGGCCCGCGCCACTGCAAAAAGTTGCCAGCCTGGCTGCGGTGCACACCGCGAACGTCGCCAAAGAAGACCAGCCGCAAAAGCCCGACGCCGCGGTCAAGACGGCGGAGCCGAACGGCGCCATGCCGTCGTTCCGTTGGCCGGTTCGCGGTCGCGTGATTGCCGGCTTCGGCAGCAAGCCGAACGGCACGCAAAACGACGGCGTCAACCTGGCGGTTCCGGAAGGCACGCCGATCAAAGCCGCCGATGATGGCGTGGTCGCTTACGCCGGCAATGAACTCAAGGGTTATGGCAACCTGGTGCTGATCCGCCACGCCAACGGCTTTGTCTCAGCCTATGCTCACGCGAGCGAAATCATGGTCAAGCGTGGCGACACCATCAAGCGCGGGCAGGTGATCGCGCACGCGGGCCAGACGGGCAATGTGACATCGCCGCAGCTACACTTCGAAATCCGAAAAGGATCGACGCCGGTTGATCCGACGCAATATCTCGGCGGCGTATAGCGAGACCCCTCCCGCAAACTTGCGGAAAAAAGAGGGTCTGAACATCAGGCCTTAAGGGCCACGCCAAGGCGTCCGGCGAGATCCTGCACAAATTGCCAGGCCACGCGACCCGATCGCGATCCGCGCGTTGTCGACCATTCCAGCGCCTCGCGATGCAGGGATTCGTCGCGGGCCGGAATCTTGTAGTGCGCGACGTAACCGTCGACCATCGCCAAATATTCGTCCTGGCTGCAGCGATGGAAACCGAGCCAAAGACCGAACCGATCCGACAGCGACACCTTTTCCTCCACCGTCTCGCCCGGATTGATGGCCGTTGAGCGTTCGTTCTCCATCATGTCGCGTGACATCAGGTGGCGTCGGTTCGAGGTTGCATAAAAGATCACGTTGTCGGGGCGGCCTTCGATCCCGCCTTCGAGCACCGCTTTGAGCGATTTGTAGGTGGTATCTTCTGCATCAAACGACAGGTCGTCGCAAAACACGATAAAGCGGTGCTCGGAGCCGCGCGTGAGGGCCATCAATGCGGGGAGGCTGTCGATGTCCTCGCGATGGATCTCAATCAGCTTCAAGGGCCCGTTGCTTGTCTTGCGTGCGAAGGCTGCATTCACGCCTGCATGCGCCGCCTTGACCAGCGATGACTTGCCCATGCCCCGGGCGCCCCACAAAAGCGCGTTGTTGGCAGGAAGCCCCTTGGCGAAGCGCTCGGTGTTCTCGACCAGCACATCGCGAACCCGATCGATCCCCTTGAGCAGCGACATCTCGACGCGGTTGACGCGCGAAACCGGCGACAGCCGCCCGTCCGGATACCAGACGAAGGCGTCCGCGGCGCTGAGATCGGGCAGGACTGACCGTTGCGGCGCGAGCCTCTCGAGCGCGGTTGCAATGCGGTCGAACGCATCCGCCTGCCCCTCCGGGCGGCTGCCGGCTCTTGGTTTTCGCATCGAGCCCCGCGACGATTTGGACTTCGATTTGGCCATCGCTGTCGCGCTGCTCTTAGCGGGGCCACGTTGCCGCTGCAAGCGGGCTTGCAGGGAAATAGTCGAAAATAGAGGCTTTTAGCGGGTTAGGCGGCGTTGCAATTGGATGGGCGGCCGCTATAGTCCGCGCGAAATTCAAGCGCTGCCTAGGCGGTCGGGAAATCACCAGGGAAAAGGGTTGCGATGTTCATAACGCCTGCGTTTGCGCAAGGGATTGGTGCGGGCGGGGACAGCGGCATGCTGATGTCGCTGTTGCCGTTCGCACTGATTTTCGTGATCATGTATTTTCTTATCCTGCGCCCGCAGCAGAAGCGGGTGAAGCAGCACCAGGAAATGGTGAAGAATGTGCGGCGGGGCGACACCGTCGTCACCAACGGCGGCCTTATCGGCAAGGTCACCAAGGTGATTGACGACGACCAGATCGAAATCGAAATCGCGGACGACGTGCGCATCCGCCAGATGCGGCAGATGGTGGCCGACGTTCGCGCCAAGGGTGAACCTGTCAAGGAAGAGGCCACAGCCAGCTGAACGCTGGCGGCCTTTTTAGCCGCAATCGGAACGTCATGCTTTATTTTACGCGGTGGAAAGCGGCGGCGATCATGCTGACGGCGCTCATCGTCTGCCTGTTCGCTGTGCCCAATTTCCTCCCCGACAAAATGGTGCAGAGCTGGCCCAAGTGGGCGCAGCGGCACGTGGTCCTGGGTCTCGATCTGCAGGGCGGGTCTCACATTCTGCTCGAAGTGGACAGCAATGCCGTTCGCAAGGAGAAGCTCGAGTCGCTGCGCGACGATGTGCGTCGGGTTCTGCGCGACGCACGCGTGGGTTATACGGGCCTTGTGGTGCGCGGCAACAGCGTCGAAGTGCGCATTCGTGAGGGGAGCAATTTCGACCAGGCGCTGGAAAAATTGCGCGAGCTGTCGCAGCCGATTGGCGGTATTCTCGGCGCCAGCAGCGGCCAGCGCAGCCTCGACATAACCACGGAGGCCGATGGTCTAGTACGGCTGACGCTCACCGAGCCTGCCATTACCGAGCGTATACGCCAGTCGGTCGAGCAGTCGATACAGATCATCGAGCGCCGGGTGAACGAGCTCGGCACCGTCGAACCGCTGATCCAGCGGCAGGGAATCGATCGGATACTTGTGCAGGTGCCCGGGCTGCAGGACCCGACCCGATTGAAAGAGCTACTCGGCAAGACCGCCAAGCTCGATTTCCGCATGGTCGACGTTTCGATCCCTCCCGAACAGGCGGCGCAAGGCCGCATACCGCCTGACGATGAGATTCTTTACAGCTCGACCCAGCCAAGAACCCCCTATCTCGTCGAGAAGCGAATCCTGGTATCGGGTGCGGATCTCACCGACGCCCAGCCCGGTTTCGATCAGCGCACCAGCGAGCCGATTGTCTCGTTCCGCTTCAACACGTCGGGTGCGCGCAAGTTCGCCCAGGTTACGCAGGAGAATGTAGGCAAACCGTTCGCCATTATTCTCGACAATCAGGTCATATCGGCGCCGGTCATTCGAGAGCCTATTCTCGGCGGCTCGGGGCAGATTTCAGGCAGTTTCACGGTCGAGAGCGCCAACGATCTCGCGATCCTCCTCCGCGCGGGCGCCTTGCCGGCGCCGCTGACCATCATCGAGGAGCGCACCGTCGGCCCTGGCCTTGGCCAGGACTCGATCGCCAAGGGCAAGCTCTCATCCTACGTGGGCGCGGCAATGGTGATCGCCTTCATGCTCGTCACCTACGGTCTGTTCGGGCTGTTCGCGAACATTGCGGTGGCAATCAACGTGGCGATGATCTTCGGCATATTGTCGATGCTTAATGCGACCCTAACTCTACCGGGCATCGCAGGCATCGTGCTGACGGTCGGCATAGCCGTCGACTCCAACGTGCTGATTTATGAGCGCATCCGGGAAGAAGTGCGCGCCGGACGAACGCCGATCAATGCGATCGATGCGGGCTTCAGCCGGGCACTCGCCACGATCCTCGATTCGAACATCACGACCTTCATTGCGGCCGCCGTGCTGTTCTACATTGGCACCGGGCCTGTGCGAGGCTTTGCCGTCACGCTGGGAATCGGCATTCTCACAACCGTTTTCACCGCATTCACGCTGACACGGCTGATCGTTGCCTACTGGGTGCGCTGGCGGCGCCCGCAACGCGTGCCCATCTGAGGAACTGTGCCGTGCGCCTGCTCCGCATCGTCCCCGATGACACCAAGTTCGACTTCATGCGCTTCCGGCGCATCAGCTTTCCCATGTCGGCGCTGCTCTCGATCCTTGCGATTTCGCTTTATTTCTTCCATGGCCTGAATTTCGGCATCGACTTCAAGGGCGGCACCCTGATCGAGGTGCAGTCGAAAACGGGCCCCGCGGATCTGGCAAAAATGCGAGCGGCGCTCAGCGCGCTGGGGCTCGGCGAAGTGCAATTGCAGCAATTCGGCGCGCCGAACGATGTGCTCATCCGCATCGCCGAGCAACCGGGCGGAGAGGTGGCCCAGCAACAGGCCGTCGCCAAGGTGCGCGGGGCGCTCGGCAATGAGGTCGAATACCGGCGCGTGGAAGTGGTGGGTCCACGCGTATCGGGCGAATTGCTCTCCTATGGGGTGGTCGGGCTGATGCTCGCGATCTTCGCGATCCTGATTTATCTGTGGTTTCGGTTCGAATGGCAGTTTGCGCTCGGTGCGATGATCGCAAATGTCCACGACATCGTTCTGACCATCGGGTTCATGTCGATAACGCAGGTGGACTTCGACCTCACCAGCATCGCGGCGTTGCTGACGATTCTGGGCTATTCGCTGAATGACACCGTGGTCATTTACGACCGCATTCGGGAAATGCTTCGCCGATATCGCAAGATGCCGATGCCCGATTTGCTCAACGCTTCGGTCAATCAGACGCTCTCGCGGTCGGTGATCACCCACGTCACTGTGTCCCTCGCGCTATTGGCTTTGTTGCTGTTCGGAGGGCAGGCAATTCACAGCTTTACCGCCACGATGATGTTCGGCGTCGTCTTGGTCGGCACCTATACGTCCGTGTTCATCGCGTCGCCGATCCTGATCTATCTTGGTGTCGGTACCGGCCGCGACGCACTCACCGCCCCAGAGCGGAAGAAATAGATGGCACTCGGCGGCCGCGCCGATGCCCCGCATCTGCCGCGCCCCGCGCCGATAGACACCTACGGTGACGGGGGATTTCGCTTCGCCGGGATGTCGCACCGCGGCTCGCTGCTTTGCTTTCCGGACGGAATCTGGGTCTGGCCGGTGCACGATGTGACCGATCTCACGGAAGCGGCGCTCTCAGCTGCCTTTGAGCGGGCGGCCGATCTTGATTTTTTCCTATTAGGGGTCGGGCGGGATCCATGGATATTGCCGGAAGACATGCGAAAGAAATTTCATGAACGCACGCTCTCTGTCGACAGCATGACAACAGGCGCAGCCGTGCGAACCTACAACATTCTGCTGGCAGAAAATCGTCGCGTAGGCGCGGGCTTGATCGCAGTCGACTAGTGGCGCGTTAGTGCTCGGATGGAAGATCATTTCGAATATTGCGCGGCACTCGTACGCGAGTCCAATCGCGACCGCTATCTGGCGACGTTATTCGCGCCGGCAGAGAAACGGGACGCGCTCTTTGCCTTATATGCCTTCGACGCCGAGATTTCGCGCGTGCGCGATCTGGTTCGCGAGCCCATGCCCGGCGAGATTCGTTTGCAATGGTGGCGCGAAATACTTCTGGGGGAGCGCGCCAGCGAGGCAGAGGGAAATCCGGTTGCCGCCGCCGTGACGGAGGGATTGGCCCAACAAGGCCCATCGAGCGAGCGGCTCGTGGATCTGCTCGAGGCGCATCGGTTCGATCTCTACGACAAGCCTATGTCCGATCTGGACGCGCTCCGCTCCTATGCATCGCGCACTGCGGGCGCAATTTTCGAATTGTCCGCCGCAATACTCGCCGGCAAGAACGATCCGACGATCACCGAGTTCTTCGCGGCAGCCGGCGAGGCTCAAACGATTGCAAGCATCCTGAGGCTTCTGCCGCGTCATGCGGCACGTCGACAGCTCTATATTCCGCTTGAGCTCCTTCGGCAGCATCAAGCCGACGCGGAAGACGTCTTTGCAATGCGCGTCACACCGGAGCTGCGTGCCGTCTTGGCCGAGTTGCGCTTGCGGTCGCGTCGTAGTCTTGCAGTAGTCGGTGCGGCAGGTGAGGGTGTTCCCGTGATCGCGCGGCCTGCCTTTTTGGCTTTGGCGCCGCTGCGGCATTGGTTGCTGGACATGGAACGGCTCGACTACGATCCGTTCCGCCCTCCGCATATGCCGGCGTGGCGAAGCCAGTGGCGCATCTGGCGAGCGGCAAAATCTTTCCGGCGAATTGGCGCGTGAGTGGCTATTCGGCGGCTGCTGCTGCAGGCAGCTCTCCAGCCATCCAGCGCCCGAGATCGGCGAGCGCGCGCGAGGTCAGCGACTTTTTGCGCGCCTGGGCCTTCGCGGTTGTCCTGCCCAGCTTGCTGTGTCGATCGAATGCAGGGGCTTTGTGCAGTGGGGGAAACAGGCCGAAGTTCACATTCATCGGCTGGAACGTAGAAGGGCCGGCATCGATGGCATCGATATGACCGCCGGTAATGTGCGCAAGCAGGGCGCCATGCGCGGTCGTGGCGGGCGGCAGTGCGATGCCTTGCCTGTGATGCTCGGCGGCGGCAAAGCGACCGGCGAGCAGGCCAACGGCGGCAGATTCCACGTATCCCTCGCAGCCGGTGATCTGGCCGGCGAAACGCCAGCCGCTGTTAGCTCTCAGCCGCAATGTCTGATCGAGCAACTTGGGCGAATTCAGAAATGTGTTGCGGTGAAGCCCGCCCAGACGGGCAAATTCCGCCTGCTCCAGGCCGGAAATTGTGCGGAAGATCCGCACCTGCTCGCCGTGCTTAAGCTTGGTCTGGAAGCCAACCATGTTGAACAGCGTGCCGAGCCTGTTGTCCTGGCGGAGCTGAGCAACTGCATATGGCTTGTTGTGCGAATCGTGCGGATTGGTAAGACCGAATGGCTTCATCGGTCCATGCCGCAGCGTTTCGGGTCCGCGCTCGGCCATCACCTCAATTGGCAGACAGCCATCGAAATAAGGCGTGTTTGTTTCCCACTCATGGAAGTTTGTCTTGTCGCCGGCCAATAATGCGGCAACGAAAGCTTCATATTGTTCGCACGACAGCGGGCAATTGATGTAGTCGGCGCCGGAGCCGCCGGGGCCGGATTTGTCGTATCGGGACTGGAACCAGGCCTTGCTCATGTCAATGCTGTCGCGGTAGACGATCGGCGCAATAGCATCGAAAAAGGCGAGTTGTGTTTCTCCGGTCAGATTGCCGATCGCGCTCGCGAGATCGGGCGAGGTGAGTGGGCCGGTGGCAATGATGACGTTGTCCCAATCGGCGGGGGGACAGGAGACTTCGCCGCGTTCAACTCTTATGCGTGGATGCTTGGCGAGCGCAGTCGACACAGTCCCGGAAAAGCCGTCGCGGTCCACGGCCAGTGCACCACCCGCCGGTACCTGGTTTGCGTCGGCAGCGCACATGATCAGCGAACCGAGCCGGCGCATTTCCTCATGCAAAAGGCCTACGGCGTTGTGCTCGCTGTCGTCGGAGCGGAATGAATTCGAGCAGACCAGTTCCGCGAAGCCGTCGGTCTTGTGCACCGGTGTCGCGCGCAACGGCCGCATTTCGTGGAGCACGACCGGCACGCCGGCTTGCGCAAGCTGCCAGGCCGCTTCAGATCCGGCGAGGCCGCCACCTACGACGTGCACGGGTTGTAATTCCGTTGGACGGTATTTCCGTAAGCTTTTGATTGCTGACGAGGATTTCATAAAGCCTCTGATAATCCACATTTAACGGCGGCATCTTTATTTGCATTCGCGGTTTCTTGTGGCACGGTCCGACCCTGATGGCCCCTCGTAGCACTGACTAAGGACTGACCATGATCAAGCTCACCAAGGACATTGTAGAAAGCGAACCTGCGCCGGCCAAGGGTACGACGCTCCTATACGACGATCAGGTCAAGGGCTTCGGGGTCCGCATATTCACCCCGACCGATCGCCATCCGCGCGGTGCTAGGGCTTTCTTCCTCAACTACACCCTTAACGGGATTGAGCGCCGCTATACGATCGGCCGCTACCCCGATTGGTCGGTCGTGGCGGCCCGTGAGGAAGCCAGGGAGCTGCGCAAGCGGATCGACAAAGGCGAGGACATCACGGCCGAAAAGCGCGCGCGGGCTGAGGCAGCTACGGTCAAGCACCTTGGTGCCCGATACATGGAGCACCTGGCCGGCAAGCCGATCAAGACTCAGCACGATTGCGGCCGCCATATCGACCAACAAATTCTGCCATTCAAGCCGACAACCCGATCACCGAAGATGGGCGATCGACTGGTAGCCGACATTCACAGCGGCGACGTTGAGGCTCTCCACAAAGCCATCACCAAGGCCGGCCATCCGGTGTTGGCTAATCGGGTGTTAGCAACCCTCAGCGCGATGTTCACGTTGGCGATGAAGCCAAAGGCGGGCGAGGACAAGGCATGGCGCCCTGTCGGGCTCGGCAATCCCTGCAAGGGTGTCGCGCGCAACCACGAGGACGGCCGCGAAAGGTTCTTCAGCGAAGCCGAGATTGCTCGCATCAGCGACGCGCTCAATGAATACTCGAATGCGAAGCGTGTTAATTCCGTCGTCACTAGGTCTGCCAAGGTCGCCGCGAACCTGATCCGATTCATCATGCTGACCGGTTGCCGTCCCGGTGAGGCGAAGCTGGCGAAGTGGTCTGAGGTCGACGAACAGCCCGGCTTCTGGATCAAGCCCTCGTCTCACACCAAGCAGAAGAAAACGCACAAGCTCGCTCTGTCACCGCCTGCGATCGAATTGCTTGAGCGCATGCGGGCCGATCGTGTCGAGGGTGAGGAATGGCTGTTCCCCGGCCAAGTACCGGGCCAGCATTTGGTACAGATCCAACCCTGTTGGGAATTCGTTAGGAAGCGCGCGGGCTTGAATTCGGTCGACCGCGCTTATGATCTGCGACATTCCTTCGCATCCTTCGGTGCGGCCGGCGGCCTTTCGCTTGAGATCATCGGCAAGTTGCTCGGCCACACTCAAGCGCGCACGACGCAGCGTTACGCGCATTTGGCCGATGAGGCGATGGCTGCGGCTGCGGCCAAGATTGGCGGCGTCATCCACAATGCCGGAAATGGTGGTCATCATAAAGTCACGCCGTTGCGTCGGGGGCGGAGATGAAAGCGGACGCGCAGTCATCGGCTGAGAAAGAGGCTCTTGAATTGGCGATTGAATGGTTGCGCCTCCTCCGTGAGCACCTAACACCGGAAGGCAGTAAGGCAATTCCGTATAGGGCGGATATACTTATTTCCGCCTACGACAAGCGCCACGAGTACCCAGAGCGGTTTCGCGACCTAATAGTAGGCACTCTCGTCAAGGCACACCGTGATGCCGACGACGCTGATATTTTCAACCTGTGCAGACTGGCGGCCGAACTAATTGAGCGGGGTGAACCCCTGCCGGGGTATCTGCGAGACTTTATCGTTAAGTTTTTGCGTCGTGACCCAATTTTTAAGCCATCGAGCAAACGGGGCCGCAAGCGCGGTGACTTAGCGTCCCGTGATGTATTTATATATGCGGTTATAGCACACATTGTAAAGACCTGGAGGTTTGCAGCAACACGCAACGAGGCAACCGGGCGCCCATCTGCCGCATCAATCGTGCGCGAGGGCTTAGAAAAAGGGGCAGACATTCGCCTGACCGAAAAGGCCATAAACAAGATTTGGCATTCCTACCGGAAACGGAGCCGTACTACTCAATCGTCGTGATTGAGTAGTTCGCCGTCACGGCAATCGTGCCTTAAATGCGTCTCCATCAACCGAGACGGCCCCACAGCGGCCACAGGGAGATGGAGATCTACCGTGCTAGACAACTGGATTACCGAGCCCGAATTCGTTGAGCAGGCGCGCGCGCGCAACATCAAGATGTCGCGCCGCACCGCGTGGAAGAGCGGGACGTCAGTCAGGTGATCCGGGCAATCAAAGCGCATGCGCTGATGCACCGCGAGCACCGCGATCGCGATCAGGATGGCCAGATCGTCGCTAACGTCGTCGATTACATCTTGGTGAGCGAGTTGATGAATGACATCCTGGCCGAAGGGTCAGGCTTGGCGGTCAGCCCGGCTGTCGCAAAAACGACCGAGGCCGTGATTGAGGCTACCGCCGAGATGAACACCGACGAGGGCGCAACGGCGCAGGCGATCGGCAAGATCCTCAAGCTGGACAAGTCGGCCGCGCGGCGGCGTCTGGTGAAGGCCGCCAACGAGGGCTTTGTCGTTAACCTTGAGACCCGCAAGGGACAGCCGGGACGATACCGGGCGACCGGGCAGGCAGTCGAAGGAGCTCTGCTTCTGCCGCAACCCAAGGTGCTGTTCGCCAGCCAATCCCCCGCCAACCCCCAAGAACCGGCTCAACCGTGCCACCGGGACTAATGCCGGTGGTGATGAGCTTGAGCCTCAGCGCGACGGCGATCGCCTGGTCTGGCTTCACCCTGAGTGCGCGCGGTTCTGGAAAGAGACCCAAACCTATGACTGACCGCCGAATCGCATGGCGGATATGAATTTTTTAATAGTGCAGCGGCCCTGAGGTGTGAGATTTTACGGCAAGGGCGGCTTCGGGGCGGGCTATACCATGCCCGACTATCGGATTTTTTTCTTTGAGGGCGGCCGTATCAAAGAGCCGGCCAAGATAATTTCATGCGCCGACGACGAAGCGGCGACAGAAGAAGCGAAAAAATTGCTGGGTGGCGCTCACGAGTCTTTGGAAATTTGGCAAGGAGGTCGTCGGGTTGCCGTTATTGGACCATCCAAAAAAATGAAGGAGCGAAAGCCCTGACGGCCAACTGGTCGCTTTAACTTTTCTTAAGAAAATTCAGGAACCATTCTGGAAATGCTGCATTGCACACTCAGTTACCAGTAGACGACGGGGCGTCTAATGGCCGTTGGGGACGAGTACCTCTCAGAGGCCGCCAAATTCAGCGCTCTCACAGAGTGCGAAACCGATCCTGGAAAACGTGCCGAGTTCGCTAACTTGTCGCGAGCGTACTTGCGTCTGGCTCTCCAAGCTAAAGGCTACAGCCACACCGACATTATTTACGAGCCGCCGCTGCCCAGGCTCGACCATCAGAAATAACCTATCGTTGGCAACGGCCAGCGCACTCGGTCGAATTACGCAGCCGATTTAGGGGAACGCGCCTTGTTGCTTTTCGAGAAGATATCCGGAGCAGGCCGGTCTTGTAGTTTCTTAGCCTCCTGTTCGTAATGATCGGCCATTTTTCGGAACGCCTGTTTTGCATCACGGCTGCTCATGCCCTCGGCCTGCGCCCGAAGCAAGCGCACCATTTCAAGTAATTCGTCCTTACGCGACATAGCGGAACCCTCGAAGCGACTGTACTTTCATACCACTTAAACGTGCTGCCAAGGGTTTCTGTTCCTTATTCGTTCCCATGAGACCGCGTCTTTTCTGGATCTTAAACGCACCATTTGGCTAGGAAAGCTATCCTGGAGCGGGGGCTAAGTCTTACATCGGCTTCTATCAAAGATGCTGACTATGCGTCCTAAGCTATTGAAATACAATAAATTTATTGAAGTCGTTGGTTGGGGTAAGCACAAGGGTAAGCATTTAATTGACATTCTGCAAACACGCCGTGTGAGTGTCTGTTTGCCTATTTCAGCCTATTTTATTAGGCGGCCAATTCGACGGTGGGGTCACGGCCATTTCGGCC
>DASXST010000200.1:0-7107 GCA_036505835.1 Pseudolabrys sp. | reverse complement strand
CGCAATGATTTTTTCGACGTACGCGACGGCGATTTTCAGCGCGGGCTAAACAAGGCGGTCGCGAACGACTGGATCACGATCGATCTGCGCAATCGCTACCGCTACCAACTCACCGCAAAGGGTTATGCCGTGGGGCGGATGATCGACCCGAGACTTGGCCAACCGACAAATTTCGTAAATCCATAGAAGTCGATTTGGGTCATTAACGGACGTGACGCATCAGACATCGCGCACACAAAGAAGCTAGAGTTTCAGGTTGCACTGCACCAACTTTTGTTCTGGCTATCGGCCAGATGTAAGCGCACGCTCATCGCATCATCGGCCAAGGGCATTGCCTATGGGCTTCAATGACTGATCGGAGGTAATCACATGAGTAATCCAGACCAAGGCGGCCAGCAGAACCAAGGCGGCCAACAAGATTAGAAGCCTGGTCAGCAGCAACAAAATCCGGGACAGGGTGGTCAGCAGCAGGGCGACCAGAAGCCTGGACAGCAGGAACAGCAGAAGTAGTGCCACAACAATTATGCGCCGCAGTGCAGCTAACACTGCGGCTCATTATTTTGCGATTTACGGCGTTTAATTAGCGCAACAAACTCAAGGCTTTTTCGGCCCCTCTCCACTCCGAGCCCGCCAAATGCGCCGACGCCGGTGGCCAACGCAGGTTGTGAACGTTATTGCCCGCTTTACGCTCAAAAGCGGACATTCACCTTCAGCCTCCGACTTATGAGAAACCCTGATTTCATCGAAAGGTTGGGCGCATAATCGGTAAAGGGTTCGCCATTTCTTTCATCCGAGCTACAACACGTTGGCCAGTTGCCTCTCACGATAGGAGACTTGCGATGCCGCTGCAGCGAGGTGAGGTGCAGGGCTACAATTTCAATCGGATGGCCGTTGAGTTCACGATGGTCAATCAGGGAAAGGTAATTCCGTGCTCGATCAGTACAGCGGCGATGGACGATCTCGAAGGTAGGCGTGACGTGAAGTCAGATCAGCGCATAGATCCGTTTATGCGGTTGCGCGAAATAATTGATGAGCGAGCATCCCGTAAGTTCTTCGAAGAGCAGGCTCAAGCCGACCGGCCCGTAATATTGCGATCCAACGATTTCTCTTCATGATGGTTTCATAGGCTTATCGCCCACACCGCCAACCGCCCCGCAGCCGCCTGAAAGGGGTCCGGACATGCAGCGCAAAAAGTCATGTCCGCTTTACCCCCAAAAGCGGACATATGCGATGCAACTACGGACGTCCGCTAAGGGCCAAAAGCGGACATTCATGCGGTCGCTTCGTTTCGACGAAGCGCGCGCCTCTCACTGTCAACAAGTTAACGTCGAACGCTGAGCCATACCGCTGCCAGGATCAGCAGACCGCCAACGATGTGGTAAACAGCGGGACCCTCACCCAAAAACAGAATGGAAAGTACCACGATTGATATCGGCAGGACGTACGTTACAAGGGAGGCACGAACGGACCCGAATTTCGCACCGAGAAACGCAAACCCACCGTACGCACCAATTCCTGGAACAACTGCAAGAAAGAGATAAGTAATGAACGCATGAGCCGAGAACACGGCCTGTGGATCCTGCAATGCCTTGCGCACGGATAGCGGAAGGCTGAAGGCTGCTCCTGCAGCGGCATACAGGCAAGTGCGCGAGATGGAAGACAGCAGCGACACGCGCCGCAGATGGAACTTTCTAGGCCAGGAACGCAACCCTCAGCCGCGAGTTAGGGGGGTGAGGCCGTCAACCCCCGTCCCCAATCTCCCCCGAAGTTGGCGGCACTTATCGGGGCCGCCATTGTCCCCTATGGCGGCCCCCACTTATTCATCGATTTCTTCGTTCCTATTCACGCAATTCGGTCAAACCTGTCCCAGTGCGGACCCGGTCGAGTACGAATAGGCGGACAGCGGACGACAGGTTGCTGTATTGGCGCGTCTTGTCGATCTCTGTAACCGTCTGCGATACCGTCGCACCTTGGGCCTGCGCGATTTCCTTCAGGCTGCTCCAGAACGCATCTTCGAGACAGATGCTGGTCTTGTGTCCATCAACGATAATGGAGCGTTTGATGATTGTGGATTTCATGGTAGCCCCTTCGACCAAAGGCAGTTCTCATAGAATCGTACTGTGATTCGGTGCTCAGTGCCGACGGTGGAGATTCATGGCAAGCAAGATCAAGGTGACGCCGCACAAGGGGGAGATGCTGGAGAAAGAGGGTCGCCAGACCCCGCTGCTCGATCTTTCCGACGCGGCCGTCAAGGAGCTGGTCCGCACCGCCAAGAGGCGCGGTTATGTCGGCCACGACCAAATTAACGCGTTGCTGGCTTCCGAAGAAGTCAATTCCGAGCAGATCGAGAACATTTTGGCGAAGTTCAGCGAGATGGGCATCAACGTGGTCGATACCAAAGAGGCTCGGCTCGAGGAAGAGGTGGCGGCCGGTGAAGCGCAGGAGGAGGAGGAAACGGAAGGCGAGAATGAGTTAGTCAAGATCCAGCAACATAAGGTTCCGGCCAAATCCGGGGCCAAAGAACCCACCGAGCGAACTGACGACCCTGTGCGCATGTATCTCCGCGAAATGGGCTCGGTGGAACTCATTTCGCGCGAGGGCGAGATCGCTATTGCCAAGCGCATCGAGGCCGGCCACGAGGCCATGATCGCGGGGCTCTGCGAGAGCCCACTCACCTTCCAGGCTATTATCATCTGGCGGGACGAGCTCAACGACGGCAAGGTCTTGCTGCGCGACATCATCGACCTCGATGCAACCTATGCCGGCCCCGACGCTAAAGCCCTGCCGACGCCTGAGATCGACCCCAACGGTCAGATGATCGCGAGCATCGCCGTTTCGGGCCAGCCCGGGCGGATCAGCGAGAGCAACCTCGACGATGACGACGACGAAGACGATAAGGAGAGCTGGTTCTCGATCGCCGCAGTTGAGGCGGAGCTCAAGCCCAAGGTAATCGAGTCTTTCGACACCATTGCTGGCACCTACAAGCGGCTGCGCCGCCTGCAGGACCAGGATATCCAGTTCCAGCTTAAAAGGCTGTCACTCTCTCCCGCTCAGGTGCGCAAGTATAAGACTGAAGAATGAAATCATCGGCGAGGTAAAGTCGCTGCGGCTGAACCGAGCGCGCATCGACGCGCTGGTCGAGCAGCTCTATGACATCAACAAGCGTCTCGTCGGCTACGAGGGACGCCTGATGCGGCTAGCCGAGAGCCACGGCGTCGTGCGCGAGGATTTCCTCATGAAATATCTGGGCTCCGAGCTCGACCCGCTTTGGCTCAACCGCGTGTCGAAACTCTACGCCAACGGATGGAAGAACTTCGTCGCCCGCGACAAGGACAGGATCAAGGAGCTGCGCACGCAGATCCATGTGCTGGCGAGCGAGACCGGCCTTGAGATCGGCGAGTTCCGTAAGATTGTGCACATGGTGCAAAAAGGCGAGCGCGAGGCGCGCCAGGCGAAGAAGGAGATGGTGGAGGCGAACCTGCGTCTCGTCATCTCGATCGCAAAGAAATACGTCAACCGCGGCCTGCCGTTTCTCGACCTGATCCAGGAAGGCAACATCGGCCTGATGAAGGCAGTCGACAAGTTCGAATATCGACGTGGCTACAAGTTCTCGACCTACGCTACCTGGTGGATTCGGCAGGCGGTCGGCCGCTCGCTTTACGATCAGTCACGCACCATCCGCGTGCCCGTTCACATGAGCGAGGCCATCAACAAGATCCTGCGCACGAAGCGGCAGATGTTCAACGAGATCGGTCGCGAGCCAACGCCGGAAGAGCTCGGGAAAAAGCTCGGTATGCCGATCGATAAGGTGCACAAGGTTTTGCAAATCGTCAAGGAACCACTGTCGCTCGAAAAGCCGATCGGCGACGAGGAGGATTCGCATCTCGGCGACTTAATCGAGGACAAGAATGCGATCCTGCCGATCGACGCCGCGATCCAATCGAACCTGCGCGAGACCACGACCCGCGTGCTGGCGTCGCTCACGCCGCGCGAGGAGCGCGTGCTGCGCATGCGCTTCGGCATCGGCATGAACACCGATCGCACGCTGGAGGAAGTCGGCCAGCAGTTCTCGGTGACCCGCGAGCGCATCCGCCAGATTGAAGCGAAGGCGCTACGGAAGCTGAAGCACCCAAGCCGATCAAGAGTGCTCAGGAGCTTCCTCGATAATTGATTTGCCAAGAAGCAAGAGTAGGTCTGCCTGTTACCCGGTCGCGGGCCTTTCTACATCATCAGCCGTAGGCGGATAGTGAAACGATGGTCATCTTCAAAATGTCCCCGTTGCCGGACCGAATATGAGATGACGACGGCTCGTCTGTGGTCCAGGCAGCGGAGTTACGTGGGCATGTTCAACGAGGAGAATCTATTCACCTGCGGGCGCGACTTCCGTTCGAGCTGCCCGAGATGCCGGTAGCCAGCGGCGCCTTGCGTCCGTCTTGCGGGAAGCCCAGAGAGACGCGAGTATTGATCCCAATTCGGGAGTCATCCGGCGAACGCCGGTTACATAAGCCGGCGCGGGAGACATTATTCAATGCCTTGGACCAATCAGGGCGGCGGTGGGCCATGGGGCTCAGGCGGCAAGGGCCCCTGGAGCTCTGGACCACAATCGTCGGTCCCGACGCCGCCAGACCTGGATAAAATTCTCCGCGGCGGCCAGGACAAATTGCGGCGCGTGCTGCCTGGCGGCAATCTCGGGGGACGCGGTTTCGCTCTCATCGCCCTTGGTGTTCTTGCGCTCTGGGTTTTTTCCGGCTTCTTCCGGGTTGAGCCGGACGAGCTAGGCGTAGTGCTGCGCTTCGGTAAGAAAGTGCGCGAGGTGCAGCCGGGATTAAATTACCACCTGCCTTACCCGATCGAGACCGTGCTCACGCCCAAGGCGCTGCGTGTGAACAAGATCGACATCGGCATGCGTGTAGTTGACGATATCCGCCGCGGTGGCACCACCGTGCGCGACGTGCCGGAGGAGAGCCTGATGCTCACCGGCGATGAGAATATCGTCGACGTTGATTTCTCGGTGCTGTGGAAAGTGAAGCCGACCGGCGTCGGCGAATATCTGTTCAACATTCAGAACCCGGAAGGCACTTTGAAGGCCGTGGCGGAAAGCGCCATGCGTGAGGTGGTCGGTCGCTCCGAGATCCAGCCGATCCTAACCGGGGCGCGGCAGACGATCGAAACTGCGGTACAGGATCTGATGCAGAGGACGCTCGACCACTACGGAGCCGGCATTACCGTGCAGCAGGTGCAATTACAGAAGGTCGATCCGCCAGCGCAAGTGATCCCTGCTTTCCGTGACGTGCAGGCGGCGCGCGCAGATCTCGAGCGCGCGGTCAACGAGGCGCAGACCTACGCCAACCGGGTGGTGCCGGAGGCGCGTGGGCGCGTGGCGCAGATCACAGGCTGCAGAAGCTTATCGTCAGCAGACGGTTGCGGAAGCTACCGGCCAGACGTCGCGCTTCCTGAAGATCTACGAGCAGTACAAGAAAGCACCCGACGTCACCCGCGAACGCATGTATCTCGAAACCATGGAGCGCGTGCTCGGCGGCGCCGACAAGATTATTCTGGATTCCGGCGCCGGCGGCAGCGGAGTGGTGCCTTATCTGCCGCTCAATGAATTCGCTGTTCCGGCGCCGCCGCGCGGCCAGTCCCCGACGGGGGGCCAGCGATGAAACTCAATGTCATCGGCGGCGTCATCGCCGTCCTCGCCTTCGCCGCGCTGATCGTCGGCTACTCGTCGCTGTTCACGGTCTATCAGACCCAGAACTCAAACCTGTCCCTTCCGAAAATCACATCCGCACATATTGATGATGTAGTCCGGACAAAATGGGAAAGGCTTGCTGGATGATCTTGCGCTAGCAACAAAACAAAAAGGCCCGGGATTTCCCCCGGGCCTCTTTTTTGCGTCGATGGGTTGATCAATTAGTAGTCCATCCCGCCCATACCGGCGCCGGGCATCGCCGGAGCGGCCTCCTTCTTCGGCACTTCCGCGACCATGGCCTCGGTTGTAATCAGCAGGCCCGCGACCGAAGCCGCGTCCTGCAGGGCGCAGCGCACGACCTTGGTCGGGTCGATGATGCCCTTGGTCACGAGGTTACCGTATTCGCCCGTCTGTGCATCGTAGCCGTACGAGTACTGGTCCTTCTCCATGATCTTGCCGACCACAATCGATCCATCGTCGCCGGCGTTGATCGCGATCTGCCGGGCCGGAGTCTGAAGCGCTTTGCGCACGATGTCGACACCGTGCCTCTGGTCTTCGTTTTCCGGGCGAAGGCGCTTGAGCGCCTCGACCGCACGCAGCAAGGCGACACCGCCGCCCGGCAGGATGCCTTCCTCGACCGCGGCGCGGGTCGCGTGCATCGCGTCATCGACGCGATCCTTGCGCTCCTTCACCTCGGTCTCGGTAGCGCCGCCGACGCGGATCACTGCGACGCCGCCGGCGAGCTTGGCCAACCGCTCTTGCAACTTCTCGCGGTCGTAGTCGGAGGTGGTCTCCTCGATCTCAGTTTTAATCTGGTTGACGCGCGCCTCGATGTCGGCCTTCTTGCCGGCGCCGTGGATGATCGTCGTATTTTCTTTGTCAATCATTACTCTCTTAGCGCGGCCGAGCATATCGACGGTCACTTTATCGAGCTTGATGCCCAAGTCCTCGCTAATCGTCTGGCCGCCGGTCAGGATGGCGATGTCCTGCAGCATGGCCTTGCGACGATCGCCGAAGCCGGGTGCCTTCACCGCCGTGACCTTCAGGCCGCCGCGCAGCTTGTTGATCACGAGGGTGGCAAGCGCCTCGCCCTCGACGTCCTCAGCCACGATCAGTAGCGGCTTGCCGGCCTGCACCACCGCCTCGAGCAGCGGCAGCAATTCCTGCAGGCCCGACAACTTCTTTTCGTAAATGAGGATGTAGGGATCCTCCATTTCCGCCCGCATCTTGTCGGCATTGGTGATGAAGTACGGCGAGATATAGCCGCGGTCGAACTGCATGCCTTCGACCACGTCGAGCTCGGTCACGAGGGATTTCGCCTCTTCGACCGTGATCACGCCCTCGTTGCCGACCTTCTGCATGGCCTTGGCAAGGAAATCGCCGATCTCGGTATCGCCATTGGCCGAAATGGTACC
>DASXST010000199.1:0-14218 GCA_036505835.1 Pseudolabrys sp. | reverse complement strand
CCAATCGGTCGCGGTCGAACTTGATGTTGTCTTCGAGACCGGTACGCATGTGACCGCCAAGTTCGAGCGTCCAGCGATTGAGCTCTAATTGGTGCCGGCCAATGCCAGCGGCCGCCCAAGTGGCCTCGGGCATGATTTCTTTCAGCTCCGACACCAGAAATTCCAACACGCGGCGCCGTGCTGGCAGCGCGTTGGGGATGCCGAGCACGAATTGAACATGCAATGGTTTCCTGATCAGCCCACGCTCGGCAAGGTCGCGCGCGTTGTAGAGCATGGCCAAATCGAACACCTCGACTTCCGGCTTCACATCATATTCAAGCATCGAGCGGGCAAGTTCTTCGACAAGCTGTGGCGGATTTTCATAGATCTGATTGGGGAAATTGACCGAGCCCGTGGTGAGCGACGCCATGTCGGGACGCAGGCTGATGGCGCGTCCGCGCTCGTTTTGGCTGCGCCCGCGTCCGCCAGTCGAAAACTGGATGATCATGCCGGGGCAATGCTTTTTGACGCCCGCCTGCACTTGCGCAAACAGTTCCGGATCCGAGGAGGGACTTTCGTCCTGGTTACGCACATGGATGTGCACCAGAGCGGCGCCAGCCTCATAGGCTTCGTGCGTCGATTCGATCTGCTCGCCGGGGGTCACCGGCACAGCGGGCGTTTGCGCCTTGCGCGGCAGTGCGCCGGTGATGGCGGCAGTGATGATGGTCGGTTGCGTCATGACCGAATCTCCGTTTAGCCGGCGCGCCTCCGGGCTAACTGAAACGACTTGATGTCCGGACGCGAAGCGATCTCCTTGACCAATGTAACGACGGGCGTTGAAGCCAAGGGGTAGCCCGTTTTGATCGGCCCAGCCTTCTTAAGTGCAGCGTACTCAGAATCCGGATAGAACGCGGCGAGCAGCAGATCGTCGTCGGATTTGAAAGGACCGCGCTCGCGGCGCAAGCGACCGATGGCCGGTTCGAGCAGATCGCCCGGACGCCCCCTGAAGGGCTCGCCACCCTGCGTGATGCGGTCAAAAATGTTTTGGTCGATGGGACCGGCAATTTCACCGTAGTGCCCCAGCACATATTTGCGCACCTCGTCGGGCACTGTCGCATACCGTTCCTTGCCCATTACGTTGAGTACCGCTTGTGTCATGACGAATTGGGCAAATGGGCTGACGATTATGGGATAGCCGAGATCGCAGCGCACGCACGCCGCTTCCTCAAGAATCTGTGGCAGCTTGCTGCTGATACCGAGGGCCGCAAGTTGCGACTTCAAATTCGAAATCATGCCACCCGGCATCTGGTGCTCGTAGTGGAACGCATCATGTTCGACAATCGCGCCGAGAGGCTTTTTCTCGCGCTTGGCAATGTAGCGTAGCTTTTCCGCCACCTGTTCGATCAATTCCAAACCAATGCCGGTCTCAAAACCCTGTCGTCCTATATTCTGGATGAACTGCTCGGTCGAAGGATGTGAAGCGCCGTTCGCCAGCGTCGATGTGGCAGTATGGACGCAATCGATGCCGCGCTTGACTGCCTCAATCGCCACGTAGGGTGCCAAACCCGTGAGGCAATGCGAGTGCAGTTGCAATGGCAGCTTGCCGCAGGCCTTCTTGGCGACTGGAACAAGCGTAGCGGCGCGTTCAGGCGTCAAAAGCCCGCTTGGATCCTTTATGAAGATGGCATCGGCACCGAGCGCGACCAGCTCCTTGATCTTTCGGGCATAGTATTCGTCCGTGTGGACGGGGCTCACCGTATAGACCACGCCAGCATCAACATAGAGCCCAACCTTTTTCGCCGCGCGCACCGGGACTTCCATGTTGCGCATGTCGTTAAGCGCGTCATAGGGCGTATGATAGCGAATACCATTCGCAAAGATGCGCTCGGCAGTCAGCGCGACAATATCGTCGGGGAAGAACTCGAAGGTAAACAGGCTCTGACCGCGGGTCATTACGATAAGCGGCGTTTGCGTCACCCAGGAACTCAAAATGCGCATCCGCTCCCACGGGTCCTCGCGCAGATACCGCACGCACACATCGAACACAGCGCCCCCCACGAGATCGATAGCCTCGAAGCCGGCGCGGTCAAGCATCGGCGCCACCTCTGACATCATCGCGGTGGTCATGCGCGTCGCCCACAGACATTGATGCGCGTCGCGCAGCGTCACGTCGATCAGGGAAACTTTTCGCGTCACGTTAAAGCATCTCTTCCTCGACCCAGCGGGTATGGGCAGTGGCGTCAACAAAAGGCGCACAATCGATCAATCGTTCATGGAAAGGCAGCGTGGTTGCAATGCCGGCGATTTGAAAACGCCCTAACGCAGATTTTGCTCTTGCCAGTGTACGCTCGCGGTCGTTTCCACTGATGATCAGCTTGCCAAGCAGTGAATCATAAAAAGGCGGCACGACGTAGCTCCGGTAGACGTGGCTGTCGAGGCGGATCCCCTCCCCGCTTGGTGGCACCCATTCGGCCACCGTGCCTGGCGATGGACGGAAGTTATTGGCTGGATCCTCGGCGTTGATGCGAAACTCAATTGCACAGCGCCCGTTAGGCGCCAGCGGCTGCCGGAATGAGAGGACCTCCCCGGCCGCAATGCGCATCTGCTCAACGACGAGATCGACGCCGAAAATTTGTTCAGTGACAGGATGCTCGACCTGTATGCGGGTATTCATTTCGATGAAAAACCATCGGCCGCTGTCAAGATCGTAAATGAATTCGATGGTGCCAGCGCCTTCATAGTCGATATCGCGAATGAGCGCCGTCGCGGCCTCAGCCATCTGCAAACGAACGGGCGCGTCGAGAACAGGCGACGGTGCCTCCTCAACCAGCTTTTGGTGGCGGCGCTGGATACTGCAATCGCGTTCCCATAGATGGACCGCATTGCCATGACGGTCGCCGAACACCTGAATTTCAACGTGACGCACGCGTGCAAAGAAGCGTTCCAGGTAAATCTCCGCATTGCCAAAGGCAGCCAATGCTTCCGCCGATGCCTGTGAAAATTGCGCGGCGAATTCTGAAGCTTCCGAAACGACGCGCATGCCACGCCCGCCCCCTCCACCTGAGGCCTTGAGCAGCATCGGAAAGCCGATTTCATTGGCGACACGCGCTGTTTGATCGGCATCCGTAAAGCCCTGCTGCGAACCGGGCACGACCGGCACGCCATTGCGTTTAGCCACGCGACGGGCTTCGACTTTGTCACCCATCAAAGAAATCGTTTCAGGACTGGGGCCGATGAAAATAAGTCCTTCTTCCCGGCACGCGGCGGCGAAGGCGCTCTTTTCGGAAAGAAAACCATAGCCGGGATAGATCGCGTCGCAGCCGCTGCCTCGCGCCGCCTCGATCAATGCTGGACCATTCAGATAGCTCAGGGCGGCCGCGGGCGGGCCTACGCAAACGCTATGGTCGGCCGCCCATACATGCGGCGAATTTCGGTCTGCATCCGAGCACGCGGCAACGGTTGCAATGCCGAGTTTACGTGCCGCCCGCACGGCCCGCAGGCCGATCTCCCCCCGATTGGCAACCAGGATTCGCTTCATTGCGACTCCTTGCTCGACGGCCTCTTTGCAATCGCATTTGGCAGAACAAAAAATCATCTTGCAATACTATTTTTTTCAGTTTCTGATAATCTGCATGGCCGCGATTGAGCATCTTGGGCCGCAGCGGGATCATTCGGGCAGCCGGCGCAAGGTGACGGGCGGCGGAGCGAACCGTTCGTTTTCGCAACAAGGGGCCGCAGGCGGTTCGGCGCTCAAGGTCTTTGCGGTGCTGGAATGCATCGCTGCGGCGCAACGGCCTTTGGCCATTTCTGAACTGGCCGCGCTGCTCGGCGTGCCAAAACCCACGATGCACCGGATCGTTCGCCAGCTCGATAGCGAGGGTCTGCTGCAACGCGAGCCCGACAGCCGGGTTTACGGTCCCGGTCCGCGCCTGTTGAATTTCGCATTGGGTGCCGTCCGATCTTCAATGCGATCGGCGCCACGGCATGCTGTGCTCGAAGCCCTATCCGCAAAGGTCGGCGAGACGTGCAATTTCGGCATGATCTCCGGCAGTGCCGTGCTCTACATCGATCGGGTGGAGGCATCATGGCCGTTCGGCCTGCGGTTCGAACCCGGATCGCGTGTACCGTTGCACTGCACGTCGGTCGGCAAACTGCTTCTCAGCGTGCAACCCCGCCGCCGTCGGGACGAGCTTATCCGCGCTACACCGCTCGCCCGCTACACTGAAAATACCATCACCGATCCCGCTAGGTTGCAGGTCGAGCTCGACGCGATTCGTAAGCGCGGTTATTCGATCGACAATCAGGAATTCCTTGCGGGCGTCGTCTGTCTCGCTGTGCCGGTGCGCGATGGAAAAGGCGCAATTTGCGCGGGACTCGCGATATCAGCGCCAAACGCACGCATGTCGGTAGAGGAGTCTGTCCGCCATTTGCCGACGCTCTTCGAAGCCGCCAAGCAACTCGCCACACACCTGGGTCAGGATTAGGTTGCAGGGGGCTGGGGCGCAGCATGGCACTGAGTTACGATGAGATCAGCGAGATTCTCAAAATAATCGATGGGAGTTCGTGCGACGAGTTCGTGCTTGAAACCGGCGACATCAAACTTGTTGTTCGCCGTCGTGGTGCCAGTGGATCGGCGCCCTCGATCGAATCGGCCAATACCACAAGCACTGCTCCGTCACCGGGCGCGCCGATTGAGCCAGGGCCTCGACCGAGCGCCACCCGCAGCGGGGTGGCCGCGAATATGGTGCCTGCACCAATGGTTGGTACGTTCTATCGGTCACCTTCCCCCGGGGCGCCGCCATTCGTTGAAGTAGGCAGCAAGGTAACTAAAGGCGATCCTATCTGCATTATCGAGGTGATGAAGCTATTCACGACAATTCACGCCGAGTGGAGCGGCACGGTCACGGAAATCGGCGCCGAAAACGCGAGCCTAGTGGAGTACGGACAGATGTTGTTCGTGATTGTGCGGGATTAGTCGAGACAACAATATTACAGGCGTCGCGGTCGAACATAAGCGTCGAATGCGGAGCATCTTATTGGACCACTCCGGACAGTTGGTGCGCATCACGGGAGAGGAATCATGAAGCCCAATCTGACCGACCCCAGCAAAGTTATCATTACCGTCGCGACGACCGGTGGCCTGCACGGTAAAGAATCAAATCCCGCATTGCCCGAACAGCCCAAAGATATCATTCAAAATTTCCACGATTGCTATAACGCCGGCGCGACCGTCGCCCATATGCACGTGCGCGATAAGCGCGGAGTGACGACCGCCAACCTCGATGTCTATGGCGAAGTGATCGAAGGAGTGATGTCGCATTGCCCGGGAATGATTACGCAGGTCGGCAACGGTATCGGACTACGCTATGAAAACCCAAAAGCGGAAGGTGAGCCGTTTTCGCTGGAAGAGCGGATGAATCTGCTTAACATTCGACCGCAGCCGGATCAGCTCACGCTCAACCTCGGCACGTTCCATTTCGAACACAAGAACACGGAATTTCTGTTTCCCAACTCGAAAAAATGGAACGCCGAATTTGTAGGTGGCTGCAAGAAACGCGGCATTCACAATGAGCTCGAGGTCTATGACCTCAGCCACATACAGAATGCCATTGAGCTGATGGAACGCGGCGCGCTTGAACCGCCGCTGCATTTTAGCTTCGTACTGGGCATCAAGGGAGGAATCCCGGCAACACCGGCAAACCTGCTTGCCATGCTCGATGCCATTCCGGACGGCTCGTCCTGGCAGGTGGTGAGCATCGGCAAGTACCAACTGCCATTGAGTACGATGACCCTCGCCTTGGGCGGCAATATCCGTGTTGGTATGGAAGACAATGTTTATTTCAGCCACGGTGTGCTGGCGGTGAGCAACGCGCAGCTGGTTGAACGCGCCGCCCGCATTGTGCGCGAGCTCGGCCGCGAGATCGCCACGCCCGAAGAAGCGCGCGACCTGATGCATCTTGGACCAACACCGCAACGACCGCCATCGGCCGCGCGCGCGTTATAATGCGATGATGATGACGGCGGGCACCATTAAGATCTGACTGACAAAGAGAGGGGGGACGAAAATGCAGACAAACACACAATCGGCTGGCTTCGGGACCTCGATCCGCACGATTGCATTGGCCAGCGCCATCGGCACAACCATCGAATGGTATGACTTTTTTCTGTTCGGTGTGGTGACTCCACTCGTGTTCAACAAACTTTTCTTTCCCAACTACGATCCGCTGGTCGGCACTTTGCTCGCCTACACAACGTTCTTCGTCGGCTTCATATCGCGACCGTTCGGCGGCATCATTTTCGGCCATTACGGTGATCGTATCGGCCGCAAAACCGTGCTGGTTCTCACGATCCTCATTATGGGAATCGCGACGTTCCTGATCGGCCTGCTGCCGACTTATGCTTCGGTCGGCATTTGGGCCCCGGCTATGTTGCTTTTCCTCCGCATCTTCCAAGGCATCGGCATCGGCGGCGAATGGGGCGGCGCGGTGCTGATGGCAGTCGAGCATTCCCCGGCCGGAAAGCGCGGCTTCTATGGAAGCTGGCCACAAATCGGAGTGCCGGCCGGTCTTCTGCTGAGTTCTGGGATGGTCTACCTGCTATCCTACCTTCCCGAAGCCGACTTCCTCTCGTGGGGCTGGCGCATCGCCTTTCTTATCAGCGCGATACTGGTCGCGGTCGGTCTCTACATCCGCTTGAAGATCATGGAGACGCCCGCCTTCACGCGCATTCAGGAATCCAACAAGGTCGTCCACGTTCCGTTCTTCGAGCTGTGGCGAACCCACGGCAAAAACACCCTGCTCGGCCTGGGCGCCCGTTATATCGAAGGCGTGACCTTCAATATCTTCGGCGTATTCATTGTCGGTTACGTCGCCAATTCACTGGGGTTGCCGCGGCAGACGGCTCTGGCCGGTGTGATGATTGCATCGGCGATCATGATCATCACGCTGCCGATCTACGGCAACCTTTCCGACCGAATCGGCCGCCGCCGCATGTTTGGCGTTGCCGGACTGCTGATCGGCATCTTGTCCTTCCCCGCCTTCTGGCTGATGCAAACGAAAGATCCGCTGTTGATCTGGATTGCGATCGCAGTTCCATTTGCAATCGTCTATCCAGCCGTCTACGGCCCGCAGGCAGCCCTGTTCTCGGAGCTGTTCGATACGCGCGTTCGCTACACCGGAATATCGTTCGTCTACCAATTCTCCGGTATCTACGCGAGCGGCCTGACCCCTATCATCGCCACGGCGCTATTGCCGGCCGGCGGCAACAAGCCGTGGCTGATCTGCGGCTATGTCCTCCTGGTGAGCATCATCAGCGCAGCCTGCGTCTTTGCAATGACCGAGGCGCACAAGCGCGACATGGCCGTCGATAGTCGATGAGCGGCATTTAGAACCGCAATGGGATCGACATGGATCTCAATTTAAGAGATCGCGTCGCGGTCATAACTGGCGGAGCCACAGGCATTGGCGAAGCCATCGCCCGCGCACTCTCGGCGGAAGGCTCCACGATTTGCATTCTGGACCGAAACGCCGAGGCCGCGCACAAAACCGCCTCGGCAATCGCCGAGAGCAGCGCGCCGGCGCGCGCCGCCGCCGCCGATGTGGCCGATGTCGCCGCGGTTAAGCGCGTGATCGCAGAATTCGTGGCCAGCTTTAAGCGTATCGACATTCTGGTGAACGCGGCCGGATTGCTCTCGACTGGGCCTGCCGCCGATTTGCCCGCCGCCGAATGGCAAAAACTGAGCGCGGTTAACCTCACCGGCGTGCTCTACTGCACGCAGGCCGCGATCCCATTCATGCGTCAGCAACGCTATGGGCGCATCATCAATATTGCCTCGGTCGCTGCAATGCGCGGCGGCGGGACGGTCGGCAACGCTCTTTACGGCGCAACCAAAGCCGGTGTTGTGGCCTTGACCATGGGATTTGCCCGCGAACTCGGGCCGCACGCCATCACCGTAAACGCCATCGCTCCTGCCATTGCTGATACGGCGATGACGCATGCCGTGCTCACCGACGAGGTGCGGTCGAAAGTATTGGAGAGAATTCCGCTCAGCCGCTTGACTACCCCGGCCGATATTGCCGATCTGGCTGTGTTTCTTGCGTCCGCGCGCGCGAGCTTCATCTCCGGCGCCGTCATTCCTGTGGACGGTGGCATTCTAACCACATAGTGAGGAAAGGAGCCTGCGCAGATGAGGCTGTACCCCCGACAGCGGACATTTCGGAGCTAACGCTGCCTCTCGGCGGCGTGGCGTAAACGGGCCCATAGCGGACATGCGGAGGTCACGCACGCCCTCGTAGTCAGGTTGGATAGGAAAGCGTCTCCGGGCTGCGGTCCTTGAGATATTGGTTGAGCCCCCAACGCTCGACCTGCGCGAACACCTCACTGAACTCTTCGCGCGGCAGTGTCGTGTTGATGAAGCGCTCGCCCCGGCCGAATTTGCTGAAATCCCAAGGGTAGAAACTCTCGAACTCCGCAGGCACTGAAAGCTTCCACAGCGGCAAGTACTTCGCCAGGTCTTCCTCGAGCGCCTGCTCGGCGCGATCAAGTGCGCGCATATAGCCATGTACGACCTCTGGGGTGGCGCTGTCCGGAACCCACCACAGCGTCTTGAAACGATCCTCGATGATCTTGCGCAGGCCAAGTTGTTCAGCCATGGCGATCTGCGGAGGCAACAGGCTCGCCGCTTCGACCTCACCATCGAGCAGCGCTTTCAGCCGCGCGCCGAAACCGCCAGTATTGACAGTCTTGATGTGCTCGAGCGGAAGATATTTTTCCAGACGGTAGGGCACATTGAAATGGCTCCCGGCACGCATGCCGACCGAGACAGGTACGTCTTTCAGGTCTTCTGGCTTCCGGATTTTGGACTCCGGCCGCACGAAGATTGCCCAGGGCGAATCGCCATAGCCTTTGGTAACGACGCGGCCCATGCCGGCGCTGGCGTTGCAGATCGTACCCCACAAGCAGGCGCCCTGGACCACGTCCTGTTTTTCTTCGGTATAGGGGCGGTCCTGCGGCCGCTGGAAATATTCGAGGCCTTTCCAACTGGACTGCGTGCCACGGAAGGTCTTCCAGTCGAATTCAACGTCGAGCCCTTCGGCGGCGAAGAAACCTTCCTGCATCGCGACAAAGTCATTGAGACCCATGCCTTTGGGCGCGACCCTGACCCGTTTCAGGCTGCTGGCCATAGCAAACCTCCTGGACCATGTTGGTTGATGAGAATTTACCACGACCGATGCCAAAGGTGCGAGCGGGCTCACTCGAAAGTGTTCCATGCCTCAGGCATCTTTCGCGGCAGTGCGCCTTTGATGCCAGAGTCCCCATACCCCACGGGGGATATATGCGTTTCGTATTTCAACAAGCCATTCGCGCGCGCGCTACGTTGGGCAGAAGACCGCCCTCTTCTTCGATCGCTCTGGACGGAGAAGCAAATTCTCAACTTAAAGCCGCGTCCGCGGACTTGAATAGATCCCCGACGAACATTCCGAGTGCGTACAGGACTATAAACAAGCTCTCAATGACGCGATGATTCTGTCTTACGATGCGAATCCAAACCGGATGGAATTTTCGGAAAGGACACCCCCAATTGGCCTCGCGGCGACGACTTGAGGAGAGTGCAAAGTGAAGTTCGCCCATTTTACCCATGTCTGGGGTAAGCCGGGCATGAATCCGCACCAACGTTACGAGCAGTTATGGCGCGAGCTTCAACTGTGTGACGAACTCGGGTTCGATTATGGCTTCTGCGTCGAACATCATTTTCGCCCCGATGAAAGCTGGATCTCGTCGCCCAGCCTCTACGTCGTCGGTGCCGCCGCCCGGACACGCCGAATGCGCATTGGCCCGATGGGCTATGTCGTGCCGCTGTATCACCCGCTGCGTCTGGCGGAGGAAATCGCTCTCGTTGATCAGATGGTGGGCGGGCGCATGGAACTCGGGCTCGTCCCGGGGATCAACCCTGATTATTTCAAGCCCTTTGGCCTCGACTACAATCTGCGCAAGTCGCCGACGCTCGAGTTCGTCGAATATTTGCGTTCGGCTTATGGCGAAAAGCAGCCTTTCTCCTTTCACGGCGATGCGCACCACACCGACAGTACGCAACTTGCTGTACCGCCACTGCAACTCCCGCATCCGCCATTATGGATGATGAGCCGCGACCCGCAGACGCTTGAATTCTGCGCCCGCCATGGAATCAATCCGGGATACTTTCTAGTTTATCCGCGCGCCGACGCGGCGCCGCGCTATCGCAAGTTTCTTGCGGACTGGGCCACGGCCGGTTGGCCGCAACCGCCGAAAATCGCCTATTGCACCGTCGTCTATGTAGACGACACGGACGAGAAGGCGCTCGACATCGCACTGGGGCGGGCAGCCCACGCCTATGAGGGTTTCTTACCTCCGCCCAAGCCCGGCGAAACGTTCGAGCAGCGCATCCGTGAGCATGCCAAGAAATTCATCGGCCGCGGCGAGCCGGGGGCTTCCGAGATCATGGCCAACCTGTTCGATGCAGATTATCTGATGAAGCACGAGCTTGTATTCATCGGTTCGCCGGATACGGTCGCGAAGAAAATTCATGCCACCGCGCTTTCCGGCTTGTTTAACGTGTTTATGGGTGAATTCAATTTCTCGGACCTGCCGGAAGCCGAGCTCATGCGCTCGATCCGCCTGTTTGGTGAGAAGGTCATTCCCGCTTTGCGCGCTTACGAGCCATTTTGATGCAAAAATGCCTCCCGCGGAATATGACGGGAGGCAATTCAGAGTTCGAGGACGCAGTCGCCTCTACTGCGCCTGAACCAATTCCGGATGCGCTGCGAGGCGGGCGGTATTGAGTCGATGGATCGCGAAGCAGATAACCGCGCCTGCCACGAACGGAAGTGCCGACCACATATAGAGTTGCTGCACTGGCATGCCGACAAATAACGCCCCCATCAATGGACCGACGATTGATCCGATGCGTCCAAGTCCCAATTGCCATCCCGAGCCATTGGCGCGTAGCGAGGTCGGATAAATCAGCGCGCCCACGACATTGATGCCGGACTGGATCCCCAGCACCAGGAAGCCGGCAAAGAAAGTCGCGGTCAGCAACGCGGCCTGGGAAGTCAGGCCCGCAAAGCCGATCGAACCAACCACTGGCACGGCAATCGCGAACATAATTGCGATGCCCAGGAAACGGTGCCGTTGCAGCCACCAGCAGAGCAACAGCGCTCCCACTGTGCCCCCCACCTGCAAGCTCGCGCCCGCAAGAGCCACCGCCGTCGGCGGCAGCTTGGCCGCGGTCATCAGCGTCGGTGTCCAGCTGAGCAAGAAGAAATAGCCCATCAGGTTCAGCGCAAACAGCAGCCAGAGCAGCGGAGTGATGACCGCAAGCCCTTGGCGAAAGAGGTACGCCGGATTGAAGCCCGGGAACTGCTGTTCGTCCTCGATAACGAATTTGGCTTTGGGCGACAGCGGGTATCCAGGATTGATGGCTGTGATCAAACGCTCCATCTTGCCGCGCTGGCTTTCGTGCAGCGTCATGTACTTGATTGATTCCGGCATGCCGATCTGCGCGACGATGGCGATGACGATTGGCACGATGCCGCCGATCAGAAACAGGATTTGCCAGCCATATTGCGGAACAAGCGCCGCGGTGACGAAGCCAGGGATGGCGCCACCGATCGGTACACATCCAACAGCGATAATCGCAAGCGTGGCGCGGAGCTTGCGCGGCGCGGATTCGGCGTTGATGGCCACGACATTAGGGATGACACCGCCGATACCCAGGCCCGCCAGCAGACGCAGCCAGAACATCTGATCGAGATTGTTGGCATAGGCCGCGGCAAGCGTGAAAACGCCGAACAGCAGATTCGACCAGACCAGCGCTGCCTTACGGCCGTAGCGGTCGCCGATCCAGCCAAACAGCGCCGAACCAAACAGGATGCCAACAAGGCTTGCGCTCAACACCGGTCCGAGCGCGCCCGGTTTCAAGGCCCATTCCTTGACGAGGCTTGGCGCTGCGAAGGCGATCGCCGCGATGTCGTAGCCATCGATAAGAACAATAAAGAACGACCAGATAAGCAGTTTGATCTGAAATGAACTCAGCCCGCGTTCGTCGAGCAGCCGTGAGACCGGAACGACTTTGTCCGCCATGATTGCCGCCCCCTGGATCGATTTTTTGTATCGAATGGGCCATTGCGGCCCTTGGGGGAATGCTATGCCACCAATGACCCTTTGCAAAGCGGGTCCACGCTTCACATTCAAATTGAGCTAGGCAACACCGGAAAATTCAATTCCGAGGGGTGCACCGCATCGTGTAGATCGTGTCGCTTCCGATCTTGTCGGGCCGATATAAGTGCGCCCACACGATTTCGGTAGACGGTCAATTGAAACGCCCGCAACGTTCAGAACCCACCAGGAATTTTTGGAACGCCAAAACTGAACGCGTTTTTTCTGAGCACACTCAATAACCACTCTACCGCGCTTCAACTTCCTGCGAGCTACAACGTAAAGTTCATCCGGCGAGATGTCAGTCCGATGTCCGCCTTACCCCCGAAAGCGGACATCAGTTCGTTCAAATGGAATGTCCGCTAAGGGCCAAAGCGGACATCCGGACACGGTCAAGCTTGCGCGGTCCGCGGCGTCAACACTGCATGTGTCGCGGTCCGCGGCATCAGCACTGCAAGTATGATCGCAACGAGAACAAGCGCAGGCGCATCTCCCACTAGATGACCGCGCTCCGTCGTATCCATGAGACCCTGAACGCCCATGATTGCCCCATGAACCACACTCGACCACACGGTGAACCAGATGAGGCTCTTATGAGCGTAGGGATTTCTTGCGGCGATGAGTAAAAACACGCCCAGGGTCGCGTACACTCCAATGATCATCATGAGATAGTGTGAATATCCCTGTCCCCATACCCAGCCCGAGGGCCAGAGGATGCCCAACGTATATATGCCAAAAATAAACGTTAGGCCGATGACCACGAGAGCGATACGGAGCAAAAGCAGGCGATTTGTATCAGACATCTTTGTATCTCCTGTACATCAAGTCGTTCATTCGCGAATGGATGCCAAAAGGCACCCCGGAAGACTTTGACAGGAGCTTGATTTGCTCTTGAGATACGCGTGATTATTTCCTGAGATTTGTCCGCTTGGGTCATTAGCGGACTGCGTCCTTAGTTTTTGAAAGGACTTACGGAGGCTTGCGATGGCTCAGCATGTTACAAGGCGCATGATCTTACTTTCGGGCGTAGGGGCAGCCATGCTGCTTTCGCGCACGGCTATGTCAGCATGGCCGATGGTGACTGTTCACAAAGATCCAAACTGTGGCTGCTGTGGCGGCTGGATCGCGCACTTGGAAACTCACGGCTTTCAAGTAAAAGTTATCGAAACGACGGAACTTAATCGTGTCAGAGCGCGACTGGGCGTCCCATTTGACCTGCAAGCCTGCCACACGGCGCAAGTCGCGAGCTACTTGATTGAAGAACACGTGCCCGCAACGGCATTGGAAAAATTCTTGCGAGAAAAACCTGTCGCACTCGGACTTGCCGTGCCGGGTATGCCAAGCGGCTCGCCGGGTATGACCGGCGACTATGAAGAGTACGATGTTATTTTGTTTGGGAAGAATGAACGTCGGGTCTACGGCCGCTACAAAGGCGAAAATCAGATTTGATGGTGAGAACAATGAAAAGGGTCGCGTCAGTCGGCGTCACAATTCTTGCACTATCCACTGCCGCCGCCCTCGGCGCAGAAGCAGACCCGGGACAAGGTGCTCGCGTTTTTCGTGCGTGTGCCGCCTGTCACTCACTTGAGGCCAATCGTAACATGACTGGGCCTAGTCTGGCGGGGGTTTGGAACCGCAAGGCTGGCGGGCTTGCGAGCTTTACCCGTTATTCGGACGCCATGAAGCTCTCCGGCATAACGTGGGATGACCAAAGCCTCGATGGGTATTTGAAAAATCCTGCGCAGTTTATGCCCGGCAATCACATGACCTTTCCCGGCATACCCGACGACCAAGCCCGCGCAAGTGTCATTGCCTTTTTGAAATCTGGCGCAGATCCGCCAAAGGAAAATCAGACTGCGGAAGCACAAGGTGGCATGGGTCCGATGCAGGGCATGCGGCAAGTCCCGAAACTAAAGACGGTTGATGCTTCCAGCCGCGTAAAATCCATCACCTATTGTCGCGATACTTTTACTGTTACGACGGAAGATGGGAAGTCACGCGACTTTTGGGAGCGTAACCTGCGCTATAAAATTGACTCTAGCGATGA
>DASXST010000198.1:0-58110 GCA_036505835.1 Pseudolabrys sp. | reverse complement strand
TCCGCGCCGGCAAAGCGTTCGCGCATTTGCTCGGTGACCGTCGCCGTTCCGGGCACGAATACCATTTTTGCTCCCTCGCGCTGCAATTCGATGCCGACATTGGCTGCGCTCTCGGTATCGAGCTCCGGCGTTTCGCCTTCCAGGTACAGCGGAAGCTTGCCTGGCACCATGAACAGCATCGCTTCGATCCCGCCCGCGAGCGTAAAGCGCTCGCCCGGATTGACCGGCCGGCGCGCCATCGAACTCATCGCCCCAAACATGGCATTGGCGGCTACCGCCGCGTGACTAGCCGGCGTCGCGTAAAGCGCAAATGGAGTGCTTTCGCGCAGGGACAAGAGCCCGGCGATCTGGTCGATCTCCGCCCCCGTCAGCACCACGGCTTGAATTGGACTACCACGCAAGCCGTCGCCGGGGTGCAGGGCGGATGTCGCGCGGATCTGTGCGGGTAAATCGGGCGAAGCGTTGATCAGCGTCCAGTGGACGTCGTCAGCCGAGACCGCCAGGCCCGTTTGCATCCGCGGCTTGACGCGTGAGTCACCAGCCCACGCGAGAGCGCAGACCGGACACCGGCAGTTCCATTGCGGAAATGCACCTCCCGCCGCCGAACCAAGTACGATGGCGGTGAAGCGCCCCATCTAACGGGGTCTTTGGGACAGGGTCAGAGAATCAGAGCTCGGCCGGCAGATAGCCGTTAATCTCAAGTCCAATGCAAATCTCGACAATAATCGGGGTGGTCCAAGCCATGGCGTTTCCTTTCAGCCGCATTCTGACCGGCGGTTCCCAGCCAGATTACCGCAGGGGGTAAACGCCGCAAGAGCCGGCCGTTCATACGAGCATTCACGTCTTTGTCATGGCCGGCCGCCATAACCGCGCCGCACGCAACTGATATCGGTATAACTGCTGAAAAGTGCCCACGAAGCGCCCGCCTGTCCATTTGTTCCCTTCGGCTCTGGCTACTTGTTTGCTAAAACCTGCGGTGAATCGCGCGAATCGCATAATCTTGCAAAATAGCCACAGTTGCCTCCTGTTCTGACGCAGCCATTGGGAAAAATGTAACTACGTGTGCAATATCAGTAGTATGGAATCATTCGGTGGCCTCCTGGCCCTCCATCATTGGGAGATAAAGCGGTGAAAAGTGCACGATATGATCGCCTGCTGGCCTCGACGGCGCTTGTTCTGGTGCTGGCTTTGTCCGGCCATGTGGCTACCGCGCAGCAGACCGAAAGCCTGTCTCGGGCGTCAGTGCCTGTGCCGGATACGTCGCTGCCTCCTCCCCTAACAGCCAAGGACGTCCAGGCTCCGGCGAAGCAGGCTACGAAGGAAGAGCCCAAGCCGGACGCCGCAGCGCCCGCCAGTGAGCCGACCAAGTCCACGGCGGCCGCAGCGCCAACGCCGGACAGCCCGGTTGGCGAGAAGCTTCGTGACCTGATCACGGGGCGGCAGTTCGACCGTCTGGTCAGCCGAAAGGCCGATCGCGCCGGGATCGAAGCCTTTTACAGTGGCCACAACTATGCGCCGCTCTGGGTGAGCAACAATATCGCCAACGAACGGGCGAAGGCCGCTATCGCGTACCTAGGCCAGGCTGACGTCGTTGGCCTCGACCCGACCGACTATCCGACGCCTGACTTCAAGTCGGCGGCCAGCCCGGACGCGCTGGCCGAGGCCGAACTCAAGCTCACAGCTTCGGCGCTCACCTTCGCACGCCATGCGCAGATTGGACGCATCCATTTCACCCGCGTCGGTCCGGATATCCAATATGATCTCGCCGCGCCCGAACCGGCAGACGTTTTGGCCAAGCTCGCCGACGGCAATGACGCAGCCAAGATCCTCGACGGCTTCAATCCGCCGCAGGCGGGGTTCAAGGCCCTGAAGGCAAAGCTCGCCGAGCTGCGCAAGGCTCCGGTCGTTGCCGAGCCCAAGTTCGCGCCGAAGCCCGAGCGGCCAAGGGTCCATGTCCCGGATGGCAAGATTCTTCGCCCCGGCATGAAGGATGCGCGAGTGGTGGCGGTGCGCAAGCGCCTTGACATTCCGGGCGACAAAGAGAACCCGCTCTACGATGACGCGGTGCGTGACGCCGTAAAAACGTTCCAGACTGAAAGCGACATCGACGTCGACGGCGACCTCGGACCGAACACCGTCCGTGCGCTCAACAATGAGCCCAAAGAAGTTCGTCACACATCTGCCAATCCGACCGAAACGATCATCGTCAATATGGAGCGTTGGCGCTGGCTGCCGCGGGATCTCGGCAATCCGCACGTCATCGTCAACGTGCCGGACTACACGTTGACACTCTACAACAACGACAAAGTGTACTGGCACACGCGGATCGTGGTGGGTAAGCCGAATCTGGCTACACCGATGGTCAGCGCGGACATGAAATTCATCACGGTCAACCCGACCTGGAACGTGCCGCCGTCGATCATCGAGAAAGAATACCTGCCGGCCTTGGAGGCAGACCCCCAGGCGCTCGACCGCATTGGTCTCAAGCTCACGCAGGATCCGGATGGCACGATTCATATTTCGCAGCCGCCCGGAGCCGGAAACGCGCTCGGCCGCATCCGCTTCAACTTCCCGAACAAGTTCCTGGTGTATCAGCACGATACGCCGGACAAGCACCTCTTCGCGCGCGAGAAGCGGGCCTACAGCCACGGCTGCATGCGCGTGCAGAATCCGCTGACCTACGGCGAGAAACTGCTGTCTCTCGTGTTGCCGAAGGAGCGCTACACGGAAGCGCGGCTTGAATCGATGTTTGGAGGGAATGAGATCAATATCAACTTCCCGAAATTCATCCCGGTGCACCTCACCTATCAGACCGCCTTCGTGGATGAATCGGGCAAGCTGCAGCTGCGCGAGGATGTCTACGGGCGGGACGCCAAGATGTTCGCGATCCTCAAGAGCAACGAGCGCAAGGTCGCCGACATAGCGATCGAGCGGCCGCGGGATCCGTCGTCCAAGCCGGTCCGCATGCCCGTGGGGGTGTATGGTACTGGCGGCGGCTACAGCTATGGAGGCGGCAATAACTTCTTTAATTGGATTTTCGGCGGACCACAGGGCGGAGCCCGCCCCTATCCGCCGCGGAGCATCCCGCCCCAGCAGCGCTACAACGGGCGATTTAGCTGGCGCTGAACACGGACCGACGCCAATACGAAATGCCGGCGGGAAACTCGCCGGCATTTTTCTTTTGAGCGATGTTTGAATGGTACAGGCGGGTGGACTTGAACCACCGACCTCTGGTTCCACAGACCAGCGCTCTAACCAACTGAGCTACGCCTGCACGATCGGCTTCATCCGGATGTTCGATCCAAGCGGCCGGAACCTAGGTGCCGGCCGCCGTTTTGGCAAGCGGCCCGGCGTTTTGGCAGGCGGCCCGGCGTTTTCCAGGTGCCAAACGAAAACCCGGGCATTTCTGCCCGGGCTTCGCACCCACTATCTCAAAGTGCCGACGCCCGGCATCAGGCCGCCTTGCTGAATGAGCTGATGCTGACCTTGATCGGTTCGGCAGTTTCCGTGGCCACCTTCTGCGCATGCTCGGACAGTTCCTTGGCCTGCGTGATGAAGGCATCGAATTGCTTGCGCAGGTAGGCGCTATAAAGTTCAACCACCTCGGCATAGGACTTCGCGGTCATCACCTCGGTGAGCAGGTCAAACGCAGCGTCGTTGTTTGCACGTGTGGTCTCGATCACTTTGAGGCCGTAGCTCGCACAGCCCTTGGACGCCGTCGAATATGTGTCTTCAAGGACATCCGTTGCCTTCTCGGCGGCACTCTTGACCTTTTCGTAGTTCTCCCTGGCCTGCGCAACGCCCTTCTCCGCAAACTCGCGGAAGGCCGTCGGAACTTCGAATTTCGGCATTTCAAACTTGGGCATCTCAAACTTCGGCATCTCGAAAGCTGGCGCGCTCACGGCGACCGGCTTTGGCTTGGACTTCGAAGCCGAGGAAGTAGTCGTTTCAGGCATAAGAAAGCATCCTTTGATAGTGAGGGCATTCGAGATCGGACCGTCCGCCCTCGGAAAATCGGCCCTATGAATTTGGGAATCGCCTCGCACCCCAATTCCCCCGCGCGCCGCGATCACTTAACCAACGCCTATACACCACATTTTGATGCATTGCAATAAAAATATTGCGATGCACAAAAAGACATTCCTGCCCCTGTGTTTTGCGGGTTCCGCACGCCGTGAGTCAGCACAATTCGAAGGTCAACGCTGGGAACTTGCCGGGTCATCTTGGCCACCTGTTCGCCAGGTTCCTTGCCCTGTTCCGCAAGAGCCGCGATCTGGGAGTTTACGTAATCCGTATGCAGCGCCACCACGTCCCTGGGATCTTTTGCCTGCAAGAGTCTGCGCAAATTCGAACGACGACGGGATGTTTCGCTCCGCCAACCCCATCGCCAGTTCGCCAATTTCCTTGGCGCCGGATGGAGCGCTTGCGCGGCTTTGGCGCCCATACCGGGGCTGACACCAATGCGGCGATACTGGTCATCTCAATGGAGCGTGCTGGCCGTGACCTTGTCTGGCCAGGCACGCTGTTTGCTTCAGGATCTCGACGAACCGGCAGCGGTTTTTACTGCTGACGGCGAATTGAGCGAGGAGTAGCCCGCCGCAAAAACACTGCTCGGCAAGCGGCGCGACATTCTGGCGCTTGGTGCCGGAAAGCTCGCCCGCGAGGCAAGCCTCAATGGCAGCGCCGAAGGCAGGATTCTGGGGGCCGATCGAGATTCTAAAGCTCGGAGCGGGCCGGACTTTCGCGTTGCTAGTCGTCTTCACCAAATCTATCGTGTGTTCCTGCGCCAGTTCGCGCGAGCACACAACGGCGTCTTTCACCGAAACCGAATTCTCCGGCATCGGCAGTGCACCCGCACCATTTTCCCTTCCGCTTTGTTTGGCAGACTGATGCCGATACGCACTTCAGCGTTGCCAATCAGGAATTCGCCGATCTGCTGGGGCCGAACACGGCGGGTGTTCTTGGCCGCAGCTGGCCTGACATTGCGCAAGCCCTGAATTTCGATCCACAGGGGCAAATCGCAAACGCGATCGCAGCACGCGAGACGTTCAGCGGCATCGTCCTCCTGTGGCCGGTAGATGATGTCGACGAGCGTCTGCCCGTTGAAATGTCCGGCTTGCCTGTGTTCAACAGGGACCGGCAATTCAAGGGTTTCCGCGGTTTTGGTATTTGCCGCGATCTGGACCGGTTGCAGGAGGTACGGCAGCGCCGCATGCCTGAGCCGTCTCCGCAGACGCCACCGCCAGCCGAAGCTACATCCAAAATACTTCCCTTCCATCCCACGCCCAAACCGAGTGTGGAGGAGCCAAAACTGAACCTGGGCGAGCGAAGCGCATTTCAGGAGCTCGCCCGCGAGCTCAGCGAGCGTTTGACGAGAACGTCAGCCGTGGCCCGCGCGCCGGTTCCGGACGATTTCGGCTTCGAACCAGTCATCCCGATTGCTCAACCTGCTCGCGAGCCGATGAAAGTAGCCGCCGACGCTCAGGACACGCGGCCAATTCTCGATCGTCTGCCAGTCGGCATCCTGATCTACCGGCTGAACACGTTGATGTATGCGAACCGCGCGTTCCTCGAGTGGACCGGCTATCACACCCTGGAAGCGCTCAATGAGGCCGGCGGCCTCGACAGTCTTTTCATCGAAAGCAAGCTCAGAACCTCCGACAAGAAAAACATCGGGAAGTCCCTCACAATTGCAACGGTCAGCGGCAAGCAAAAGCCGGTCGAAGGACGTTTGTTCAGCGCAACATGGAATAACGACAGCGCGCTTGTGCTGATGATCGACACGCGCGCGGGAGCGAGCGATGCGAACGAAAAATCGGAGAAGGTCTCGTCGCCACGGGCCGACGAAGAGAATCGCGAGCTCAGGGCAATCCTGGATACCGCCACGGATGGAGTGCTGGTGATTGACCGAGCCGGTCGCATACTTTCCGCCAATCGCAGCGCTGAGGCTTTATTCGGCTATGCCGATCTGACGGAGCGTTCGCTTGCTGATTTGTTGGCACCAGAAAGCCGATGTTCCGCGGCAGAGCATCTGGACCGGATCGCCCACAGCACAGGCGCCGATGTCCTCGATGCCGGGTACGAAGCGATCGGACGCGTCCGGCAGGGCGGGTTGGTCCCGCTATACATCACCATAGGTCGCATCGAAGGAGGCGAAAAGCTGTGCGCGGTGTTGCGTGATCTTACCGCGTGGAAGCTTACCGCGGAGGAGCTGACGACCGCAAAGCAGGTCGCCGAAAAAGCTTCGATCGCCAAATCCGAATTTATCGCGAAGATCAGCCACGAAATTCGCACGCCGCTGAATGCCATTATCGGCTTTTCCGAGGTGATGATGAGCGAGCGCTTCGGCCCCATCGGCAACGAGCGATATCGCCAGTACCTGAAAGATATTCATGCATCCGGAGGCCACCTCATCTCGCTCCTCAACGACCTTGTGGATTTGTCGAAAATTGAAGCCGGCAAACTTGAGCTCACCTTCACAAGAGTCAATTTGAACGATCTGATCCAGCAATGCGTCGCGATCATGCAGCACCAGGCAAATCGCCAACGCGTCATCATTCGTACGGCGCTCTCCGCCAGCCTCCCGCAAGTTATCGCTGATGCGCGCTCCATGCGTCAGATCGCGCTAAATCTCTTGTCCAATTCCATCACGTTCACGGGCGCCGGAGGACAGGTCATCGTCTCAACGGCGTTGACCGACGAGAAGGAGGTCGTGCTCCGCGTACGCGATACCGGTTCCGGCATAAGCGAGAAGGACTTGCAGACCGCGCTTAAGCCTTTCGGCCAGACCGCTTCACCGGTGTGGGCGCCTGGTGGAACCGGTCTTGGCCTCCCGATTACCAAAGCACTGGTCGAGGCAAATCACGCCTGCTTGCGCATTGCGAGCGAGGTAGGCGATGGAACGCTGGTCGAGATCGCATTCCCAAGCACGCGGATGCTGGCGCAGTGATTCGGAAATCGGCTAGGCTCCTTGTCATGGGCCGACTGTTCCGCCGCACATCGATCATGGTCGCGCTTGCACTTGCAGCGTTCGGCGCTTCGCCGACGCGCGCAGCGCAGCCCGTCGATCTTCTTCTGGTGCTGGCGGCCGACGTCTCGCGCAGCATCGACAGCCAGAAGTTCCAGCTGCAGCGCGAAGGTTACGCCGCGGCGCTCGCTAATCCTCGCGTCCTCGAGGCCATACGGTCGGGACGGCAAGGCCGTATCGGTGTGTTGTTTCTGGAGTGGTCGGGTTTTGGAAACCAGAAGATTGTAATCGACTGGACGATGATCGACGGCCAGGCAGCTGCCCAGGCGTTCGGCGACCGGCTGCTTGAATCGCCACGCTCTTACGCCGATCGCACGTCGATCAGCGGGGGCATCGACGCAGCTGTGGCGCAGCTTGCTCGTGCTCCCTTTGAAGCTGGACGCCGCGCCATCGACGTATCGGGTGACGGTACAAACAACTCCGGGCGCGACGTCGGGAATGCGCGCGATGAGGCCGTGGCATTAGGCATCAGCATCAACGGGCTGGTGATCCTCAGCGAGACGCCGCTGCCTTGGAACCCCGAACACACAAACCCGCCAGGCGGGCTGCCGAAATACTATCGTGACAATGTAATCGGCGGGCCCGGCAGCTTTGTCCTTGAAGCCAAGGACTTCAATTCGTTCGGCGAGGCGATCGTCAAGAAAATGATCGCGGAAATCGCGGGTGTTCGCCCGTCTGACCGCCATATGCACAGCAATCTTAACCCACTGAACTTCCAGCCTTGAAAGGGTCACAGAGCCCGGCCAAGCTTGGCCCAAGCGGGACGATGCTATAGTCGGTCGACATCGACGCCGAACACAACCGGAACCTCCTTTGACAACAGCCAACGGCTTGAAGCGCCTGGGATTTATCCTGCTCGCGGTGATTGCGGGCGGCTTGGCCGTGCTTACAACCGCTGGCTACCTGGTATCGGCCGATGCGGTGCGGCAACAGGTCCTGGGAGAGATCCGCGAAGTCACCGGCCTTGAGCCGGTTTTTCGCGGCAAGGCCAGCGTTTCCTTGTTTCCCACGGGCAGTGTCAACTTTGCCGACGTTGTGCTTGGCGATGCCAAAGAACCTGCTCTGAGCGCGGAGCGTCTGACCGCGCGCCTGCGCTTTTTCCCGTTGCTGATCGGGCGCGTCGAGATCGCGGATGTCGCTCTGGAAAATCCCAGAATTGCGATCGATTTCCAGCCCAATGGTCAGTCCAATTGGTCGGCTCTGATCGACGCACTCACGCGTAGCCAGACGACCGCGCATCGGCTTACTGCGTTTTCCGAAATGCGGATCAACGGCGGCACGGTCGTAATCCGGGACCAGGCTCGGCAACTCAACGAAACCTTGTACGGGGTGGAATTCTCGCTGGCCTGGCCGTCAATCTCAAAGAGTTTCGGCGCCACCGGCCGCTTCGTCTGGCACGACGCGCCAATGGATGCGAGCTTGACGCTTGCGGATTTCGCCGCCGCGCTCGCCGGCAGCCGCAGCGGCTTGAAACTCCGCGTCTCAGGCGAGCCGATGAAGGCCGCGTTCGAAGGGGCGATAAGCCTGAAGCCGACCCTGAAAATCGAAGGTACGCTTGCGGCAGATTCCCCTTCACTGCGCAGCGCATTGGTGTGGACGGGACAAAAGCCTTTGCCGGGCGGCGGCTTCGGCCGGTTCGCCATCAAGGCGCGAACCAATGTGGTTGGCGGCAGCATCAGTCTGTCCAGCGTCAACGTGGAGCTCGACGGCAATGCCGCCGAAGGCGTGCTTACATTCGCGGGCGATGGACGAAAGATCCTGCAGGGTACGCTTGCCGCCGACGCGCTCGACCTGACGCCCTATGTTTCGACTATCCGCCTTCTCACCACGAATGAGCGCGCATGGAACAATGGCCGCATCACGCTTGATGGGCTTGCTGGACTCGATATCGACTTGCGCCTGTCGGCTGCGAACGTCACCGTCTCCACCGCCAAGCTTGGACGCACCGCCGTTGCGGCAAACCTGCGTGGAGGACAACTGGTGATCACGATCGGAGAGGCACAGGCTTATGGCGGAGTCATCAAAGGCTCCCTCACGCTCGCCAATTCCGAACAGAACGTTGACCTCAAATCGCAGTTGCAGTTTACCGAGGTCGACCTTGAAGGCTGTCTCGGCCAATTGTTCGGACTGCGTCGGCTCGAAGGAAAAGGGAATATCCAGCTCGCCGTTGAAGGCACGGGCGACAGCATACTGGCAGTGACGCAGACGTTGAACGGCACCGCCACATTGACCGGAACGAACGGGGCGCTCGCGGGGCTCAATGTCGAACAGTTGCTCCGCAGGCTCGAACGGCGGCCACTTTCAGGTGGTGGCGAATTCCGCAGCGGACGCACGCCCTACGACAAGATCACCGTCGCTTTGAAGATCAACCAGGGCACGGTCACGGCCGAGGACGTGAAGGTCGAGGGCGCCACAGTGGTGCTGGGGCTCGTGGGCTCGGCCTCGATTCCAGCACGCGAGCTTGATTTAAAGGGCACCGCCGCACTTGTGTCGCCTCCAAAGCCGGGCGCGGCACCCTTCGAGCTGCCATTCATCGTGCAAGGCTCGTGGGACGACCCGATCATGCTGCCCGACCCGGAATCTCTGATCCGGCGCTCGGGCGCGGCCGCTCCGCTCCTCAACGCGGTGCGCGACCGCAGCACGCGGGATTCCGTGCGATCGGCTATTGAACGGCTGACGGGCGGTGCCGCAACCTCCGACACCGTTCCGGCTGCCGGCCAGTCATCCCCGCAACCGGCGGCGGGAAAGCCGGAATAACAGCGACCAACGCGGTCGGCTCTTTCGACTATCATTCTACCAGGACGAATCATCCCCCGAGGGCGCTTTCGCGGAGGGGCAGCAGCGACTGACTCGCCACGCCACGCTTTCAGACCTGCGCGCCCAGTGCCGCGCGCTGATACCGCGCGGCACCCCTTTTGGCTATCAGTGACGAAGCTATGGTGCTGACCGCGACGACTGCGATCATGATCGTGCACACGGCATTGACTTCCGGCTTCACCCCGAGCCTGACTTCCGAATAAATGCGGATCGGCAGCGTCGTTGCGCCCGGCCCGGTAGTGAAGCTCGCGATCACCAGATCGTCAAGCGACAACGAGAATGCCAGCATCCAGCCGGCGGCAATCGCCGGCGCAATCAGCGGCAGCGTAACGGTTAGGAACGTCCTGAATGGAGGACATCCGAGATCCATCGCCGCTTCCTCGAGGCTGCGATCAAAATCGACCAGCCGTGACTGCACGATCACGGTCACGAAGCACACCGTTAGCGTCGTGTGAGCAATGACAACGGTCCAAAATCCGCGGTCAATGCTGATCGCCACGAAAAGCAGCAGCAGCGAAAGGCCGGTGATCACTTCCGGCATCACCAGCGGGGCGTAAACCATGCCGGAAAACAGCATGCGGCCACGAAACGAGCCCAGACGAGTCAGCGCGATGGCAGCCAGCGTTCCGAGCACGGTTGCGACGGTGGCCGATAGGGCAGCGACTCGCACACTGATCCAGGCGGCTTGCTGTAGGGCCGTGTTATGCAGCAATTCGCGGTACCAGGCGAGCGACCAGCCGCCCCAGACGGTGACCAGCCGCGAGGCATTAAACGAATAAATGACAAGAATGGCGATCGGCAAGTAAAGGAATGCGAGACCGAACGCGACCGCAACGACGTTGAAGAGCGAGGCACCGCGCTTCATCAGCGGCCTCCTTCCAGCGAGCTCTGCTGAAGACGCTCGTAAAAAAGGATCGGCACGAGCAACAGCACCAGCAGCGTCACGGCGATGGCAGAAGCAACCGGCCAGTCGCGATTGGAGAAGAATTCGGTCCACAAGGTTTGCCCGATCATCAGCGTCTCCGACCCGCCAAGCAGATCAGGAATGACGAATTCGCCGATAATGGGAATGAAGCAAAGCAGCGCACCGGCAGCCGCTCCCCGCATCGACAACGGCACGGTGACCAGCCAAAACGACTTCCATCGGGGACAGCCGAGGTCCGCAGCTGCCTCCAGCAGGCTCTCGTCCATCTTCTGGAGCGTGGCGTAGAGCGGCAGCACCATGAACGGCAAATAAGAATAGACCATGCCGATATAGATCGCGCTGTCGGATGACAGCCAGGTTATCGGCGCGTCGATGATGTGCAGTCTCATCAACACGTCGTTCAGCAACCCATCCCTTTGCAGAATATTGATCCAGGCATAGACGCGTATCAGAAACGACGTCCAGAACGGAAGCACAACGGCCATCACCAGAAGCGGCTGAACGCCTCGGGGCGAACGCGCGATGCCATATGCGAAGGGATAGCCGATCGCCAGCAGGATAATGGTCGAGATGCAGGCAACCTGCAGGCTCTTGAGATACGACAGCAGATAGATCGTGTCGGAAAACAGCAGGAGAAATGAATCAATCGAGAGGCCGGCGACAAATTCGATCAGACCCGCCCAACCGCCGGAAATATCGAAAACGGGCACATAAGGAGGCTGCGCAAGCGCGGTTTGCGAAAGGCTGATCTTGAGCACTATAAGAAACGGCACGAGAAAAAACGCGACGAGCCACAAATAGGGCAGCAGTACGATCGCCCGTGCATTCCCGCGTTGCGTAGGCTCCATGGCTGTCGCTACTCCACCAAAACCACGCCGGCTTCAGGCAGCCACGACAACCAGACTAGGTCATTGACCGCAAACGCGGTCATGCCGGGCGCGCCTGTGTTGGCGAGCGCGACTTTCATGACGGATCGGTCGGCAAGCCGCAGCTTGTAGATAGACATCTCGCCGCGATACCCGACTTCGAACACAGTACCGCGCAGCGCATTAAACTTTTCGTTCGGGCGATCGCCGATCAAGCTGATTTTTTCGGGCCGCAATGCCAGCGAGACCGGATCGCCGGCCCTTGGCTTGTCCGCTGCCGCGACCTTTAGCTGGCCCAATGCGCTGTCGATGCTTCCGCCAGCGTTCATCTTGCCCTCGATCAGGTTCACCTCGCCGATGAATCCGGCGACCCAACGCGAGCGTGGCTGTTCATAAATCTCGGCCGGCGGCGCGACCTGTATCAGCCGGCCATGATTCATGACGGCGATCCGGTCGCCTACAATCATTGCCTCTTCCTGGTCGTGGGTGACGATAACGAACGTTGTGCCAAGCTTGCGTTGCAATTCCATGAGCTCGAACTGCGTCTCGGCGCGCAGCTTTTTGTCGAGCGCGGCCAGTGGCTCGTCGAGCAGAAGAACGCGCGGATGCTTGATCAGCGAGCGCGCAAGCGCGACACGCTGACGCTGACCTCCCGAAAGCTGGTCGATGCGCCGGCCGCCAAAACCTTCTAGGCGCACGAGCGCCAGCATTTCCGCGACGCGCTGCGCGATTTCGGCACGGCTTGCTTTCTCCTGGCGCAGGCCGAAGCCTATGTTGCCTTCCACCGTGAGGTGCGGAAACAACGCATAGTTCTGGAACATCATGTTCACCGGACGACGATGCGGCGGCACAGCGACGATATCTTCACCGTCCAGCAATATGCGGCCTTCGGTCGGCGTCTCGAAGCCGGCAAGCATGCGCAACAGCGTGGTCTTGCCGCAGCCGGACGGACCGAGCAGCGCGAAAAATTCGCCTTGCGCTATGTCGAGCGTAAGGCCCTCAACGGCGCTAACCGTACCAAAGCGTTTGCCGACCGCATCAAAGCGCACCAGTGGCTGTGTTTCAGCCCTTGCCTGTGCAGCTTCGCCATCCGCCATCGATTCCTCGTTTCGCGCCCGCACGCTAGCGGGGCGCGCCGACACGTCAACCCGGCGTCTTCGAATATTGGACCTACTTTGCAGGCGTCGTCAGCGTGCGCTGCACCGCCTTTTTCCATCCGGAGTATTTATGCTCCCTGACACTTGCTCCCATGCGTGGCTCAAAACGCCGATCGAGTTGCCATTGCGCGGCGAAACCTTCGAGATCCGGAGCAACACCGGCAGCCCGCGCTGCGAGGTACGCTACGCCCAATGCCGTGGTTTCCATCACAATCGGCCGATCGACGGGACTTGCGAGAATATCTGCGAGGAATTGCATGGTGAAATCGCTTGCGGTCATGCCGCCATCGACGCGCAACACGGTGGCAGACATTTTCGATGCCGGCCAATCTGCATGCATGGCTTCGAGCAGGTCGCGCGTCTGGTACGCCACCGCCTCAAGCGCTGCCCGGGCAAGTTCGGCTGGACCGGAATTCCGCGTCAGGCCGAAGATCGCGGCCCGCGCCTGGGCGTCCCAATAGGGAGCACCGAGTCCGACAAATGCCGGCACCAGATAGACCTGCTCCGCAGGATTGGCGCGCTGCGCCAGGGGCCCAACCTCCGGCGCGGCAGCAATAAACTTCAATTCATCGCGCAGCCATTGCACGGCGGCGCCTGCAACAAAAATCGCTCCTTCCAACGCATAAGTGCGCTTTCCCTCAAGCTGGTAGGCGATCGTCGTGAGCAACCGGCTGCGTGAGCGAATCCGCTCGTCGCCGGTGTTGAGCAGCGCGAAACAACCGGTGCCATAGGTCGACTTCAGCATGCCAGGCCGGAAGCAGCCCTGCCCGATCGTCGCCGCCTGCTGATCGCCTGCGATGCCCAGAATGGGAATTGAAGAGCCGAACAGGTCGGGGATCGTCTCTCCGAATGCGGCGGCACAATCCCGCACCTGCGGAAGCAACGCCTGCGGAACGTTGAACAGGCGGCAAAGGTCGCCGTCCCACTCGGCCCTGCCAATGTCGAACAACAATGTACGTGCAGCGTTGGTGGCGTCTGTGAGATGCACCTTCCCGCCGGTGAGTCGCCAAAGGATGAAAGAATCGACCGTGCCGAAGGCGAGCTTGCCGTGTTCGGCGCGCGTGCGCGCGCCGTCGACATGGTCCAGCAGCCAGGCGATCTTGGTCGCGGAAAAATACGGATCGAGCAGCAGTCCGGTTTTCCTCGAAATCTCGTCCTCATGGCCGGTGCGCCGCATTGACTCGCAGTAATCGGCCGTGCGCCGGTCCTGCCAGACGATCGCATTGTGAACGGGCTTGCCGCTTTCGCGGTCCCAGACGACTGCTGTTTCGCGCTGATTGGTAATGCCCAGCCCGGCGACGTCGCCGGCGCTCACGCGCGCCTGCGCCATGACCGCTCGCACCGTCTCAACGACCGCGGTCCAGACTTCTTCCGGATCGTGCTCAACATGACCTGGGGCGGGATAGATCTGCGGCAATTCCCTTTGTGATGTGGCAAGCGGTCTTAACGCCGCGTCGAAAGCGATTGACCGCGTAGAGGTGGTTCCCTGGTCAATGGCAATGACGACGGTTGGCAACGGTTTTCCCCAAGGTTACCGGCTGGGCGAAAGCAATGACGAGATGAACTGGTCGAGCGCCTTCCGGTCCTCAGCCGTGGTCTTTAATCCGATCTTGCTCCGGCGCCAGAGCACATCGTCGGCGTTCTGCGCCCATTCGTTTTCCACGAGGTAGCGGACCTCAGCCGCGGTAAGATCGTCGACAAAACGCGGTCCTAATTCGTCGACGCTTTTTGCGTCATTGAGAAATCGCTCAACACAACGGCCATAGGCCCGCACGAGTCGCTGCGCGTGCGACAGAGGTAAAAATGGCCATCGCGCCATGGTCTTCGTTACCTCGGCACCGAATTCTTCCGGATCGAATTCACCCCCGGGCAGTTTGGACCCTGCTGTCCAGGGCGGTCGCGCTCCAAAGAAATGGCCGATGCGGGCCAGCACCGCCTCCGCCAGCTTGCGGTGGGTGGTAATCTTGCCTCCGTAGATGGTGAGCAAAGGCGCACCGTTGCGCTGATCGAGAACGAGCTCGTAGTCGCGCGTAACGTCCTCCGGCCTGTCGGCATGATCGTCATAGAGCGCGCGCACGCCGGAAAACGACCATACCAGCTCGTCCGGCGTAACCTTGTCGCGGAAATATTGATTCACCACGTTGCAAAGATAGGCAATTTCGGATGGCTCGGGCGCGACCGAATTCAGATCCCCGACAAAGTTTTCATCAGTTGTCCCGATCAGGGCGAACTCGCGCGCAAAAGGCAGGACGAAAACAATGCGTCTGTCTTGCGCCTGCAGCAGGTAGCCATACTCGTGTTCAAAGTGCCGGCGGACCACGATGTGACTGCCCTTGATCAGCCGCACTGCTTTCGGCAACGGCTCGCGGATCACGGTATCGGCCACGGCGCCGATCCATGGCCCTGCCGCATTGACGAGGACGCGAGCGGTTTTCACCTCGCGCCGTCCCCGGACATTCAACACCAATTCCCACTCGTCTCCCCGCTGGGCCCTCGCGCAGCGGGTGCGGGTACGAATCACGGCACCGCGCTTGGCGGCATCGAGCGCTGTGAGTACAACAAGGCGGGAATCATCGACCCAACAGTCCGAGTACTCGAAGCCATAGCGAAACGTGCGTTTCAGCGGCTGACCGACTGCGTGGTGGGTGAGATCGACCGTGCGCGAAGCCGGCAACAGCTTCCGAGCGCCGAGCAGGTCGTACAGGATGAGACCGAAGCGCAGCAAAAGCGCCGAACGCAAGCCTGTCGTCGGCGGCAACATGAAGCGCATCGGCCGCACCAGATGCGGCGCCATGCGCAAGAGCACTTCGCGTTCGTTCAGCGCTTCGCGAACCAGGCGGAACGCCCCGTGTTCGAGGTAGCGCAACCCACCATGGATCAACTTGCTTGATGCCGAGGAAGTGCCCGAGCCAAGATCGTTCATCTCGACGAGCAGCACGCTTATGCCCCGACCAGCTGCGTCGCGGGCGAGCGCCGTTCCGTTGATGCCGCCGCCGATAATGGCGAGGTCGAATTCAGCCATGCCTGATGATTCGCTTTATGCCGCAGAATGATAGGCTCGGCCGGCACACTCAAGGACAGGGCACATTAAGTTCTAATTTGAGCCACAAAATTCAGGGACGTTGCAAAATAACCGCGAGACAGCCATATCGAATGCATTGACGCCCGTATATTGTGCCTGCGAAGGAACCTGAACGAGAGCCTATGCCCTCGCCCCGCCTGCTCGTCATCGAAGGCAACTCACCCCAGACAACAGCTGAGCACGTCGCGGCAGGCGGCACCCCAGCCAGCAAGGGTTATTCGGACCTGCTGCGCGAGCTTCTTCCGGGAGTGGCAGTTGACGTCTGTTATCCAGGCGAGCCCTCCGCATTACTGCCTGAGGAGTCGTCTCTGGAAGGCTACGACGGCATCGCGATAACGGGCTCGAGCCTCCATATCTACAATGACGGTCCCGAGGTAACGCGCCAGATTGAGCTGGTGCGCGCGGCGCTCAAAACCGGTACGCCGTTATTCGGATCATGTTGGGGCTTGCAGGTGATCACCGCGGCAGCCGGCGGCAGCGTCCGCAAAAATCCGAAAGGCCGCGAGCTCGGTTTCGGGCGCAGGATACGTCTGACGGAAGCTGGCCGTAAACATGCCATGTATGCCGGCAAGCTCGACGTGTTCAATGCACCAACCGTGCATCTCGACGAGGTCGAGACCCTCGCCCCGGGCACGATCGTGCTCGCCACAAATGAAGTGTCGGACGTGCAAAGCGCGGAAATCCGCACCAACGGTTCGACCGCCTGGGCCGTGCAATATCATCCGGAATATCCATTGCGCGAGATCGCAGCCATCGTGCGGCGCATTGGCCCGCGTCTGATTGACGAAGGCTTTTTCGCCGATAAGGCCGACATCAAGACCTTTGCGCAGGATCTCGACGCGCTTGACCGCGACCCGGGCTGCAAGCGGCTGGCGTGGCGGCACGGCATCAGCAAGAACGTATTGGACAAGAAGCTGCGAGTCGGCGAAATCGCCAACTGGATCGAATTTCAGGTGCTGCCGACACGCGTAAAGCGCGGACGCGGGTGATCGTGGATCTCTCGGGACGACATGTGATTGTGACGGGCGGCACCGGCGCGCTGGGCACCGCAGTGGTCAGGACGTTCGTGAGTTCTGGCGCTACCTGCACAGTGCCCTATGTCCTTGAAGACGAAGCGCAGCATTTTCCGCTTGGTGCTCAGAAGCAGGTCACGCTGCTCAAAGTGTCGGACCTTGCCGACGAAGCCGAGGTGTCGAAGCTCTACGCAACCGTCAAATCCACCGCACCCTTGTGGGCCTCTATTCATCTAGCCGGCGGCTTTGCTGCAGGAAAAGTAGCAGAGACCGATAAGAAGACTCTGATGACGCAGATCGATAATAACTTCATCTCGTGCTTCATCTGTTGCCGCGCGGCCATTCAGGCGATGTTGGCAGCCGGTCAGGGTGGGCGCATTGTCAATGTCGCAGCTCGCCCGGCACTGGAATGGCGGTCCGGTGCGGGCATGGCCGCCTACACGGCAGCGAAAACTGGCGTCGCCGCCCTGACCGTGGCGCTTGCCGAGGAGGTCGCCAAGGACGGCATTTTGGTCAATGCGGTCGCGCCTTCGATCATGGATACGCCTGCCAATCGCAAAGCAATGCCGAAAGCGAATTTTGACGCGTGGCCGCAAGTCGAAGAGGTAGCGGCGACGATCGCGTTCCTCGCTTCGCCCGACAACCGCGTCACCCGTGGTGCGATTGTTCCGGTTTACGGAAAAACCTAGCCGGCAATCGGGACCAGCTCGAGCGGCGGCCGCAGCAGGCGCTGCACCGCGCTGGACGCCACGACCGTGCGCCCTTCGGCATAGGCCTCGTGGTTCTTCTCGATATCATCGAGATCGTAGAGGTAATTGACCATCAGCCCATGGCCTTGCGTGATCGCGCGATCGGAGGTGTCGGCGAGCCAGTTTATGCGCTCAAGCCGCGCGCCATTGCCCAGATGGAAACGCGCCACCGGATCGATCGGCATGCCGCGCTGGTTGCGCGCGCGTAGAAAATACCATGCAGCGGCCCGCATCAGCGGCTCTTGCAGCTTGCTGAAGATTTCCGGGTCGGTCCACCAATGCGGGCGTTCCATGAGCTCGAGCACCACGCGATCGCCCCCGCTGATTGCCTGCGAGTTTTCAGCCTTCAATTCGCCGGCAAGCCAGCGAGCGAAGCCAGGCACAGGTGACAATGTGACAAAGGTGGTCAGTTTTGGCAGTTCGCGGCAGATGTCCTCGACAACCTGCTTGATGAGGAAATTGCCGAAAGTCACCCCGGAAAGTCCGCGCTGGCAATTCGAGATCGAGTAGAACACCGCGATACGCGCCTTGTCGGGTTCGACGAATTGCTGCCGGCCGCTGGCAAGGATCGGCGCGATGGCACCTGGGATATCGCGCTCGACGGCAACTTCGACGAAAATCAGCGGGTCGTCGACCAGCGCCGGGTGGAAAAACGCATAGCAACGCCGGTCCGGCGGATCGATGCGACGCCGCAAATCGTCCCAACCGCGGATCTCGTGCACGGCCTCGTAGCGGATGATCTTTTCCAACACGATCGCCGGCGTCGACCAGTCGATGCGTCGCAGCACTAGGAAGCCGCGATTGAACCACGACGAGAAGAGGTGGACGAAATCGGCGTCGACGGCGGCAAAGTCCTGGTGCCGGCGATCGAGCGTGTCCATCAATTGTTCGCGCATCCGCACCAGCGCAGTTGTTCCGCCTGGCGCAAGGTTTAGCCTGCGGAACAGCTCCTGCCGGCGGGGTTCGGACGCCGCGTGCACCTCGGCGGCCGTTGCATCCGACGGCTTCGCTTTCCAGGCGGCAATTGTCCGTTCCATCCGTTCCGGATCGGTCCCAAACCTCTGCGCAAGCGCCTCGAAAAATGCGATGCGCGGGCCTGTCGTCAACGTGGCATATTGCGTGAGGATCTCGCGTGCCAGGGCTACGCCGGAGGCTTCGCCCCGGCCGGATAAAAGGTCTTCGCACAGCTCGACCAGGCTCTCTGAGCGAGCCGATGGTGCACCGCGCACCCCGCCGCGCCGGTCGCGCGCAAGAAACGCCCGACCGCGGTCGGAGATGGTCTGCAGCAGTTCGCCGAAAAACGACGTGTTCATTTGGCTTGTACGGGGCCCATGATCTGGTCCGGGAACCATGTGGCGATACCGGGCGCCAAGCACAATATCACCACGCCAACAATCATAAGCCAAACAAAAGGTAATACACCCCACATCACGTCGCGCAGCGGAATATCTGGTGCAATATTGTTAATGACGAAAATATTAAGCCCAACGGGCGGGTGAATAAGGCCCATTTCCATCACAATTGTCATGATAACGCCGAACCAGATCAGGTCGAAATTGGCCGCCCGCAACGGCGGCAGGATGATCGGGGCGGTCATCAGGATGATCGATACCGGCGGTAGAAAGAAGCCCAACACCACGACCATGAAGAGGATGGTGATCAGCAAAACCCAGGGCGAAAGATGGAGCGACACGATCCATTCAGCCGTCGACTGGCTGATGTGGAGGTAACTCATGACGTAGGAATAGAGCAGTGACATGCCGATGATCAGCATGAGCATGGTCGACTCGCGGAGCGTCGACACCAAAATCGGATCCAGATCGCGCGGCGTCCACACGCTGTAAATGATGGCAATCAATGCGAGCGCCAGCACCGCGCCGAGGCCTGCTGTTTCAGACGGCGTGGCAAAGCCGCCATAGAGCGCGATCATAACGCCGGTCAGCAGCACGACGAATGGAAGCACGCGCGGCAATAATGCGAAGCGCTCGCGCATCGACAGATCGTCGACGCGCAATATCTCCGAATGCGTCCCGGACTTTTCGTAGGCTGCCTTGGCCTGCTGGAACTCCCAGCGAAAACGCCACATCGCATAAGCGGTGAAAAGCGCGACAAGCAGCAAAGCTGGTCCTATCGCCGCCAAAAATAGCCGGCCGAGCGACTGCTCCGCCGCGACCGCGTAAAGAATCATCGTGATCGAAGGCGGCAGCAAGATCCCGAGCGTTCCACCGGCGGCGATAATGCCTGCAGCGAAACCACCGGAATAGCCGTGCTTACGCATCTGCGGGATTCCGGCCGAGCCAATCGCCGAACAGGTTGCCGGGGACGAGCCCGCCATCGCGGCAAACAGGGCGCATGCGAAGACGTTGGCGATGCCCAAGCCGCCTGGAATTCGGTGCAGCCACGCATGCAGGGCGCCGTAAAGATCCTGACCCGCGCGCGAGCGGCCAATGGCGGCGCCTTTAAGAATGAAAAGCGGAATCGACAACAGCGTTATCGACGCCATTTCCTCGTAAACATTCTGGGTAATGGTATCGACCGATGATGAAGGCATGAAAGCAATCATGAAAATGGTCGCCACGGCACCGAGCGCAAATGCGATCGGCATGCCCGCGAACATCACCAGCAAGGTAGAGGCGCCGTACAGAAGCCCGATGGAAAGAGTGCTCATGCGGGCTTGCTCCAGCGATAAATCTGCGTAGCCACCTGCAGGATGAGCTGAATGCTCAGCAACACCATGCCGCACGTCATTAACGAATAGGGAATCCAGAGCGGCGGCTGCCAGGTCGAACCGGTGCGATATCCTTCGACAATCGCTTCATGCAGCAGGATCCACGATTTCCAGGAAAAATAGACGCAGAACACCAGCGTCGCGACGTCGACCAGAAACAGCCGAATGCGATTTGCGCGCGGCGGCATTATCGCCGAAATCGCTTCGATGGCAACGTGGCCACGGCGCGCCTGCACTGCCGCCGCCGACATGAACACCGCGCCCACGATCAGAAAGACCGAGAACTCGTCCTGCCAGTCGGTCGAAAAATGAAAGAAATAGCGGGACGCGACGCTGTAAGTGAGGACAAAGGAGGCGACCACCAAGCCGATCGATGAGATGATCGTAACGACGGAGTTGACGGGCGCCATGAAGCGCTCGAAGCCGGCGGTGTCCTCTTTCTTGGACACCACCTCGAATTCGGTCCCGACACTGTCGAGGCCGTGAGCCATAATGCCGGACCTTTACCGCTCAGGAGACGTTGACGCCTTCAGCGAGTTTGAGCAACTCGGCCGACAGCGCGGTCTTTTGAGCGTAGTCCTTCCAGGCAGTGTCGCGTGCGACGGCCCGCCACTTGTCGACGATCGTTTCGTCAAGATCGACGATTTTGGCGCCCTTCGCAGCGTAGACCTCGGCCACCTTCTTGTCGTCCGCCATCGCCTCCTCGGTCCCGAACTTCTCGGCTTCGAGACCGAGCGCCATGATCGCGTCCTGCTGATCCTTCGGCAGCGAGTCGAAGATCTGTTTCGACATGATCAGCGGCTCCAGCATGTACCAGTAGGACTTGCCACGCCCTGTCGTGAGGCTCTTGGCTATCTCTTCGAGCCGGAATGAGATCAGGCTGGTTGAGGAGGTGATGCCGGCATCGCAGGCGCCGGTTTGCATGGCAGCATAAAGTTCGTTCGAAGGAATCGACAGCGTCGTTGCGCCAGCCGCCTGCAGAACCATGTCCATCTCGCGGCTGCCACCGCGGATTTTCAGTCCCTTGCAGTCTTCCGGATTGAGGATCGACTTAGAGCGGCTGGCGACGCCGCCGGCCTGCCAGACCCACGCCACGATGATGACGCCCTTCTCGGCGAGGAACGCGCTGAATTTCTGGCCAACCGGCGAGGTCTTCCAGGCTGCGCCCTGCTTGTACGAACTAACCAGACCAGGCATCAGACCGATATTGAGTTCGGCGAATTCACCGCCGGCATAGGAGATCGGATAGAGGCTGAGATCGAGCGCACCTTTCCGCACGGCCGAAAACTGGGCCACCGTCTTCATCAGCGAAGAATTCGGGTAGACCTGCGCGCCGAGCGCGCCATTGGTTTTCTTTTCAAGATCCGCAGCGAACCTGCGGCACAAACGGTCACGGAAATCACCTTGATCGATGGTACCGCCGGGGAATTGATGCGAAATTTTCAGGGCTCGGGCCGGCGCCGCCGAGCCAAGTCGCGCATGCGCGATCACAGCCGGTGCAGCCAGGGCGCCTGCAAGAATACGTCGTCTGTTTAGTGCCATTACATCCTCCCTTGCATTGTTCCTTATTTGAGCGCCGGGGGCCCAAACTGATGTTTTGTCGCCTTATGTCAACTCTAGACAAATTTCCCTGCGCAAGCCACACAATCAATCGGGTTTGTCGCGGCATAAACGCGTCTTGCCGGGAGGTATGCGCAAAAGATGACAAGGCCATTAAAGGGTTTGCGTGTCCTTGAGCTCGCTCGCATTCTTGCCGGCCCGTGGGCTGGACAGGTGCTGGCCGATCTTGGCGCCGATGTGATCAAGGTCGAACGCAAGGGCTCCGGCGACGATACCCGAGGCTGGGGTCCGCCTTTTGTTGAAGGCGTTGACGGCAATCACATCGGCTCGGCGTATTTTCATTCTACGAACCGCGGCAAACGCTCGATCGAAATGGATTTCGAGAGCGACGAAGGCCGTCGCATCGTGCGGAAATTGGCGACGCGCTCGGATGTCCTCATCGAAAACTTCAAGGTTGGCGGCCTGGCGAAATTCGGCCTCGACTACAAGAGCCTCGCGCCCGAATGTCCACGGCTAATCTATTGCTCAGTCACGGGCTTCGGCCAGGACGGTCCCTACGCCAAGCGCGCCGGCTATGACCTGATGGCGCAAGGCATGGGCGGCATCATGGACTTGACCGGCTTGGCTGAGGGCGAGCCGACGCGCATCGGCATTCCCGTGTCCGACATCTTCACCGGCGTATATTCGGTCATCGGCATTCTTGCGGCGTTGGCGCAGCGCGAACGAACCGGCAAAGGCTGCTATGTCGACACCGCGCTGGTCGATTCCACGGTCGGCATCTTGTCCAACCAGGCGATGAACTATCTGGTGTCAGGCACTGTGCCAAAGCGCATCGGCAATGCTCACGCCAATATTGTCCCCTATCAGGTTTTTCCTGTCGCGGACGGTCACGTCATCGTCGCCACCGGCAACGACAACCAGTACGTCAAATTTTGCAATGTGCTGGGCGCACCGGAGCTCGCGCAAAATCCCGCTTACAAGGATAATGTCGGAAGGCTCAAGCACCGTGCAGAATTGATCGGCAAGCTGTCAGCGTTGACCGCTCGCATGAAACGAGACGACTTGCTTGACAAGCTCGAGGCGCAGCAGGTGCCTGCAGGGCCGATCAACGATCTCGGGCAGGTGTTCAACGATGAGCAGGTGGTGCATCGCGGCATGAAGCTTTCGCTGCCGAGCTCGGCTGCCAAAGGCGGCACGATTCCCGGCGTGCGCACACCGATCGTCATCGACGGCTGGAAAGCCGGTTCCGAACGCCCGTCCCCGCGTCTCGGAGAGCACACAGCCGAAATTCTTCGCGAGATCGGCGAAAGCTGATCACTGCCGCAATTGGACTCGAGCCCCTTGATTGCGCCCGACTGAAGGCAGAGCATTGCGCACTGCCGGCCTCTGGCCGGCACCGGGAGGAAAATCATGAAAATCGTTGCGGTTTTCGTTTGTGCGCTCTCGATAGCCCCAGCCCTGGCCAACGACCTGCCAAAATTTCAGGTCGATGCATCCTGGCCCAAGACGCTTGCCAACAATTGGATCATGGGACAGGCCGCGGGCGTCGCCGTCGATGCGCAGGATCATATCTGGGTCATCCAGCGTCCGCGCTCGCTGACCGACGATGAGAAGGCGGCGACATTCAACCCGCCACGGACGAAATGCTGCGTGCCCGCACCGCCGGTGATGGAATTCGACCAGGAGGGCAATCTTCTCAGAAGCTGGGGCGGGCCCGGGGAAGGCTACGATTGGTTCGAGAATGAGCATGGCATCAATATCGATCACAAAGGCTTCGTCTGGGTCGGGGGCAACGGCAACAACGATGGCCATGTGCTGAAGTTCACCCAGGACGGAAAGTTCGTGCTGCAGATCGGCAAGCCCGGCCCGCAGACCGGCAGCGCCGATACGACCCGCCTGGGTCGGCCCGCCGATACCGAAGTCGATCCCGCGAACAATGAGATCTACATCGCCGATGGTTACGGCAATCACCGCGTCATCGTGTTCGATGCCGATACCGGCGCCTACAAGCGGCACTGGGGCGCCTACGGCAAGGCGCCGGATGATGCCAAGCAGCCGCCCTACAGCCCGGCTGGCCCGGCGCCGCAGCAGTTCGCCAACCCGGTCCACTGCGTAAAGGTCGCCAAGGATGGCCTGGTCTACATCTGCGACCGCTCGAACGACCGCATCCAGGTTTTCCGCAAGGACGGCACGTTCGTGAAGGAATTCTTCGTCGCCAAAGAGACGCTGCAACAGGGGTCGGTGTGGGATCTCGATCTGTGGCCGGACTCACAGCAGACATTTTTGATGAACGCCGATGGCGCAAACAACGAGGTTCGCACGCTGGTGCGCGAGACCGGCGAAGTCGTCGGGGCGTTCGGCCGCAACGGACGCAATGCCGGCGAGTTTCACTGGATTCACAATCTTGCAATCGACAGCAAGGGCAACATCTACACGACGGAAGTCGATACCGGAAAACGCGCGCAGAAATTCCGCTATGTGGGACCGCCGTTGAAGTAGTTCGCTGGCTAAAAAGGGGGATAGCTCTTCGTTGAATCGTCATGCCCGGCTTTATGCCGGGCATTCACGTCTTAAGCTTTGCAATGTCAAAGACGTGGATGGCCGGGACAAGCCCGGCCCCGACGTTGACGTTAAACCTCAATTTTGCCTACGTGACCGCCGTCGGCGCCAGCGCCTCAATATCGGTAACAATGTCGATCACCGCCGGCCTCTTGGCGGCGACTGCAGTTGCGAGCGCCGGAGCGATATCGTTGGGATTTTCAACGCGTATGCCCAACGCACCCATATCCTCGGCGAGCCTGGCGAAATCCGTTTTGTTATAGGTCCATAGCTCCCGCGCCTGCGCGGTCTGCTGCCCGCCATAGGCGCGGTCGAACCCTCGCTTGGACTGATTGCCGCCGCCGTTGTTGTTGACGATCGTCACCGAAGCGAGATTCCAGCGCACGGCCGTTTCCACTTCGCCGATGTGATACCAGAAACCGGCATCACCGGTGAACACGACCACAGGCCGGTCAGGACAAGCCGCCTTGGCGCCGAGGCCTGCCGGAAAGGCCCAGCCCAGATGACCGGCACTGCGCATGTAGCTTTGCGCAGGCATGCGAAGGTCATACATGCCGCCCATCCACATGCCGGCATGGCCGGTATCGACAACGACGATGGCGTCATCAGGCATGTGCCTGGTCAACTCGTTGCAGATGCGCGCCGGATGGATCGGCACGGCATCCGATTCCAGTTGCGGTTTGTATTTCGCGTACCAGTCGTTGCGAAGACCACAAATTTCCTTGATCCAGGCAGCCCGCTTTGCCGCGCTTGCTTTGTCAATCTGACCGAGCATGCGCACCAGCACGCTCCTGGCATCGCCCAATACGGTCGCTTGCAGGGGGTAGTTGCGTCCAAGCGATTCCGGCTCGATATCGATCTGGATCGCCCGCGTCCCGATTTTCGGCGCCGCCCAGAAATGCGTTGTCATCCCGCCGGTTTCGGTGCCGATGAAGCAAACCAGATCCGCCCGGTTCACCGCGAGATTGGCAGATTCACGCGAGTAGGTTCCGGCCACGCCGACGCACAGCGCATGCGTGCCGGGGATAACGTCTTTGCCGTTCAGCGAGGTCGCCACCGGAATTTGCAGCGCTTCCGCCAGCGCAACGAGCTCTTTGCCGGCGCCCGAAGCGCGCGCACCGCCACCCGCGATAATGATCGGCCGTTCCGCCTTTTGCAGAAGCTCGAGCGCTGCCTTCACATGCGCCGCTTCCGGCTCCGGGCGAAAGGCGGGAACGCGCGCAAACTGCGCCTCGACAACCGCATCCATCTCGGCTTCTTCCAGGTCCAACTGCCCTTCATTGCCGCGAAACTGCAGATGCACCGGCCCCGGCGCGCCGGTGGTCGCCGTGCGAAACGCCTGGCGCAGCATGTCGGGAATACGCGACACGTCGTCGATGGTGACATTCATCTTGGTCACCGGCTCGAACGCGGGCACGTCGTCGATTTCCTGGTAGACCTTGCGAAATTTCGTTTTCGGATCGCGCCCGCCGGTCATAGCGATGATCGGCGAATGCGCCAGATATGCATCGCGCAGGCCGGCCGCGAGATTGAGAGCGCCGATCACCTGCGCCATGCAGACGCCGGGTTTGCCGGACGCGCGCGCATAGCCATCGGCCATGTAAGCTGCTGATTTTTCCCCATGGCAATGCACGCGCGCGATTGTCGTCCGCCGTTCCATTTCAGCGAAGGTCCGCCGCAGCACGGCGGGCACCATGAACACGTGGGTCACACCGTAGCCTGCCAGCATCTCGGCGAGCACCTCGGCGCCAACCCGCTTGAGATTGTGTCCGACACTCGCCATCAGGCGGGCTCGAATTTCAGTGCGACACCGTTGATGCAGTAGCGCAAATGGGTCGGGGGAGGCCCGTCGTCGAACACATGTCCGAGATGACTCCCGCAGCGGCTGCAATGAACCTCGTCACGAACCATGCCATGGCTTCGATCGGTCTCGGTCTCGATTGCGCCGGGCAAGGGATCGTTGAAGCTTGGCCAACCCGTCCCGCTTTCGAATTTCACTTTGGAGACAAACAAAGACTGGTCACAGGCAGCGCAGCGGAAAGTACCGGCGCGCTTTTCGTGCAGCAGCGCACAGCTTCCGGGCATCTCGGTCCCCTGCGCGCGCATGATTGAGTATTGCTCGGGTGTCAGGATTTTGCGCCACTCAGCTTCGGTGTGAGTGACAGGATATTGCTTTTGCATGTTCAAACTCCTTTCTCGGCATCATCCCAAGCGGCATTGCGTAGAACGCCTCTCGGAGAATGGAGCCGTTACTTGATCGCCAGCGGATTGACCGGAGATCCCACCGCTCCCGTAATTGGAATGGCCGGCGCCACGAACAGAAATTCGTAGACTTTGTCTTGCTCGCAGTCGTCGGCCAGCTCTTTCAGGTTAAAGATCTCGCCCATGGTCATTCCCATGATGGGAATGGTGATCCAGTGCCAGGGCTGGTTGATTCCTTCCTCGCTTTCGTTCGGACGCACCTCGCAGCCCCAGGTGTCGCTGGCAAGCGCGGCCAGTTGCGTGTCCCTGACGAAATCAAGCGTCTCGAACGCAAAGCCCGGCGCGTCGCCCCCCGGATAACCATCCCAACTGCCCGCCTTCTGGCAGCGCTCCATCATGCCGGTACGCACGATGATGTAATCGCCGCGCTTGAATTCAACGTTTTGCTTCTTCGCGGTCCCATAAAGGTCATCGTTGGTGATGCCGTATCCGTCGTCGAGCGACTCGACGCCCTTGTAGCGCGCCACGTCGAGAAATACGCCGCGGCCCACCATGCGGTTTTTGGTTTTCTCGATGCCGCATTTCTGCGCCCCTGCCGACGTCACCTCGCGGCAATCGTAGCCATTCCACATGTAGTTCTCATAAAAGACATGGCCAAGACCGTCCCATTGCGTGCCGCATTGGAGCGGCATCGTCACCATATCGTCGGCGGCACGAATGCCGCGCTTGTCGAGCACGCCCGAATAGGCGTCCGTGCCGGTGCGCAGCATGGTGTGGATCGGATTGGTGCGCCCCATGGCGGGATATTTGCTTTTTGCGCCCTGCGGGCCGGTGTGATCGAAGTTCAACGCAAGCGAGATCACTTTGCCTTTCCTGACCAGGCGCGCAGCGGCGATGATGTCCTCCGGAGCGGTGTAGTTGAGCGTGCCGATCTCGTCATTCGGCCCCCACTTGCCCCAATTCTTGTACTTCGCCGCAGCCTCGCGCATGTCCTGACGGGTGATCTTTCTCGCCGGCATTGAATTTCCTCTGACGAAAATGAGAAGATGTTGGCCGGCGAAATACAGCCTGTGGCCGCGAGCGATGCAAGTCCCGCTGGCAAGGTCGTCGTGCAATGCTACGATGACAAAAATGGGAGGAACCACATGCATTCGAAGGCTAAGCTGGCCGCGGTCTGTGTTGCATTTTCCGCGCTGGCATTTGGCATTTTTCCAGTGGCAGCAGCTGGATATCCCGAGAAGCCGGTAAAGATCGTGGTGCCCTTTGCACCGGCCGGGCCCACGGACGTCATGGCCCGCCTGATTGCGCAAAAACTTTCGGAGTCGCTGAAGCAGCAGTTCTATGTCGAGAACCATCCCGGTGCGGGCGGCAACATTGGAATGATGCAGGTCGCAAAGTCGGCGCCCGACGGCTACACCATTCTGGTGACAAGCTCGGCATTTATGGTCAATCCGAGCCTTTACGCCAAGAATCCATTCGATCCGTTCAAGGACTTCGCGCCAGTCATGCTTGCGGCGGCTTCGCCGAATATCCTCGTGGTCAATGCGGATTTCCCGGCCAAGACGGTGAAGGAGCTCGTCGAACTCATCAAGAAAGAGCCGGGCAAGTACAATTATGCCATGCCCGGCGCGGGAACGACGCCGCATCTTGCAGGCGAATTGTTCAAACTTACGTTCAAGCTCGATCTCGCGACCGTGCCGTTCAATGGGGCCGGTCCGGCAATCCAGTCAGCGGTCGCCGGTCATACGCCGGTCGCCTTCACCGCGCTGCCGCCGACGGCGCCGCAGATACAGGCCGGCAAGCTGCGCGGCCTCGCTGTCACCGCAGCCAAGCGCTCGTCGGCGCTGCCCGACGTGCCGACCATGGCCGAGGCCGGCGTGACGGGGCAGGAATCTGAGACCATGCAAGGCATCTTCCTGCCGGCTGGAACGCCAAAAGAGATTGTCAACCTGCTCAACAACGAGATTGTTAAGGCCATGGCGATGCCGGACGTCAAGGAAAAATGCGCTCAGCTTGGCTTCGAGGTGGTCGCAAACAAGCCGGACGAATTTGTCGTGTACATCAAGAAAGAAGTCGACAAGTGGGGCAAGGTGATCAAGGACGCCAACATCCCGCAGATTCAGTAGCTCTCAGGCTTACCTGAGCAATGCGCATCGTCGACATCCGCGAGACGGCAATACCGTTGAAGTCGACGCTCGCCAATTCGAGCTTCGATTTCACCGAAATGACGACGTCCGTCGTCGCGGTCATCACCGATGTCGTTCGCAACGGCAGGCCGGTCTGCGGATTCGCCTTCAATTCGACTGGCCGCTACGCCTGTGGCGCGCAGATGCGCGCCCGTTTTATCCCGCGCATTCTTTGCGCCGATCCAGGCTCGCTGCTCGATGACGCCGGCGACAACCTGGACCCGACAAAAATTTTCAATTGCATGATGCGGCGGGAAAAAGCGGGTGGACATTCCGAGCGGTCGATCGCCATCGGCACCATCGAGGTAGCGGTTTGGGATGCCGTCGCCAAGATCGCCGACAAGCCATTGCACGTCGTGCTGGCCGAGCGGTTCAACGGCGGGAAACCTGCAAAGCAGGTCTTCTGTTATGTCGGCGGCGGCTGGTACTGGCCGGGTCAGACCATTCGCGACCTTCAGGACGAAATGCGGCGTCATCTCGGCGCCGGCTACACGATGGTCAAGATGAAAGTCGGCGGTCTCCCCCTTGAGGACGATGTTCGCCGTCTCGAGGCCGTGCTCGAAGTCGTCGGGTCGGGAGAAAATCTCGCCGTCGATGCGAACTGCAAATTCGGCCGCGATGAGGCGCTCCGCTATGCCAGGGCGCTTGCCCCTTTCAATCTGCGTTGGTTCGAAGAGCCCTGCGATCCGCTCGATTTCGCGCTTTTCGCTGAGCTTGCGGCGCTCTACGAAAATCCGTTGGCCACCGGCGAGAATCTCTTCTCAACGCCTGATGTCGAAAACCTGATCCGTTTCGGCGGTTTTCGCTCCGGCCGCGATGTGATCCAGACCGACCCGCCGCAGGCCTACGGCATCGGACAATATGCCGCCACGATCGATATGCTCGCCAGGCACGGCTGGAGCCGCGCGTCGCTGTTCCCCCATGGTGGCAACCAGATGTCGCTCGCGATTGCGGCCGGCTTCGGCCTGGGCGGAGCGGAGTCTTATCCCGGCGTATTCGGCGATTTCGGCGGGTTTGCCGAGGATGCCAGGATCGAGCGCGGCGCCATTTCGCTCTCCGACCGGCCCGGCATCGGCTTCGAGGGCCAGCCTCGCCTCTATCGGATCATGCGCGAGTTGGCAGCGACCTGAGCCCTTCCGCTCTCTTGGAGGGCCCATCATCGCCGGGCGCCTGTCCCGGCGATTCCGGTTTGAAACGCGATGCGTTCTTAAGCGAGATGGCCGGCACGAGGCCGGCCATGACATTGCGCTTTGCAAAGGAGCAACCAGGCTTTCAAAGACTGTTAGAGAAAATCCGAAGCGCTTCAAGCCCCCGCAAATGGCTATTCGCGCGTGACATCGTAATCGGCTAGTGTGCGGGCGACCTGACACAACCGCCCGACCGGGCAACGCCGATGGACACCGATGCCCTCCGCCGTCTGCATTATGCCGGTGCAATCGCGTGTGGAGTATTCGCAGCTCTGGTCGTCCATATCTTGTTGACGGTGTCCGGAATTGGTCTTGATGCCGCGCTTCGCGACCCCGGCACGGCAAGCCAGCAACAATTCGTCTCGGCAATCGCCTGGTGGGCTATCGCCGGCGCCGGATTCTTCGGCGGTTGGGGCGCCGCTGCCTACCTGATTGCGGCTGCACGGGGACACGATGTGATTTATCGGCTGGCGCAGAAGGTTCTGATAGGCCTGATCTTCGTGGTTGCCACGGTCGGCGGCATCATGAGCAAGACTGGAAATCTTGGCGGCACGGTCGATGTCATTGCAGGGCTTGCGGCGGTTGCGCTTGGGTTGATTTGCGCCTTTTGCGGCGCAAGACTGGCTTATCTCAACGCCGAACAGGTTTAGCCACTATTCCCAGATGAGGGCGTTGGGAAGAGAAGCATCAGTCTGACGCAGCGATGTGTAGCCCACGCCGGCCAGTCCGCGGAACAAACCCAAATTGAAGTTGCGCTTGCCGCTATTCCACCGGAAGTCGCCGCTTGATGCAGCGGCTTGCAGCACCGCGATCAGCTGGCGCGATGCGGTCTCGCGGAGATCCCTACGCCCAAGAACACTGCCGGCCTCGCAGAAAAATTCGACGCTGCCAAGAGTGCCGCAGCACAGCGTATCCACGCCACCGGGCCATCCCTTTCTCGCGCCCTCGAGCGCATTTTTTATATCGCCGGTCAGCCTTTCGGGATCTCTCGTGCCCGTTTTTGCCATAGCTATCCGCGCAAGACCGATCCCGGTCGCTCCGTGACACCACTGACACGGCCAGGTCGGAGCCCCTTCTGCGCGGAGGTCGGGCCAGTTTGTTCGGCTGGCATCGTAACTCGAATTTTCAAATGCAATGCATTCAGAGGCGGCCTGCGCGAAGTCTTCGCGTCCGCTTGCTGAAGCCAATGAAGCAAGCGCATAGGCAAAACCAGCGGCGCCATGTGACATGCCGTTCAGCGCCTGTTTGCCCGAGCCTTGACCGACCCAGCTGCGGCGGCCTTCCGGCCCAAGCCTGACCTGCGCCAGCAGATGGTCTCCACACCTGATCGCGCGATTGAGAACTTCGGCAGAGTGAGTGTCGCGATAAAGACGAAGCAGCCCGAGTATGCCCCCGGCGCAACCGCCGATCACATCCAACTGTCTGTCCGCCGCGATCAATTCGTCGGTGAACAATCCAGCCGCGACATAAGCGTCCGCAAGCAGATCGTCGCTATCAAGCAGTTTCGACGTGACGGCGAAACTGTAAACGATTGAACCGAGACCGGTGGCTCCGCCAGCGCCAAGAGAGCGCGCCATTCGTGCCGCGTTGCGGCTTTTCAGATTCTTTCGCAGATGGGAAAGCGCGGCCAGCGCAAGTTCGGCCGAGGCGCGGCGGCCGGTGACGCGCGCGTGCCCGGCGAGAAACAGCGCAATTCCCGAAACCCCGTTGTAAAGGTCGGGCCCGAGGCAAACGAGTTGAAAAACGTCGGCATCGCCAAGGCAGTCGAGTCCGATCCACGCGGCGCCCGGACCGCGGCGAATGGCATAGCGGGACAGCTCTTCGGCAATCTTGTCAGCTTCCGCAATGAAGGCCTTCGTTGTCGGCTGCGCTGCGACCTCTGTTACTTGTGGCCCTCTATCCGTTCCCGGAACCGGTGGCCTTGCCAGCGCTCTTGTGTTCTCCCCGATCACCTCGATCTGCCACGCAATCTCATGCTCATCGAAATCCCGCATGCGAGCGCGCGCACGGTCAAGACCGGGTTTGGCCTCGGTGCGAATGGAAATTCCATTCGCATCCCGAATCTCGTTTCCATCGCTTGGCGAAACAAAGTGCGGCACATTGAGCGCAATAAGCGCTGAGCGCTCGGCGCGCTGGAGAGGCCAAAAGTCGTCGCTGTCTTTGTCCCACTCCGCCAGCCTGGCCATGAAATCCGCTTGCGCCGACCACATGACGCCGTCGTCCATCGTGCGGCAATTGCGCAGCCGCTGCAGCAGCATCGAATAGAATCGCGTCGCACGAATAACCTTGCGCACCGGAAGTCTGGCAAAATCTTCGTACAGACCCTCCCACTTTCCGGCCCTGCCCTGCGTCGCCAGGAAGCCGGCGTAGTCCGCAAAGCCCGCGACGAAATCATCGACATGATCTGCGAACCTCACAGATTGTCCGTCGGTACGCGGCAGGTTCGGATTGGTGCTGCCGGTCTCCTTCAATTTCTTCGGCCGCATTGCATCGGAATTTATATTGTCCCACTGGATCTTTATTTTTGAATTCCAGTCCGCCGTCATTCCGCCCATGGCAAAGACGCTGTTGTCGGGCGCCCGTCCGTAGGCGGGAAGCAAGCCGACCATCATGACCGAGTTGGCGAGCTTCTCTGTCGCGAGATCAAAGGCCTCCGCTTCCGGATCTGACGTGTCGTGTTTTTCGGATGACTGGAGGATCGTTTCGAGATCAATCGGCACCGGATGGTCGCCGGCGGCGATCATGTTTTCCTGGTGCATGTCATTCGCTGCAAAGCAATGGAACAGCGCAAGCCATGCGCCCGCACGCCGGAAGAACTGTATGCTCCCGGCCGTGCCGGTGTATTCGGTGTGGTCGACAAACTCGGTCCAACCATAGCCATTCGGCGCAATTGCACGCACGGCTCGGAGCTCAATCGGTGCGCCAGCCCCGTTCAGCCCCTGCACAAGGTTGTGCCAGGCGATGTCGAGCCGAAGATCCTTCGGCTTGTAGACGACCCGCAGGCCATCCTCGAAACTGATGATCCGGACCGCGCGCCCGCCGTTGTGCGGATCGGACAGGTCCCCCTCGATCCAGGCAACACGGCTGTCGGTATTCGAACGCAAGATATCCCGTCGAATAGCCGGCAGATCTGCGTCAAGGCGAAGAACAAATTCGCGCGACGTCTCGATCCATTGCCGGACAATGACCGCCATTAGCCGCAAAAGTATGGGCTTTGCTTCAAACAGGTTTCGAAATCCGCCTGTGCTCATCTCGACCGCGAAGCGGTCGTAAAGCGTTGTTCCATTGGCGGGAGCCGATTTCGATGCATCGGCGATTTCGGCCGCATTCCGAGCCTTGACGAATTGCTCGTAGATCGCCGGAGCGGACAGATCGGACAATTCTTTCAGCAAAGAACGAACGAGGCAGGCATGAGCGAATTCGGTCAGATTATCGATTGCCCGCCGATCCACGCCCGACCACAATAGACCGGCAGCCCGGTGGACCACCGGCATGAGCAGATCCTCGAACGCACAAGGCCCGCTGCTTGCAGGCGACTGGCCAGGCTCGGTGCTTCTATGTGGACTTTGCAGCGCCGCCTCGATCCAGATGGCGTCGGCGAGCCACGGCGGCGCAGGAACAGAGGCTTTGCGGCGAACCGTGGCAAATCTTTTCAGAACTGCGTCGATGGTCCAACCATCCCGGCCAAGTCGCTGGTTAAACAGCGACCAATCGCCGCTCGCACATGACTGACACCAGGCGGAGAGGCGGCGGGCCGCCAAATCGGCATCGGCTTTTTGGCCCGGCAGGACCTCAAAATCATCCGACAGGAGTTCGTCGATGGTCGCCGCCCGAAGGGTCAACCGCTCATGGAAAACATCCATCAATCACTCTGGCTCCTGTGGGGCGATTATACTCAATCTCATGTCCTCTCATTCGCTTGTCACAGACTGGCTCGACGATGCCTGACGTGCAGCCAAAAACAGGCGATGATCGGGCCGCTTTCGGCCTCTTGCATGATTGATAAGCAAGCGCGAGGGCCCGCGCGAATGAACCGCGTTTTATGATCTGATTTGGTTAAGAGCCGCCTTGATTTCCCACAGAATCCGATAGTCGCGCCCCATAAGTGCCTGCGGACATGGGCGTATTCCAATTGACTTTGCAGGGAGTGCATCGGATCATGGCGCATGGCGCTGGGAAGGGGCGTTTTTACCGGATATCTCTGACTGCCGGCGCCGCTGGCGAACGAAAGGATAATGCCATGAAGACCACGATGGGACTTGAACAATTTGAAGAAGAGATCCTCGCCTTCGAAGTCTCTGACGAGGCGCTGGAAATCGCGGCCGGCGCGTCGAAGGAAAAGGCAAACTTCACCCTTGGCGCTTGCAGCGGTTTGTCCGTCTGCCCGGGCTGAATGGTCGGACCGGTCCGAGCCTCCTACATACATTTCCGATCTGCTGAACCGACGAACTTTGGCGAGGCGCCGGAAGTTTTTTCGGCGCCTCGTTGCGTCTGAGATCCCTCGATCAGCCGGGAGTCTGCCGCTCTCTCAGGGCTCGTTCAATTTATCGCGACGAATGCCGCTGCACTGTCGCCCCAACCGAAAACCACATAGCATTGGTATCAGTCACTCCCTGCCGGCTGGCAACTTCCGCTGGAGTATCTCATGAACCGCCGTTCGTTGCTCAAGTCCGCCCTGGTTGTGTTTGCAGGCGGACAAGCTTCGTTGCCCGACTGGATTACCTCAGCTAAAGCGCAGGGCGCTGCTCCGGTTTGGCGGCACGGGCTCACGAAGTTTGGCGAACTGAAGTATCAGGCCGAGTTCAAACAATTTGACTACGTCAATTCGAACGCTCCGAAAGGCGGCTCGGCGTCGCAAATCGCGCTCGGTACCTTCGATAATTTCAATACCGTGGTCACGGGAGTTAAAGGCACACTCGCGCAGGGCATCGACCTGATCTACGACACCCTTATGGTAACGGCCCTCGATGAAGTATCGAGCACATACGGTCTGCTTGCTGAAGCCGTGAGCTTCCCGAACGATTTCTCCTCCGCCACGTTCAGGCTGCGTGCCGAATCAAAGTGGCAAGACGACAATCCCGTGACGCCCGAGGACGTCATCTTCTCGTTCAATGCATTCAAGAAAATAAGTCCGCAGGCGGGCGCGAGCTACCGGCATGTCGTCAAGGCGGAGAAAACGGGCGATCGTGAAGTCACCTTTGCATTCGATACGACGGGAAATCGCGAACTACCCCAGGTCGTCGGGCAACTGACTGTCCTGCCGAAGCATTGGTGGGAAGGCACGGACAAGGACGGGAAGAAGCGCAACATCGAGGACACCACGCTTGAGATGCCCCTTGGCAGTGGCCCATACCGGATTAAGGAATTCTCGGCGGCCCACAGTATCATCTACGAGCGGGTCAAAAACTATTGGGGCAGAAATATCAACGTCAATATCGGGCGCGACAATTTCGACGAATTGAAATTCGAATATTTCCGCGACGCAACTGTGGCCATCGAGGCATTCAAGGGGGATCTGGTGGACTGGCGCATGGAGAACAGCGCCAAGAATTGGGCGACCGCCTATGATTTTCCGGCAGTGAGCGAGAAGCGCGTGATCCTCGAGGAATTTCCCATCAATAACGTCGGGCTGATGCAGGCATTTGCTATCAATCTGCGGCGAAACAAGTTCAAGGATCCGCGCGTCCGGCTCGCCTTCAATTATGCTTTCGACTTCGAGGAAATGAACAAGAAGATATTCTTCGGGCAATACAAGCGCACTGCCAGCTATTTCGAAGGCACCGAGCTTGCGTCGAGTGGACTGCCGACCGGCCGCGAACTTCAGCTGCTCGAATCAATGCGTGACAAGGTTCCGCCCGAAGTGTTCACCAAGCCTTATTCCAATCCGGTCAATGGCGATCAGAACGCCGTCCGCAACAATTTGCGCGAAGCCTTGCGGCTGTTGAGAGAGGCCGGCTACGAGGTTCGCAACCAACAGGTCGTCAATGCGAAGACCGGCGAGCCTTTGGAAGTTGAATTCCTTGCTAACGCGCCGCTCTTCGAACGTGTGTTTCTGTTTTACAAGCCGTCCCTGGAGCGCCTTGGCGTCACGGTGTCGGTGCGCACGGTCGATCAGGCGCACTATGAGAACCGGCTGCGCAGCTGGGACTTCGATATTATTACCTTTGCCTGGGGCCAATCTCTTTTGCCGGGGAACGAGCAGCGCGGTTATTGGGGTTCTCAAGCGGCGGACCAGCCGGGATCCGACAACATCCTCGGCATCAAGAATCCGGCGGTCGATGAGATGATTACGCATATCATCATGGCCAAGACGCGTGACGATCTCGTAGCCGCTGCGAAAGCGCTTGATCGCATATTGCTGTGGAACCACTACGTGGTCCCGCAATGGGGATACGCCAAGTTGCGGACCGCACGCTGGAACCGGTTTGGGCACCCTGATCCGCTGCCGAAATATGGGATGTCGGCGTTCCCGACTGTCTGGTGGTGGGACGCGGATAGAGCGGCCAAGACCGGCGGCAAGCGTACCCAATAGCACCGCGGCAGGCGCGCGCCGATCAGGTCTTGCGCAACTTCATGCCGCTCTTGATGAATTCTTGATAGTCCGGCGGGTCGAAATCGAGCAGCGTTCCCCCCGAGGCAAAGTGCTCGATGAAAGCGAGGCCGATCACGTAGGTGGCCGCAACGGCCAGCGCGGGGGTGGTCATCACGCCAATGGCGCTACCGGCTATCGGCACGCTCTTGATCATGCTGGCCATTCCGATCCCGGTGCTGGCCGGAATCATCGTTCCCGCGAAACCTGCGAGCAGGGCCTTGCCGCGGTGCCGGGAGAACGGAACGTCGTAGACCTGCGACAGCCGTCGCAGCATTTGAATTTGCAGGCCGGCGACAGCAGCGAGATCAGCGACCGGGATCGGAAGAAGTCCAGCCGCCCCAGCCCACAGGGAGAAGCGTTCGACCAGTTTGCGTGCGTAAGCCCGGCGTTCGTCAGTCGGGGCATTTTCAACTGCCGCCCTTGCAGCAGCCATACCAAGCCTTGCCGGCTTCGAACGCTTCGGTTCCGGCCCAGGCTCCGAGATCGGATCGGCATCGGGGCCGATCTTGTGCGCTATGCTAGGCTGGATCGCCTTGGGCAGTTGCTTCTTTTTATTCATCGCTACGCCGCTCGTTTGACTCCTACTAACCCGTCGACCTCGTTGGCAATCGCCGCAATCTCGCGCGCCGCGTGGCCATTCCAGCTGATGAGGCTCGGCGTCGCCCCCCAGAGGGCTGCCTCCGGATAGGCGACACGGTTGGTCATCTCGCTGTTGAGGACAGGATACCCCGCCTCGATCAATTCCGCCCGTATATGCTTGGCGATGACCGAATCCCGCGTCGTTTGGGTCAGAACGCAGCGGAAAGTCGGCCGCTGACCGCCGGCACCATCGATCAGCGAGTTAAGGGTATCCAACATTCGATCAATGTCCAGCGGCGATGCCTTGACCGGAACAAGGAGAAAGTCGGCCGCGGCAATGCACGCCAGCGTAGCCTGCGAGCGGAAACCGGGTGTGTCGATGATGATAGGACGGCCGTTGGCGGCGAGATTCTGCGCGGTTTTCCATGCATCGGCTGTTGCATCCTCCACCACTGGTACGCCGCCGAGCGCGCGCTCACGCCTTGCAAGGCGGGCTATCGAACGTTGCGGATCGGCATCGATGAGGGTCGGAAGCCGACCGGTGAGGTGCCAATGAACCGCCAGGCAACTCGCAAGCGTACTCTTGCCACTACCACCTTTCATTGTTGCAACGGTGATGATCTGTCTCATGGCCGACCTGCCTTTTCGCTTAATCTGCTTACGGCGAATCACTTGTAGCGGATGCTAGCGGATTCTCGGTTTTCATTCTTCTGATGAGCACGCGTTCGCCGGGAGATATCTGCTGCTTTCAGCGAGCGCGGAGGGGAAAGCGGTATTCGGGCGGGCCTATTGAGGCTTCGCGCCCGCACAGGATGCGGCAAGAATCGCCTTGAACATGTCGAAAGACTGTACTCGCACCTGGCAGGTTGTCGGGGGATCGAGCACAATATTTATGACATCGCCCGTGGCAGCTGACTGATGCTTTCCATTCACATTGATGTTGATACTCTCGTTCGTTGGCGGACCGATCAGCCCGATGGTCAACCGTCCATCAGCAACGATGATCGATTGGTTGGGCTTCACCATGTAGGTGTTTTCGGACGGGATGATCGCTTCGAGGGTAGCCTGGGTGGTTGCCAGCTTGGTCTGCAGCTCGACCTCTTTCGCAGTGTGTTCCGCAAGCTGGCTCTGGAGCTTCTGGTTGTCGCCGCGCAGCGACTGGATAACCTGCCTAGCCGCGGCAATATCGAGATAGGCGATATTCAGCCCAATGATGTACGAAGCGACCCCGACGAGTATCGCGACGATCAACAAAACGGTGCCGGGATTAGACGTCAATATCCGGGAAAGCCGGGATCGGGTCTGCCGCGATTGGGTCGTGTCGGTCACCAGCGATTCCTCGCGAAATCTGGGCGCATTCTTAGCTCAATGATTGCCGATTTAGGCTCGAGAACGCAATTCGAAAAATCTCGCCTAATTCGATCTGCGCCGCATGTTGCTACTATTTCGGCGGCGTCGGCTGAGGACCTGCCCCCGTTGCGCCCGATCGTAGCCAGTCGGGCATTTTCGGAACAAGAGATTTGAGATCCGACAGATCGGGCAGGATCGAGCCCGAACGCTCAGTCGAACCGGCGGGCGGAGTGGCAGCTTTTTCCGGCGGCGTGTTCGCCTGCGTCACGTCGGGCGGCGTCGATGAACGCGCGGCAGCGCTGCTCTTGTCCGTCGTTATCAATGAGCTGCCGACTGATCCGCCCGACTTGACCAGCGCACTGCCGCCTGGGGTGATCGGAGACATCTTCTCGTTTGATGTCAATTCATCCTCCGGAGCGGCGGCCTTGGCCCCCGCAACGTTGTCGGCATTGCCGATATTGCCGAGAATGATGGGCAGGCCATCCTTGCCGCCTCCGATGATCACCACCTTTGAATTGCGGGACTGGGCCAGCGCAAGGGTTGCCTCGATGCCGCGCCAACGCAAGTACGAATCGGAAATTCCCTCGCTGACCGTCCGCTGGAAGGCTGCTATGCCGTTCGCTTCGATCTGCTTGCGGGTGGACTCCTGCGCCTCCCGCTCGACGCGATACTTGTATTCCTGGATCTCGTAGTATTGCTGGGTCTGGCGATTGATCGCTCCAACGATTTCCGGCGGCAGCTCGATGCTGAGCACCAGAGTGTCGAGAATCTGGATCGAGTTCTGCAGGAAGTCGTTGTAGCCCTTCGGATCGGGCTGCTCCATCGCTTCCGGCTGCACGAGATTGTTCAGGTGGGTGCTCAGGCTTTTTTGGGCGGTCTCGCGGATTTTTGCCTGGATCGCCTCACGCGACGTGTAGACCTCCTGCGCGGTGTATTGAGAGATGACCTCGCGCGCGCGGCTGCCGATCTCGGGATCTACGACCGAAGCGAGGTACTGGGGCCCAATGAATTTGTGAAGCACGCCCACAGAGTTATGCAGCAATTGAAACCGGATATTGATTTGCGCGGTTACATTCACGCCGTCCTTGCTGATGGCGTTGTATGTCTGGGTCGAAGACTGGAGTCGCAGATTGTAGATGAAAAGCTTGTCCCACGGCCACACGAGATGGAGGCCTTCATTCCGCAGCTGGCGAGGATCCAGAATCGTGCCTCGGCCCACGAAGCACCAGCAATAGAAGTCGTAGCCGTTGAAACGCTTCCACAGAACGCCAACGTGGCCGCTCGGGACGGTGATGACAACATACGGGAAAAGAACAGTGGTCAGGAGCAACGTTGCCAGCAGCGTGACGGTCAGGCCGGGCAAATGACGTCCGATGAACCGCGTCACCGTGCGTTTTTTCTGCCTGGGCGGCATTTCATAAAGGGATTCTGCATACGTAACCATCAGTCCGTCTCCCTACCGCCGTCTCTTCCTGATCGTACGCTGCTCCACAATTCGCCCCTCGTCCATGCGAATCCTGCGCGCAGGCAGGTCAAGCTCGTCGAGGTAGCGATCGTCGTGGGTAATCACCACGACAGTCGTCCCGGCCTTCATCAGGTCCGGCAGGAGTTCGTCATAGAATTTGCGCCGAAATTCGGGATCCTGCTCGGCCGTCCATTCGTCGAGCAGCAGAATCGGACGCTTTTCGAGAAGGCTGACGATGAGTGCGAGCCTCCTGCGTTGACCGCCCGAAAGGTCGAGCGTGCGGAACTCGCCATCAGCCAACCCAGTCTTGTCGGCAAGACGGAATTGGGTCAGCAGGCGCTCAACCTCCCCCGGATTTGGCTCGGGTACCCCGTAAAGCCGCTTGAACAAGTGATAGTCGAAGAATATGCCCGCTATCAGCGAACGATATTCGTCGCGCCTGAGATCGTTGACCAGCCTGCCATCGAGGATAATTTCGCCGGAATCGGGCGGATAGAGGCCGGATAGCACCCGCAGGAATGTCGATTTTCCCGAGCCGTTGCCTCCGGTGATGAACACCAACTCCCCGGGGTCCAGTTCGAAGTCGATCGGACCGATCTGGAATGCGGTCTCGGAAAATCTGTCGACATAGCGAAACATGATCCTGCGCAATTCGATCTTGCGGAAGCGCTTGAGCGCGGGAATCTCACGCGGTTCGACCGAAGATACCGTCGCTCGCATCGCCCTTTCCAGCTGCTCGATGCGGTCCGCGGCGGCATTCGCACTCAGCATGATGGGTATCGATTGCACGAGGCCAAAGCACGCTCCCACGATGAACATCAGGGCGGTCGTAGTCTTTGTCAGAGCGGCACCGCCCAGTGACTCGCTGAACTGCGGTGCGATAAAGACAACCGCGCCGAGCAATACGTACATCGAGATCTGCGACGTTACGATCATCTTGAACGTCTCGGCCTGGCTCTTGATCTTTATGTTGGCGGCCGTTCGCGACACATCCATCGCATCGTCGTACAAGGCGGCGCTGCGTGTCGCATTGAGTCTGACCTCTTTGAATCCATCGAGGAAATCGGTCAGGCGGTCGAACAACCGGCGCTCCCATTCCGCCGCCCTCTGTTTTTCAACGACCAGCTGACGATTCTTCATATGGAAAATCGCCGCTGCCACCGACACGATGACGATCGTCGTAATGATCGCGGCGAGAGACAGGAACGCGACGTAGATCGCCACGAAAAAGATCAGGACTGCGCCCTGCACCGTGAAGCAGAGCATGTTGCTGGCCTGCGTAAGGAGCGCCGTATCGCTGGTGATCGCGGCAACGATGCTCGCCCGTCCGATTCCCTCGATCGACAGCAGCTCCGAGCGCCTGATTTGATCCATCAGGCGCACCCGGATTTTATGGATGATTGCTTCGATCTCGGCGGTCGTCGTTATGGTGACGTAGTATTGGGTCTTGATGAACAGGAACAGCGCAATGATGAAAAGCGTGGCCGCCCACAAAGTCGGACCGCTCTGCAGCCCGGCATTGATCGCGCCGAGGATCGCGGCGGTGCTGATGCCTCCAAGCCCGGACATGAGCAGCAGCTTCGGCAGCGAGCCGTGCATTTCGCGGCGAACGAGCTGGAGGAAGGACATAAGTGCGATGTCTTCCGTTTACACAACTACGACATGCTGCTGTCGGCGCAGCGCCATGCATCCGCGCCGAACCCGACACACAACTTCGGTCAATTCCGGCGGTGCCATTCGGCGCGGCGTGACGGGCCGGTAAGAAGCAACACGGGCAAGACTACAAATGGAGTGGTAAGAAGGGCCAGAAGAAAAGTACCGAAAAAACCCAGACGGCGGTCGATGCCGCAAAGCCCGGTGAGAGCACAGAATACTATATAAATAACGGCTTCGAGCATTGGGCTCGGCCCCGCCCCTGGAAATTACTGGCGCCAACAGACTGGATCAACTCCCAAACGCCACCCCCGTGGGCGCTTAAGGACTGGTCGTTGCTTCGGTGCTGGTCGTTGCTTCGGTGCTGGACTTTGCGCCGCGCCCTTTGCGTCGCGAATCCCACATGTCCCGCTGAGCCCTGATGAACTCGCGATAGTCCGGCGGATTGAAATCAAGCAGCGTCCCACCGGTGGCGAAGTGTTGAATGAACGCTTTGCCGATCGCGTAAGTAGCCCCGGCAGAAAGAACCGGCATCACAAAACCGCCGGCAATTGTCCCGATGACCGGTACTGCCTTCAGCATGCTTGCAGCGCCAACGCCGCTTGTCGCCGGAATAAGCGAACCGACGAGGCTTGCGATCAGAGCCTTGCCGCGATTTTCCGAAAACTCGACATCGTAGATCTGCGAGATGCGGCGCACCATCTGGATCTGCAGGCCGCCGACTGTGGCCACGTCAACGAGTGGCACAGGGATCAGGCCCGCGACGCCGGACCATAAGGCGAAGCGATCAACCAATTTCGAAGCCATTTCCTCGCGCGTCTCGGGCGTGCTGGCCGCGATGGCATCGCTTGCTTCTGAGCTCGACGACGTCGGATTCTCTGCCATGGCGGATCCCTTTCTAATTCTCGAGCGCGATCAGCACTTGATCGTAAGTGCTTGTTTTTCGGCTCAAACCCCTCGTGGCGCAAAAAGCGTATCATGCGCCCTTTTCGATGCCAAGCGTCTGCGACTGCTTGATCTTCCGGCAGCTCAATCGTTTTTCCTGTGAGGGTTAAGGCCCCGCGCAGGACGCGGCAGTGACTCGGCCGGAGCCTTGCCAGCTTGGAGCCGATCCCATAGAACGCGGAAAGCACGCAAGCTTCGGAGCTCGGCGATGGCGCGAACCAAGATTGCCCAGAGCAAAGACAAGCGGGACAATACCTGGGAGCCGCCCGCGGTTACCAAGACGGCGATCACTGAAACAAAGGCCCACGGTCCCGTAACAAATGACCCTGCACTTGCCGAGCCGCAGCCGCCCTCCGAGCCGGCAACGAAACTCGGTTTTTCGTTCGAGATGGCGTTTCCACTCGCGGCGCGCACCAAGAAATAGAATTATCGCCTTCGCGTCGTCGAGGAACGCTGGCTGGCTTTGCGCCGCCGAGCCGCAGTTGGCATTATTCATCGATGATAGCGAACGGACAACCTATGCAATTGCGGAGTTGCGACTTTGAACCTGTCGCTCGATAGCGTCCTTGTGCAGGACAAGACATTGCCCGCTGCCGAGCTCGGCGGTCGCGTCGTTGTCATGAGTCTAAGCGCGGGCGCGTACTTCGATTTCAATCGCATTGGAACTGAAATCTGGAGCATGCTCGCAGAGCCCTGCCCGATCGGCAGGATCATCGACAGCCTTTCGCAGAATCATCGCGTAGACAGGGAAACGGTCGCGCGCGAAGTGACGCCCTTCCTTCAAACACTCGTGGAGCAACGGCTGATCCGCGCGATGCCTCTGGACGCGGCGCAATGAAGCTGAACACAATCAGGCGCATGTACCTGCGGGAAGCCGCCGTGATGATTGTCCTGGCACGGCTGGCCGTCCGTTTTATCCCCCCTGCTCGCATTTTCTCTTGGGCCGACCGGCCGCCAGGGCGCATTAATCGTTTCGCTGGTGATGAGGCAAACTGGATAGCGTGGGCTGTTGAGGCAGCCGCCGCAAAACCCTGGATTAAGGCGCTTTGCCTTCCTCGCGCCCTGGCGGCACACGCGATGCTGCGTCGACGCGGGATCGCGAGCCGGCTCTGCATTGGTGTTGCCCGGAAGCAAAGCGGTCTGGCCACCCATGCCTGGGTCGAAGTCGGCAAGCAAAAAATCGATGCCGGCGTTGGAGAGGCGGGATACGCGCGTCTGGCTGAGTTCGGCGGAGCACACTTATGAGCGCGATCGCCGGATTGATGACACTCGATGGCCGGCCGGCAGAGCACCGGCAACTTGAGCGCATTGCAGGTGCGCTTCGGCAGTACGGTCCTGATCGAACCGACATGCGCATGAGCCGAACGGTTGGCTTCGTACACGCACTAATGCGGATGACGCCCGAGGATCGGTTCGATCGCCAGCCGCAGCAAGGCGCGAGCGGAGCCCTGGTCACCGCCGACGCACGTATCGACAATCGCGATGAGCTGCTGACGCGAATCGGAATCGCGCGCCAGGAGGCAATGGAATGGTCGGACTCCCGCGTGATCCTTGCTGGCTGGGAAAAGCTCGGCGACCACTTCTGGCCACTGTTGCGTGGCCCTTTTGCCGTGGCGATCTGGGACCCCCGCAGCTGTACTCTGACGCTGGCGCGCGATCACCTCGGGCTGAATGTGCTGATGTGGCATCGAAGCCGGCGATTTTTCGCATTCGCGAGCATGCCCAATGGCCTCTTTGCGTTCGACGGGGTGCCGCGCGAATTGTCAGAGGAGAAGCTGGCCGATTTTTTGGTGCTCAATCATTCTGACCACGCCACGACGATGTACCGCAACGTGTTCCGGGTTCCGCCTGCGCACATCCTTCGTGTAGGACCCGACGGTTCGACAGTGCATCGGTGCTACTGGTCGCCAGCCGACATAAAACCGGTCCGTCTTGCCTCCGACCAAGACTACGCGGATGGCCTGCGCGAACGCCTGGATACGGCGGTACGCCGGCAAATGCGCAGCGCCCATCCGATCGGGTCAATGCTCAGCGGGGGGCTGGATTCGTCGTCGGTTTCCGCGCTTGCCGCCCGCGCTCTGACGGAAAAAAATCAGCGACTTCTCGCTTTTACCGGCGTGCCTCGCCGCAATTTCAATGGGCCTGTACCGGAGGGCTGCTACGCCGACGAGACGCCTTTTGTCGATGCCATCCAGAAGTACGTCGGCAACATGGATGTCGAATATGTGCGTAACGAGGAGTGCAGTGACTTTGCACATCTTGAACGTTTCTTTGTTGCGCTGGGCAGTCCGGTCCGCAACCCGACCAACTTCGGCTGGAGCATGGCCATTCTTCAGCGGGCGCGCGCGCAAGGGCGCCGAGTGCTTCTGGGCGGCCTTTATGGAAATTACACCATAAGCTGGAACGGTTGGTCGCAGACCGTCGGCCATTTGCTTCGCGGCAGACTGTTTTTGGCTTTCCGGCAGTGGCACCTCTACTATCGGACCACCCCCTACTCGCGCTGGGTTGCGCTGCGCAAGCTCCTGCTCGATCCCCTTATCCCCGCGCGCCTCGGCGACTGGGCCGACCGACGCCGCCGACCGACGCGGGTCGCGCCCTGGCAGGATCATGCTGCGATCGACCCCAACTTCGCAGCAGCGATGTCCATCGATGTGCGCGCGAAAAAAGGCGGCCACGACTTTCTCTATCGGATGCGGCGAGACGAGCGCACGCGGGGATTGGCCCAGGTCGATTACATCGGCGACTGGCATGCAGCGGAGAAAGCCGTCACTGGCGTCGAAGTCCGCGATCCCACGGCCGATATGGACGTGGTCTCGTATTGCTTTGGTGTTCCGCCCGAACAATATCTTGCCGAAGGCATCGATCGCTCGTTGATCCGGCGCGCGATGTGGGGAGTGCTTCCCGAAATCGTCCTGACCAATCGCCTGAGCGGTCTGCAGGGCGCCGACTGGTACGAAAAAATCGAAAATCAGCGATCGGAGCTCGCTTCGCAGATCGCCGAACTGGCAAAGTCTCCATTGGCCAGGCGGATCATCGACCTGGGCCGATTACAGAATGCAATCGAGACTTGGCCCAAGGGCGGCTGGCACACAGCGGAAGTGTTCCAGGAATACAACCTTGCGCTCACGCGCGGCGTCGCAGGTGGCAGGTTTCTGCGCTGGATAGAATCGGCGAATTGACCGTTCCCAAAGCCCCGTGGTCTGGGATGACTCGCTGGTAAACCCGATTCAGAGCTCCGGCCCGCAAAGGCTGAGATCGCGCTCCGCGCGGAAAACGTTGCTGTACAAGTTCGCAATCCATTGCCGCCCGCTCGATGTCACATTGAGATAGCGGATGGCGCTTTGAATGTGGGGAGAAACGGTCTTCCAGTAAAATTGCGGATAGAATTCGGTGAGATCGGCGGGCGACTCATAGCCTAGCTGGCGGTTGAGACCGACTTCCTCGAATTCATAGTAGAGGGCATTGGTCTTGCGCAGATATTGCGGATCGCCGAGCTGGCCAATCAGATCGGCGGCCCGGACCAGCGAGCCTTCTTCGTTGCCGTTGTCATCGGGCTCGACAGTTGACGCCGGGAAGCGCGTGAACTCGATGGCGCGCGCAATCCTTTTTGCGTCCAGGTACTCGTGATTGGCGAGGCGCTCCATGACGAACAGTTTCGATCGGTCGACATGATACGGCAAAAGCGATGCATCGGATGAGCCGCGCGGGATTTCCGTTTTGTTGCCGCGCGCATCGATGACATAGCCGTCGGCGCCATCGCCCTTCAGAATGCCCCGCACATAGCCGATGTCATGATACATGCACGCGACGAGGAGATGCGAATAATCACTTGGGGTGGTGGGCGTCAGCAACGCCCTTCCCTTCATGATGTCATAGCCGACCAGCGTGACCAGCATCGTATGCTCGACGTTGTGATAGAGCGCATCGCTGTTTCCGATGCACTCGAGAGACAGGCGGGCGACCGATGGAATGATCTCGGTCAGTTGCGCCTCGGTCGAGTGAAACCTGCGGCTCAATTGGGTGAAAAGGAAATTTCCCAGCGCCTCGGATGCCAGTTCAGGAACCGTAATCATGAGAGCCCCTCCTCATGGTTCAGGATTCTGCGGCGCGAGAGTGAAGTACCTCACAAAAGGATTGGCGAAATGGGTCTATCAAGACATTGCCAGTAGACCGCGAAAGGACGTCGGATGTCCACCATACTAACAGCAAAGAGCCGGAACATCGACGGAAACAACGTGACCGGCTTGGCCGCGATCACGCCGTGCGTAGGCGGGCTCGTTGTCTGGTATACGAGCGTCGTTCCACGTGAAGCGCTCGATCAGAAAGATAACAACGAGAGTAAGACGGAAACGCAGCCAGCAAGTCAGTAAATCTGCTTGCCGTCTGTCTTTACACGCTTAGGGACTAACGCGCGTGAGGCGCTTGCCGGCCCTCCCAAGCGGTGATCGTCATCGTCCTGCGCAGGATCTCGAAAATAACGGCGGTAGACCAGCCAAACAGCAATACGCCGTTCATCGCCGTGATCGGGCCGAGCAGTTGCCACCGCGGCACAGGTATCACGTCGCCATAGCCCAGCGTGGTGTAATTGACGAACGCAAAATACACGAGCTTGGAGCCCGGTGCTGCGTCGACAATCCAGTAGGCCAATGACCAGACAATGACTTCGAACGCGTGCGCGATCATGAGAACTGAGACGGCTGCAATCATGACGCCGATCAGCAAGAGCGATGAATGCGTCGTCACGCTTTTCGCCGTTATCCTGGCCACCTGCACGACCAAGGTCATCATGAAGGCGTGAATTGCGATATTGCAGACGCTCACGCCGCCGCCAAAGATAAATTGCCGGAGCATCGCCCCTCCTATCCCTCCCCCGCGAAAACAACCCACCCGCTGATGAAGCGCCCTGCGCCAAGTTGGGCCAAGGTCCAACTTTCTAAATTTTATAGGCCATTTATTCCTTGAATCCTGTGAGGCTGAACTATTGGGGGAACAAATGGCCCACTTCAAGGTGATCAAGGGGCACGGACCGCCTCTGCGCAAACACCTGTTTGAGGACAGGACCGTCAAAGCGCCGGTTACTTGCCCATTTTTGGAGGTCGACGACCAGAAACTGGTGCAGCGCACCATTGTTGCCCTTCGGCGCGGCCCCATCCGTTACCATCGGGACCAGATCATTGTATGCGAAGGAGACCCAGCCGATTACATGTTTCTGGTTCTGGAGGGAATCGTCCGCAGCTGTCGGACATTTCAAAACGGCGCCCGCAGCATCGCGGGCTTTTATTTGCCGGGAGAGCTGTTTGGCTGGACCGATCTGAACCATCTGCTTTCCGCCGAGGCAGCGACCAATGCATTGGTGCTGTATCTCAAGCGCAGCGCTTTGTTGGCCGTCGCCGCCCGTGACAGTCGAATTGCAAGTTTCCTGTTGGCCGCCACAACGAACGAACTTCGGCGTACCCAGGAGCACGCTCTGCTGATGAGCAGGAGTGCGAGGTGTCGTGTCGCAACCTTCCTGCTCGATTTGTCGAGAAGATTGGGAACCGCGAAATATCTCGATCTTCCGATGTCCCACCAGGATATTGCCGATCACCTGGGGCTCACCATCGAGACGGTCAGTCGAACTATTACTGGACTGGAACGATCCGAACTGATTGCCCGCATATCTCCCCGAACGTTAATCCTGCTCAATCGACCATCGCTTTTACGCATGAATAATTGAGCATTCAGGTGCGTGGACGTGGTTTCGTCGTGGACCACCTGGCGTTTGACTCAAGTCAAGACGTCCCCTGCTTGATGCAATTATTTTTCTGAGCCAAACGTGCCTCGCTATCGACGGTATTCTGATAGGTAGGGCCTGAATGCTCGAGTGGAAAACCAATGAGGCATTAGCCGTCGGCAAGGGCGCGACCGTGCAGCAATATGTCGCTAGTGTTGGCCACGATCAGCTGGAGATGGAAATCGCGCCCTGGGGTGAAGGTCAGCTTAAGATCAATGGCCGGGAAATCGCGCGCATCAACGACGCCAAGGATCGACGCCAGGCTTTTCGTGCAATCAAACAGATTGCGGAACGTTACGTGGAGACTCACATGAACAAAAGCGCAGCACCGATGCTCCCGGCGGTGAAGGCCAAGCTCCTGGAAGGAAAAAAGGGTCTCATCGTTGGCATTGCCAATGACAAATCAATTGCGTGGGGTTGCGCGAAAGCTTTCCGGGCTTTCGGCGCCGAGGTCGCCGTCACCTATCTTAACGACAAAGCCAAAAAATTCGTGGAACCCCTTGCCCGGGCGCTCGAAGCTCCGATCTTTATGCCGCTCGACGTGAGCGTGGCCGGGCAGTTGGAAGCTGTCTTTGAACGGATTACTAAGGAATGGGGCAAGCTCGACTATCTCGTTCACTCCATTGCTTTTTCGCCGAAGGAGGCGCTGCAGGGGCGCGTGGTCGACGTCACGCGGGAGGGTTTCGCGACAACGATGGATGTGTCCTGCTGGACCTTTATTCGGATGGCGCATCTGGCCGAGCCGCTGATGAAGAAGGGCGGCACCCTGTTCACGATGTCATACTACGGCAGCCAGATGGTCGTTAAGAATTACAACATCATGGGCGTTGCCAAGGCGGCGCTCGAATGCGCGGTGCGCTATCTCGCCGCGGAACTCGGGCCAAAAGGTATTCGCGTGCACGCCGTTTCTCCGGGCCCGCTCGCGACCAGGGCAGCCTCAGGAATTCCGGAATTCGATGCTTTGCTCGAGAAAGCGAGGGCACAGGCGCCCGCACGCAGCCTCGTCAGCATCGACGACGTGGGAGTAGCAACCGCCTTCCTGGCGCATGACGCAGCGCGCCTGATCACCGGCGAAACGCTATACGTCGATGGGGGCTATCACATCATGGACTAGAGGCTGCGACAGCGTGGCATCTTCTCACGGAACCTGCAAAGAGGGAGTCCACAAATGACACCAGCACAAAAAATCGCTCCTTCATCGGAGTTCGACACGGCAGCGTTCGGCATGTTCGCACCCGCTATGGAATATGCGATCGACGCGTTCCAGCGCGGCGTCCTGTTTTGGGATGTCATGCGTGAGCGCGGAAACCAGTACCGCGAACACATGGCGGAAACGGTGCCGAATGTGCTCGACTATAAAGCGGAGCTTGTGATTGACGGGCGCACCCTGGAACGGCCTGTCAACTATGCACTCGTGCGCGTTGTCCCGCCCGCGGGAGCCAAAATCAATCCCAAGCTGCGGCCTTTTATTGTCGTTGATCCACGCGCCGGACACGGGCCCGGCATTGGCGGCTTCAAAGCGGACAGCGAAATCGGCGTCGCATTCAAGGCCGGCCATCCGTGTTACTTCGTGGGCTTTCTTCCAGACCCAGTCCCCGGCCAGACGATTGGCGACATCGCTCGCGCAGAAGCGATCTTTATCGAAAAGGTCGCCGCCGAGCATCCGGAAGCGAACGGCAAGCCCTGCGTGATTGGAAATTGCCAGGCGGGCTGGGCGATCATGATGGTGGCCGCGCTTCGCCCGGAATTGTTTGGACCGATCATTGTCGCCGGATCGCCGCTTTCGTACTGGGCCGGCGTACACGGGAAATTCCCGATGCGCTACTCAGGAGGGTTGCTGGGTGGCAGCTGGCTGACCGCCCTTGTGAGCGACCTCGGCCACGGCAAGTTCGACGGCGCCTGGCTGGTGCAGAACTTCGAGAACCAGAACCCGGCAAACACGCTGTGGACCAAACAGTACAACCTTTATTCGAAGATCGATACGGAGGCCCCGCGGTATCTGGGATTCGAAAAGTGGTGGGGCGGCCACGTCAATCTGAACGCGGAGGAAATCCAGTTCATCGTCGATGAGCTGTTTATCGGCAACAATCTGGCCGCCGGGCGCATCAAAACGCCGGATGGAGCAACGATCGATCTGCGCAACATCCGCTCTCCGATCGTCGTGTTCTGCTCGAAGGGCGACAACATCACCCCGCCGCAACAAGCGCTCGGATGGATTCTCGATCTCTACGACGGCGTCGATGACATCCGCGCGAATGGACAGACGATCGTCTACACGATCCATGAAACGGTCGGCCACCTCGGCATCTTCGTTTCCAGCGGTGTTGCCAAGAAGGAACATGGAGAGTTTTCGAGCAATATCGACCTCATCGATACGCTTCCTCCCGGGCTCTATGAGGCGATTTTCGAGGACAAGACCGCGGAGACCACTAACCCGGATCTGGCACTCGGAAACTGGGTGATGCGGTGCGAGGCAAGGACCCTGGAAGACATCCGCGCGCTTGGCGGCAATGACATCGCGGACGAGCGGCGTTTCGCAACAGCCGCACGCGTTTCTAACAAAAACCTTGCGCTGTATCGCACTTTTGCGCAGCCCATTGTGCGGGCAATGGTCAGCACGCCGGTCGCGGACTGGATGCATCAAATGCATCCCCTGCGCGTTCAGTACGAAATGTTTTCCGACCAAAATCCCGCGATGGCCTCGATTGCCACGCTCGCGGAGCAAATTCGCAAGGACCGAAAGCCGGCCGGCAAAGACAATCCATTTGTCGCGATGCAGGAGAATTTTTCAAATCAGATCGTCTCCGCACTCGACGCATGGCGCGAAGCAACGGAAAAACTGGCCGAGCGGACGTTTCTCGCGGTTTACGGTTCGCCGACGCTCCAGAGCGCAGTCGGCATCGATCCTGCCGGAACGCAGCATCTGCGGAAAGCATCGAAAAATCCTTTACATGGCGAGTTGCTGCATAAGCGAATCGAAGAGCTGAAATCCCGCATTCCCGAAGGAGGTCTTCGCGCCGCCGTTATCCGTGCTCTTATTTATGCAGGCATGAACCGCGCCTCTATCGACGAGCGCGGTTTTGAAATGGCCCGCCGCATTCGCGAGGAGCATGGCGACATGTCGCTGGCGGATTTCAAGGCCCTGGTGCGCGAGCAATTCAATATCTTGTTGATAGACCAGGAAGCAGCGCTCGCGGCAATTCCATCGATGCTTCCGACGGACGCGGAGACTCGCGAAAAGGCATATGGGCTGATCAGCCAGCTCATGAACGCGCGGGGCGAACTATCAACCGAGGACAAAAAACGAATGAGCGAGATCGCGCGGTTGTTTGGCCTTGGCAGCGCTCCCCCGCGCCTTCGCGAGGTCGCAAGAAAACCGCAGGCAAAAGCGTCCTGACACGATTCGTGTTTCGGAGTTCAGTTCATGAAACGGAATCGCCGTCGCGTATGCCTGCTTTCGGTCGCGGCGCTTCCGTTATTGATCAGTTTGGAGGCCGCTGCCGCCGATTCATCTTGCGCTGACCCTGCCGTGCCGGTTGCCGCGATTCTGATGCCTCCGCCAAAGCAGGACAGCGCGCACACCAAGGCAGAGCTGCAGGAACTCCTGCGGCTGCAGGAGGCACGGACGCCGCGGCAGGTCGAGCATGTCAAAGGAGACGATCATAGAACGGTTGAGCGCTTCCTGGGCGGAATGGGTATCAAGGTCGAACAACTGTCGGCTTCCGCAAATCATTTCTTCGAGTGTATTGGTGCTGCCGTGGAAAAATCGGTGCGGGACGCCAAGACGACCTTCATGAGAACGCGTCCTTACCGCTTGCATGAGAGCAAATTGCACACTCTCAAAAAATTGAGCGACCGCGATTCAACGTCGTATCCGTCCGGTCATGCCACTTACGGCGCTGTCGTCGGAATGGTGCTTGTTGAAATGCTTCCCGAGAAAAAAGAAGAAATCTACAAGCGCATTCAGGATTACGGCTACAGCCGGCTGATTTCTGGCGCGCATTTTCGCAGCGATGTTTACGCAGGAAACATCGCCGGCGCAGCGATTGCCGCCTCTCTGATGAACCAGGACTCTTTTCGGGATGAACTCAAGAAAGTGAAAGTCGAGCTGCGCAAGGCCGTCGGGCTTGAGAGCGACCGAGCCGCCAAATAACTGCGCCTCAAGCCGCCGCAGCCCGCACTTTTACGTATGATCCGGGAGCATCTTCGATCGCCGCGAGCTTGCCGCTTCCAGGCTGGCGCGAAGGAACTTGTCCACCGCCGTGGCCGGCAATCCAGGCCGCCCAATCCGTCCACCAGGAGCCCTCGTGATAGGTGGCGCCCTTCAACCAGGTTTCAGGATCGGCTGACAATTTCTCATTTGTCCAATAGCCGTACTTGTTGGCGGAGGGTGGATTGATCACACCGGCGACATGCCCGGATGCACCGAGGACGAAGCGCACCGGTCCGGATACCAGCTGTGTTCCCGCATATGTCGAATGCCATGGAGCAATGTGGTCCTCGCGGGTCGACAGGAAATAAACGGGAACGGCGATCTTGCGGAGATCGATGGGCACGTTGGCAAGATTAATCCCGCCCGCGTTCTTCAGTACGTTCCGGAGGTACATATTGCGCAAATAGTAGGACTGCATCCGGGCCGGCATGCGCGTTGAATCCGAATTCCAATACAGAATATCGAATGCCGCGGGGCTGCGGCCCAACAGATAATTATTGATGAAAAAGAACCAGATCAGATCGTTCTCGCGCATGAGGTTGAATGCCTCGGACATGTGATAACCTTCAAGGTAACCGAGACGATTCATATGCTCGTCCGCAAGCTGAAGTTGGTCTTCATCAATAAACACCGAGATGTCGCCGACGTCCGAAAAATCGAGAAGCGACGTGAACAACGTGGCGGAAACGATGCGTCGGTCGTTTCTCGCGGCCATATAGGCGAGCGTGCTGGCGACCAAAGTCCCGCCGATGCAATATCCAATGACATTGACCTCGGACTCCCCCGTCGCCTTTTCGATCGCATCGATGGCCTGCAGAGGCCCCGCCAGCAAATAGTCGGAAAAGGATTTGTGGGCGAGTTCGGGGCCCGGATTGATCCACGAGATGACGAAAACGGTGTGGCCCTGCTCGACGCACCACTTGATGAACGAATTCTTGGGCTTGAGATCCAAAATATAGAATTTGTTGATCCACGGCGGCACGATGAGCAAAGGACGGCGCTGGACCGTGGGGGTGGATGGCGCATACTGAATGAGTTGCATGAGCTCATTTTGGAAAACGATCTTCCCTGGCGAATTCGCAATGTTTTCGCCAAACTTGAAGGCCGCAAGATCGGTCATTTTCAGGCTTAGGCGGCCACCCCCGCGCTCGAGGTCCTCGACGAAATTCCTGAAACCATTGAGAAGATTTTGGCCACGGGTCTCGACCGTCGCATTGACTACGGAAGGATTGGTCAAAACGAAGTTGGTCGGTGACAATGCGTTGACAAACTGGCGGCTATAGAACTGCGCCTTGTGTTGGGTATGCGGGTCGAGGCCCTGCACGCCACGAACCGATGACTCGAGGCAGCGCGATAGCAGCAAATAATGCTGCTTCGTGTAATCGAAGAACCAGTTGTCGGTCCAGGCATCGTGTTTGAACCGTTTGTCCTGCTTGGCTGGCGCGATAACCGGCTCTGCCGGCGTATTGAACAGCGCGCGCAAGGCGGTTCGCTGCCACAGCAACCCCAGATCCGTCCAGAATGCGGCCTGCTCCTTGAGAATCGGAGCGGGATCCATCATGGCCTTTTGCAGAAATCCCTGAGACGACGCGGTGACCGTCCGCGGGTCGATGACTTGATAGTTATCCTCGATCTTGAGCTTTTCGGCATAGAGGTGAAAAAGATTCGCGCTTCGATTGATGATGTCCGTGAGCGTCTCGACGGCGCCCGTGCTTGCTCTTTTTTCTTCCGGAGCACGTTCGATTTTTTTCACGTCTTCACTCTGGCCAGCCTTCGCCTGGACGGTCGGTTTTTCTGGCTTATTCATGTGGATGCCCGTGCTTGCGTTGTCAGCTTGCGACTTTGGTTTCAAGCTCGCGCAGATGAGCTTTGGCCTCGTCAGCGCTTTCATAAATATGTGGCGCGAGGGCGCGGCGACCTAACGCGTCGCCCAATTTGCTGCGCAGGAACCCGTTGGTCGAATACCGGGTTGCGTCTGAATAGAACCGGTCGGCCAGATCGCGGACCATTGCCGAGTATTCATCAAGGATGTCGGGATAAATACTGAAATTGTCGTAATTAACGATGACGTGGACCTTTTGCCGCACGGATGAAAGCATGGATTCAACAATGCGCCGAATTCGTTCGATGTCCTGATGGCTGCGAACAACATGGCCTTCGAAGTTGACAAAGAACTGATTTTTCTCTGGGTGATATGTAAAGCGCTGCTCAAGCGGCATCCGCAGCAGGTCCTCGCGTAGTCCCATTGGCTCGTTCAGAAATATGCGCTTGTCCATGATCGCAGGATCGCGCCGAATGATCGGTCGAAACTCCATCTGGGCCAGAATGTCCCGCTCAATGTCCACGCCGGGGGCGACCTCGACAAGCTCAAGGCCTTCTCCGGTAAGCTCGAACACGCAGCGCTCGGTCACGTAAAGGACAGGCTGTTCCCGCTTTACCGCATAGCTACCGGAAAATGTCCTGTGCTCAACCTCGTGCACGAACTTCTTCAAATTGCCATCCTTGACGATGCGCAGGCGACCATCCTCGAGCGCCAGCTGCAGGCGCCCGGCCATGAAGGTCCCCACGAACACCACCTTCTTGGCATTCTGGCTGATGTTGATGAAACCGCCGGCGCCGGCGAGACGCGGGCCAAACTTGCTCACGTTCAGATTGCCCTGCTTGTCCGCCTGGGCGAGACCCAGGAAGGCAGCATCAAGTCCGCCGCCATCGTAGTAGTCGAACTGATAGGGCTGATCGATGACGGTTTGCGCGTTGATCGCAGCACCGAAGTTGAGCCCGCCTGCCGGCACGCCGCCAATCACTCCCGGCTCGGCTGTCAAAGTCATCAGATCAGCAATTTTTTCCTCGTTAGCCACGTTGGCAACGCCTTCCGGCATGCCAATGCCCAGATTGACCACACTGTTGGCATTTAGTTCCAGTGCCGCCCGCCGCGCGATGATCTTTCGCTCGTTCAGTTCCAGGGGTGCGATCGATCCCGCCCGCGACCGAATTTCGCCGCTGAATGCCGGGTCATATTGGACCGCGAATGTCTGCCAATGGTGTTCGGGCTGGGCGACGACGACACAGTCGACGAGGATGCCCGGTATCTTAACCTGTCTCGGGTTGAGCGAGCCGCGTTCAGCTATTCGCTCCACCTGCACGATGACAAGACCTCCGGAGTTTTGCACCGCCATGGCGATCGCCAGCACTTCGAGGGTGAGTGCCTCTTTCTCCATGGTGATGTTGCCGTCGGGATCGGCCGTGGTGCCGCGAACGATGCCGATATTGATCGGAAATGCGCGATAAAAAAGAAATTCTTCGCCATCGATCTCAATAAGGCGAACAAGATCGTCCTTGGTACGCTCGTTTATCTTGCCGCCGCCATAGCGCGGATCGGCGAATGTTCCGAGACCCACGCGGGTGAGATGGCCCGGTCGCTTGGCCGCAATGTCCCGGAACAGGTGCGAAATAACGCCCTGAGGAAAGTTGTACGCTTCCAGCCGGTTGTCGATGGCGAGCCGCTGAAGTTTCGGCACGAGGCCCCAATGCCCGCCGACGACGCGACGCACTAATCCTTCATGGCCAAGGTGGTTGAGGCCACGCTCTTTCCCGTCGCCCTGGCCTGCGGCGTAAACCAGGGTGAGATTTCTTGGCTTTTCGGTCGCCGGAACGTCTTTCGACAGGTATTGCGCTTCCAGCGCCACCGCAATTTCCTCTGCAAAGCCGATGCCGACAAAACCACCGGTCGCGACCGTGTCGCCGTCGCGAATAAGACGCACCGCCTCCTCGGCGGTGACAATCTTTCCGGTGTCGGGTGCCCGAAGTTGTGTGAGCTTCGTTTGAGCGGGGGCAAGAGCTGACATTCGCGCCATTCCCTTAGTAAATGCCGGTCAAATAGTAGAATCCGATCACAAAGAACACCGCGGCCGTCTTCGTCAGCGTGATGACGAAGATGTCCTTGTAGGCTTCCCTGTGAGTAAGGCCGGTGACAGCCAGCAGGGTGATCACGGCCCCGTTGTGCGGCAAAGTATCCATGCCGCCGCTGGCCATCGACGCGACACGATGCAAAACCTCGAGCGGGATTTTTGCTGCCTCAGCAGCCGCAATGAACGTGTCCGACATTGCAGCAAGCGCGATGCTCATCCCGCCAGAAGCCGAGCCCGTGATTCCTGCAAGCACGGTTACACTGATCGCTTCATTAATGAGAGGGTTGGGGATGGAGCGCAGCGCCTCGGCGATAGCCGTGAAACCAGGTAGCAGCGCGATCACCCCGCCGAACCCATATTCTGACGCGGTATTCAGCGAGGCCAGCAGTGCCCCCGCCACCGCCGCCTTGCTGCCGTCTGCGAACCGGGCAAGCACTGGCCGCCAGGCAAACGCGAACACCGTCAATATTCCGAGCAGCAAAGCTCCTTCCACCGCCCAGATGGCGGCTACGCTGGAAACCTGGGTGACGATCGGCTTGGCCGTGCCGAGGGTGATTTCATGCGTGGTTCCATAGGCGCGCGGCACCGCGAATGTCAGCACAAAGTTTGCTACGCCGACCACCACCAACGGCAGAAGCGCGATCCAGGCGTTTGGCAATTTTTCGGCTTCGAATGCCTCGGGTTCGTTACGCAAATTGGTTCCGTAGCCCTCGCCTTTTGCATGGGCGACACGGCGGCGGCTCTCGATATAGGCAAGGCCGATGACAAGAATGAATAGAGCGCCGATCACGCCGAGCCACGGCGCAGCCCAAGTCGTTGTCTTAAAGAATGTCGTGGGAATGATGTTCTGGATCTGCGGGGAGCCCGGCAACGAATCCATGGTGAACGTGAAGGCACCAAGAGCAATCGTGCAAGGAATGAGCCGTTTCGGAATGGCGCTCTGGCGGAACATCTCGGCCGCGAAAGGATAAACCGCAAACACCACCACGAACAAAGACACGCCGCCATAAGTCAGGATGGCACAGACGACGACGATTGCCAGGATTGCCCGCTCACGCCCAAGCACCCCAATCACGGCGGCGACGATCGATTTCGAGAAACCGGACAACTCGATAACCTTGCCGAAAACCGCCCCGAGCATGAACACCGGAAAATAGTTTTTTAGGAAGCCGACGGTCTTCTCCATGAAGACGCTGGAGAACATCGGGGCGACCAGCGCCGGATCGGTCAGCAACACCGCGCCAAGCGCAGCGACCGGAGCGAACAGGATCACGCTGTAGCCGCGATAGGCGACGAGCATCAGAAACGCCAGGGCGCCCAGGACAATCAGAAGATTCATGATCGTCGCTCCCGCTGTCGCCGGCTGCCGCGGGGATGCCGCAGCTCCGGGAGAGATTCAGGCCGTTGATGTGAAAATCGTCAGCCGCTCACGCTCAAGCTCTTCAATAATCTTTGCGTTATGTCTGACCGCCTCGCTCAACAAATCTCGGATTGAAACAACGGCAATCACCTGGCCATGCTCGACCACCGGCAGGTGACGAATACCGTGCTGATGCATCAGCCGCAGGCAGTCG
>DASXST010000197.1:0-114039 GCA_036505835.1 Pseudolabrys sp. | reverse complement strand
CAAGCAGCGCGGCCGCCGCGGAGTGAACGATTGATATCGATGCGGTCGAAGGCGCTAGTGGCGTGGTCGAGCGGCAAGGACAGCGCATGGGCGCGGCATGAAGTGCGTCGCGCGGGCGATCTCGAAATTATCGGCGCTTTGACGACAGTCACCGAGGGCTTCGGCCGTGTGAGCATGCATGGCGTTCGCGAAGAATTGTTGCGCGCGCAGCTCGATGTGGCGGGTCTGCGCGCGATCGTTGTGTACATTCCGTTTCCGTGTTCGAACGAGGTGTATGAACAAAAGATGGCAGCGGCGCTTGATGACGCGCGCGCTTTCGGGGTCACTCACATGATCTTCGGGGATTTGTTTCTCTCGGACGTGCGGGGTTATCGCGAGCGGCACCTCGCGGGCACAGGCATTACACCGGGTTTTCCGGTGTGGGCCGGCAGACCGCTGCGCTCGCATGCGAGATGATCGAAAGCGGAATCGAAGCGCGCCTTTCCACGGTGGATCTGAAAAAATTGCCGGGCTCTTGTCTGTCGAAGGTTTGACGGCTGCCGGCCAGGATCGATTCTTGCGGGGAGAACGGCGAATTTCATTCCTTCGTATCTGGAGGCCCCATGCTCGCGCGCGATATCGCCATTAAAGTCGGAGCTACCGTCGAGCGCGATGGCTTTGCTTACGCCGATTTATTGCCGGCGTAGTTGCTCCGCTGCGGGAAATGAGCGGGACTTAAGTTCTCAATATGCCGCCGGTTCGCTTCTTGACTTCGGCGACGATCTTCTCCGAAAGCGCTTCGATCTCCGCGTCGGTCATGGTCTTTTCGAACGGCTGAATCGTAACGGCGACGGCAATCGACTTCTGGCCGGGCTCGATGCCCTTGCCTTCGTAGACGTCGAACACATTGACGTCGGCAACAAGTTTCCTGTCGACGTTCTGCGCGGCGCGAATGACGTCGGCGGCCTCGACCGCACTGTCCACCACAAAGGCAAAATCCCGCTCGACAGGCTGGAACGGTGACAATTCCAGCGGAGCTTTCGCCCGCGTGTTTCGTTGCTTTGGCTCGGGAATCCTCTCGAGGATTACCTCAAATGCCACAAGCGGACCGTCGGCATTCAGCGCGGTAACCACGCGCGGATGCAATTCGCCGAAGTGACCCAGGATATTCTGCGGTCCAATCTGTACGGTCCCGCTGCGGCCGGGGTGAAACCATGGCGGGCCGCCCGGCAAAACTTGCAACGCCATGGGGCTTCCTGCTGCCGACAATGCCGCGAAGGCGTCGGTCTTTGCGTCGAACGCGTCAACCGGCTGCGCTTTGGTTGACCAATGGCGACCGCGGCCGGACGGCTTGGCAAGCGCGCGGCGCAACCCGCTGGCTGCGGTCAGCTGATCCTCTGGCCTGTCGCCGGTAAAAATCTGTCCCACCTCGAACAAAGCGACGTCGGCATGGCCGCGGTCGGCATTGCGTTGCGCTGCCATGATCAGGCCCGGAAGAAGGCTCGGACGCATGTCGGAGAGTTCGGCAGCGATGGGATTGACGAGTGACAGCTGGGGTTTGCCGCCGCCGAACAACTCCGCTTCCCGCCTGGAAACGAACGACCAGGTGACGGCTTCGACGAGCCCGCTGGCGGCTAGCGCGCGCTTGGCCTTGCGGGTCCGATTCTGGATCGTGGTGAGCACCGGCTTACGCGCATGCTCCCGAGGGAATGGCGTTGACGGCACGCGATCGACGCCGACAATACGCACGATTTCCTCGACAATGTCCGCTCGTCCCTGAACATCCCGCCGCCAGGAGGGCACGGCAACCTTCACGCGCTCGCCCTGGCCGGCGACGAAGAAGCCGAGTTTCTCGAGGACGCGACGCATGTCAGGCAGGGGCAATTTCAGCCCGGCAAGGCGCGGTAACTCGCTCAATGGGAAATCGATCACCTTTTCTTTAGGTGTCGGGTCCCCGGCAACGACCACGTCGGACGGCTGTCCGCCGCAACGATCGAGCACCATTTGCGTCGCCTGTTCCAGGCCTGGCAGCATGAACGCCGGATCAACGCCGCGCTCGAAGCGATAGCGCGCATCGGAATTGATGCCGAGCTTGCGGCCCGTCTGGGCGATATTGAGTTCGTCCCAAAGCGCCGACTCGATCAACACGTCGGTCGTGCTCTCCGAGCATCCCGTTGCTTCCCCGCCCATGATGCCCGCAAGCGACTCGACGCCGTTTTCGTCGGCGATCACGCAAGTCGCTTCGTCAAGCGTATAGGTCTTGCCGTCTAGCGCGAGCAACTTCTCGCCATTCCGGGCGCGACGCACGATCAGGTTGCCGTGTACTTTCGCAGCGTCGAAGACATGCAGCGGCCGGCCACGGTCGAAGGTGATGAAATTGGTAACATCGACCAATGCATTGATCGGCCGCAGGCCGATCGCCGCGAGTCGTCGCTGCAGCCAATCCGGCGACGGACCATTCTTTACTCCGCGAACCAGCCGCAGTGCGAAAGCCCGGCAGAGCGGTGGTGTCTTGCCAAATTCGAGCGTGACCTTGACCGGGCAGGGAAATGCTCCCTTCACCGGCTTAGGAATTCTGTTCTTGTACGTGCCGATCGATGTGGCACCGAGATCGCGCGCAATGCCGGCAACGCCTGTGCAATCCGGACGATTGGGCGTGAGATTGATCTCAATCACGGGATCGCCGAGACCGGCCCACTCGACGAAAGGCTTACCCACCGGCGCGTCGGCGGGCAGGTCGATAATCCCCTCGTGATCATCGGAAATCATCAGCTCGGCCGGCGAGCACAACATGCCGCGGCTTTCAACGCCGCGGATCGTGCCAACGCCGAGCGTGATGTTCTTGCCGGGAATGAAGGTGCCCGGCGGGGAAAATACGCCTTTCATGCCGGTGCGCGCGTTCGGAGCCCCGCATACGACTTGGATCGGCTTGCCGTCACCGATGTCGACCATGCATACGTGGAGCCGATCGGCGTTCGGGTGTTTTTCGACCGAGATCACAGACGCGATCACAAACGGTTTGAGCTGGCTTGCCCTGTCCTCGACGTTTTCAACTTCGAGCCCGATCATCGTCAGCCTGTCGACGATCTCGGCCAGCGACGCGTCGGTGTCGAGGTGCTCCTTGAGCCAGGCCAGCGTGAATTTCATTGCGCCGCTCCGCTCGCGCGCTCCCACCCTCCTTGGGGGGGAGGGTTAGGTGAAGCGTGGCCGTGGCGTCTCATGCGCTCAAGCCCCCGGCGAGAGTGGGAAAATCGAGCGGTCGGAAGCCGTAGTGCGCAAGCCAGCGCACGTCCGCTTCGAAGAAAGCGCGGAGATCGTTCATGCCGTACTTGAGCATGGCGATACGGTCGATCCCCAGGCCCCAGGCAAAGCCCTGATATTCGTCGGGATCGAGCCCGCAATTGCACAACACATTGGGATGCACCATTCCGCAACCGAGAATTTCCAGCCAGTCGTCCCCTTCCCCGAAACGAATTTCACCTTTGTCGCGCTTGCACCGAATGTCGACTTCGAGCGACGGCTCGGTGAACGGGAAGTACGACGGACGAAAGCGCATCTTCACGCTGTCGACTTCGAAAAAAGCTTTGCAGAATTCCTCGAGTATCCATTTGAGGTGACCCAGATGAGATCCCCTGTCGATGACAAGACCCTCGACCTGATGAAACATCGGCGTATGCGTTTGATCCGAATCGCTGCGATATGTGCGGCCCGGACAAATGACGCGGATCGGCGGCTTCTGGCTGAGCATCGTGCGCACCTGAACCGGTGACGTGTGCGTGCGCAGCAGCAGTCGCGAGCCATCCGGTTTCGGCGGAAAATAAAAAGTATCGTGCATCTCCCGGGCCGGATGGCCTTCGGGAAAATTCAGCTTGGTGAAATTGTAGTCGTCGCTCTCGATGTCGGGCCCTTCGGCCACCGCAAAGCCCATGTCGGCAAAAATCGCCGTCAGCTCGTCTGTGACCTGGCTGATCGGATGCACCCGGCCCGCTTCAGCCGGCGTTTCGCGAACCGGCAACGTGACGTCGATAGTTTCGGTGTTGAGTCTAGCATCAAGCGCAGCCGCACCGAGCTTGTCCTTCGCCACTGCGATCGCCGCGGTCAGGCGATCCTTCAATCCATTGATTGCCGGACCCCAGATCTTGCGCTCGTCGGGGCTCATGCTGCCGAGCGTCTTGAGCAGCGCCGATACCGAGCCGCTCTTGCCCAGCGCCGCCACGCGCACCGCTTCGAGCGCCGCCTCGTCCCTCGCCGAGGCGACAGCGGCAAGCAGATTTTGTTCCATTTGTGCGATGTCGGTCATGGTTCACCGTCTTGTCGTGCGCGGGCCCGACCCGCGCATCTCGCTTAGGTTGGCACCGTTGCCTGCCTTATTGGGCTAGCTGGGACAAGCTCGGCCAAGACAGTCAAGGACCTCAAGCGGGCAATGCCGCTTTCGCCTTTTCCACGATCGCCTGGAAGGCCGCGGGCTCGCGAATGGCAAGGTCGGACAGCACCTTGCGATCAACGGCTAGGCCGGCTTTGGCGAGGCCAGCGATGAAGCGACTGTAATTCAGTCCGAATGGCCGCACCGCCGCGTTGAGGCGTTGGATCCAGAGCGCTCGAAATGTGCGCTTGCGCCGCTTGCGATCGCGGAAGGCGTATTGGTTCGCCTTCTCTACCGCCTGCTTGGCGATGCGAATCGTATTTTTGCGGCGGCCATAATAACCCTTGGCGGCTTTGAGGACCTTCTTGTGCTTGGCATGCGACGTGACACCACGCTTGACGCGGGCCATGGAAAATCTCCTTGCAGAACGAGCGAATGGTTACATGAAAGCCGTGGTCAGCGGCCTGAACACCGGTCAGCTATAGGGCAACCAGTTCTTCTTGACGGTCTCGCCGTCGGTTTTGAACAGCACCTTGGTGCCGCGATGCTCGCGGATCGTCTTGGTTGTCCGCTTGATCATGCCGTGGCGTTTGCCGGTCTGCTGGTATTTCACCTTGCCGGACGCCGTGACCTTGAAACGCTTTTTGGCGCCGGATTTGGTCTTCAATTTGGGCATTTGGCTCTCCTCATCGGCTGCGCGGACAAGCCACATGGCCGGAATATGCTCGTAAGCCTTTTGGCCTGGAGCGGTGTGCTCGGGATTGAGCGATAATCGCAGCCACGGCAGCCCTTACTGGCCGGGCAGCGATGGCCGGCGTTATGGCAGAGGCGGCGCGCTCATGCAACTATCGGCCGTTCGCCTCTGATTGCCGAGAAAATGCCGATGCACCGCTCCGGCGCGAGCAGGGCATCGGCTGATACAAACAGCTTTCGGTCCTAGCGTGGCGCCAGGACCATGATCATTTGGCGGCCTTCGAATTTCGGCTCCTGCTCGACCTTCGCGATTGGACCGACATCGTCCTTCACGCGGTCCAGCAATTTGGTGCCCAACTCCTGGTGCGCCATTTCACGGCCGCGAAAGCGCAAGGTGATTTTGACCTTATCGCCGTCCTCGAAGAAGCGCTTCATCGAGCGCATTTTTACCTGGTAATCGTGGTCGTCGATCATCGGCCGGAGCTTGATCTCCTTGACCTCGACGACTTTCTGTTTTTTGCGGGCTTCCGCCGCCTTCTTCTGCGCCTGGTACTTGTACTTGCCGTAATCCAGAATTTTGCAGACTGGTGGCGACGAGTTGGGGGCAATTTCCACCAGGTCGAGACCCGCCGCCTGCGCCATGTCCAGCGCGGCTTGGATCGGTGTCGGACCATGGTTGTGACCATTGGCATCGATTAGCTGGATCTCGCGGACGCGGATCTCCTCGTTTATGCGCGGGCCGTCCTTCTGAACGGGCAGCGCGGACTTCATCGGACGACGAATGGCTATTTTCTCCTATGCTGTTGCAACTGTTCCCCGGCGCGTCCTGGCACCATTGGAATAACGAAAGATTGGTAGAAACCACGAAGAAGTCAACGCAGTTCCGCTGCCAACGCAGCGCAAGATCTTCTAAAAGGCGTTCAAAGTATTCAAATTGCTCCAATTTTGTCTTGGCCGGCATTTTCCTTCCGCCGTGATTTTTCGACGATATCGCCATAAAGCCGCAGCGTCTGCTCGGCCACGATGGTCTGGTTAAAATGCTCAAGCACCCATTCGCGCCCGCGACGGCCTATTGTCGCACGGTTCTGCTCTGGCATTGAGAACAGCCGCAGCAATGCTGCCGCCAGGGCTGCATCGTCACCGGCATTGAAACGGAATCCCGCGATCTTGCTTTCGGGTACCGCAGGGGCAGTGAGCACCACGTCAGGGCCCGCGCCAAGATCGGACACAATTACGGGGCGCGCCATTGCCTGGCCTTCGAGAATTGCACGCTGGACGCCTTCCGGCTGCACCGCTGCCGAAACCACGACCGATGCAGCGGCGTAGGCGGCCGGCATATCGGGCACCGGCGAGGCTATCCGAATGACATCCATGGTGCCTGTGGTCAGCACGAGATCCCACAACTCGCCGGTATAGCGGCTGCGGCCTCGGTCTTCGCCCACGAACACGCACAAAAAATCCTTCAACCCCGTTTGCTTGAGCCGCTTTACCGCTTTGACGACGACGTGGTGGCCTTTGCGGCGCAGAATGCGGCCGCTGATCAGAATGACCTTGGTCTCTCGCTCGACGCCCCAGGCCGTGCGTATGGCCTCTATGCGCTCACGCGAAACCGTTTCCGGATTAAAGCGCTCCAGGTCGATGCTGCAGGGCACCACGGTGATCCTGCTCCATGGCGTGCCGTAGCGATCGTTGATGAGCTGAGCGATTTGCTCGCTGGACGCTATGACGCAATCTCCGCGCGCCATGATCCCGTTGTAAAGCCGCTTGAACAGATTCTGTTCCCGGAAGCCTTTGTGCCAACTCGTCACAAATTGAATCCCGCACAACCGCGCAGCGATCAGCGCGCTCCAGGCGCCCGCACGGCCGAAGGCGTGGATCGCCGCGCATCGCCGCTCTCGTGCCAGTCGCGTGAGAACAACGGCATTGCGCAGCATGAGGATGGGATTGTTGCTCGAAACATCGAGCGCAAAAAACTCGGCTCCCGCTGTGGTGATGTCCGCTACCAGCCGCCCCGCGCGCGAAACCACGATGCCCGCAAACCCGGCTCGGGCGAGAATGCGCACAAGTTCAACGGCCGCGGCATCCGAAGCGCCCCCATCGAGTGTGGGTACGACAACAAGCACAGTAGTCGAGGCATGCGGCGCAACCGGGCTTCGCGACTTGTCGCGCAAAGCAACGTTGTCTGCATCGGCATTAGGCCCGGCTTTGACGGGCGGTACTGCGGATGCGGGCAAGCTCGACATTAGTTTGCGATCTCGAATCGAAGAGTGTCGTGAATGATTGCGAGCCTCAAAGGGCGCGTAGCGAGTTCAAAGGTATAGACGGCGCAGGTGGCATGGGCAACGGTCGCCTCTTGCATCATGGGTATCTTGCGGACAAGAAAGGGCAGTCTCACCGGCGTCCATTAAACCAGCCATGAATGAAGCTCGCCTCGTTTCTCTCGTCGTAGAGTCCTTGCCAAAGAGAACCATTGCCGTTCGGACCCGTGCAGGCAAGAGCCCGGGCCTGTTCTGGCTCGGCGGGTTTAAGTCCGACATGAAACGTACCAAGGCAGAAGCGCTCGATCGCTGGGCCGACAGCGAAGGACGCGCATGCGTGCGGTTCGACTATTCCGGTCATGGCGAATCAAGTGGAGCGTTCACTGACGGGACCATCAGCCGGTGGTTGGAGGAAAGCGTGGCCGTGTATCTTCAATTTGCACGCGGCCCGCAGGTGCTGGTCGGGTCCTCGATGGGCGGGTGGCTGGCATTACTGTTGGCCAAAGCGGTGTCCGAACGCTCTAGCGCGGCATCGATTGTCGGAATGGTTTTGATCGCGCCGGCGGTCGATTTCACCGAAGAACTCATGTGGAAACAATTCCCGGATGCCACCAGACGGCAGATCGAGCAGACAGGAGTCTGGATGCGACCGTCTGCATATGGCGAGGAGCCCTATCCGATCACGCGCGCGTTGATCGAGGACGGCCGCAGGCATCTGCTGCTCGGAGGGTTGATAGAAACGCGCTGTCCGGTGCATATCCTGCAGGGCGTCGAAGATCCGGATGTGCCGTGGAGGCACGCCATAGAACTTGTTTCGCGATTTTCCCGCGATGATGTTGTTCTGACGCTGATCAAGGATGGCGATCATCGGCTCTCCCGCCCCGAAGACATCGAGCGGCTGATAGGAGCCGTAAAGGAATTCTAGGTGAACGCGGACGTCCACTCCTCCCGCACATCGGGATCCGACTCGTTTTGTCGTCGCAAAGCCAGCCTTTCGAATTTTGCCCGCGGCAGCAGTTTGGATAATGCCCACACCGCAGCGCCGCGCACCAGAGGCGCGGCGTCGCCGAGCAGCCGCTCGGCTTCAAGCGCGAGGGCCCCGTCTCCTGAGTTGCCGATTGCTATCAGCACATTTCTGATAAACCGGTCGCGCCCGGTGCGCTTGATCGATGACTTGGAAAAGAGCGCACGGAACTGCGCGTCGTCGAGGCGAACCAAGTCGGCAAGACTCGGTGCGCGCAACGTTTCCCGCGCGGCGAGCTTGGCCTCACGACCATAGCTTGCGAACTTGTTCCAGGGACAGACGGCAAGACAATCGTCGCAGCCATAGATCCGATTGCCCATGGCGGCACGCAGATCGCGCGGGATCGGGCCTTTATGCTCAATCGTGAGATACGAAATGCACCGTCTCGCATCGAGACGGTATGGCGCTGGAAACGCCGCCGTCGGGCAAACGTCGAGGCATGCCCGACAACTGCCGCAGCTATCCGGTTCGGGCGAATCAGGAGGCAGATCGAGCGTCGTGAAAATTGAGCCGAGAAAAAGCCAGGATCCGTATCGGCGGGAGACAAGGTTCGTGTGTTTGCCTTGCCATCCAAGCCCGCCCTGAGCGGCGAGGGGCTTTTCCATAACCGCAGCCGTGTCGACAAATATCTTGACCTCGCCGCCGGCATTGCTGATCAACCAGCGCGCCAACTCTTTCAGGCGTGCCTTGATGACATCGTGATAGTCATCTCCCTTGGCATAGACCGAGATCGCGCCGCGCGTGCGCATTTTCAGGATGGCGAGCGGATCATCGTCCGGTCCGTAGTTCATTCCGAGCATGATGATGGAGCGCGCCTCCGGCCACATGACCTGAGGGGAAGCCCGGCGTTCGACAGTCGATGCCAGCCAGGTCATATCGCCGTGCGCGCCATCGGCAAGAAAGCCTTCAAGCCGCGATTTCAATTCCGGCACGGCGTCGGGTCTGGCAACACCTAACGCATCGAATCCGTACAAGCGCGCTTTCTCCGCAAGAGCAGCTTTGATCGCATCTCGCTCTTTCAGAAGTCGAGGTCGGCGTACGTTTTCGAGGGCGGAAGACCGGCCTGTGTGTCGGCCAGAATTGCCCGGAATGACGGGCGCGACTTTATGCGCGCGTACCAGTTTTTTGTCGTTTCGTCTTCGTTCCACGGCACTTCGCCCAAATAATCGGCGGCCGATAAATGCGCAGCTGCGGCGAGATCGGCCAGGCTCAGCCTGTCTCCGGCGAGCCAATCGCGCGTGCGCACAAGCCAACCGATATACGCCACATGATAGCGGATATTCTGGCGCGCGGCGCGCAGCGCCTCGGTGCTCGGAGGACCGCCTCCCTGTTCCTCCGTCATATGGCGCTTGAATGCCCTTTCGTTAACCAGCGGCCCGCTGACCTCCGCATGGAATTTGTTGTTGAACCAGTTGGCCAGGCGGCGCACCTCGACCCGCGGGCCTGGTTGCGATGGCAAGAGCCGATCCGCGCCGTTTCCCGCGAGACCGGTTTCCTCGATGTACTCTGCGACGATAGCCGCCCCCGGTATCGGGGGCTCGCCATCGGCTACCAGCACAGGCAACTCTGCGGCAGGGTTGAGCAGCAGAAATTCCTCCCGCCTTTCCCAGAAGCGCTCTTCAACCAGCCGGGCAGCGATCCCGTACTCACCCAGGATGAGCCTCACATAGCGTGAATGCGGGCAAAGCGGCTGATGAAAAAGTGTCAACATCGGGTGCGAAGTAGCTGGGCGCGCCGCTCACGGAGGGAATCAGCATCCGCACTATAGAAAGCTGCCACTGACGTGCAAACCGTCACGAATTACCGTCTTTTTTCGTTGCTTCGTCAGTGCCTTTAGGTCAAAAGCGCTGGCCTACAGCATCGCGTCAGCAGGGGCGCAAATCCTCCGGAGCATTCCATGGAAACTATCAGGGCGGCCATGCTTGGCCCGGCAGCGGCAAATATCGATCTGATCAAAGCGGCCGTTCTCGGTATCGTCGAGGGACTGACGGAATATCTGCCGGTTTCGTCCACCGGACACTTGCTGTTGATGGAGCATGTGTTCGGATGGGGGGACGATGATTTTGGCAAGTCGTTTGCGATCCTGATTCAACTTGGTGCCATTCTCGCGCTGCTGACGATCTATTTCGGCAGGATCTGGTCGCTGACGAAGGAAATGTTCACGCAGTGGGCAGCGGCGCGCTTTGTCATTGGCGTGCTGCTGGCCTTCCTACCCGCGGCGGTCGTCGGCGCGCTCGCGTATCATGTCATCAAATCCTACTTGTTCGACATACGCATTGTTTGCATTTCGCTCATTGTCGGGGGCTTCGTCCTGCTTTGGGTAGATAGGCTGAATCTCAAGGCGCGCTATCACGAGGCGACCGGATTTCCCCTGCCGATGTATCTGGTCATCGGAATTATCCAGTGCATGTCGATGGTGCCCGGCGTGTCGCGTGCTGGCGCCACCATTGTCGGCGCGATGCTCTTTGGCGCCGATCGCCGTTCAGCGGCGGAATTCTCTTTCTGGCTGGCGATGCCGACGATGGTCGGGGCATTCGCGTACGAAATCTACAAGAGCCGGGGAGAGCTCGCTCTTGGCGGGAATGTTGCTGTAACGGCAGTCGGGTTCGCGTTCTCGTTCATCTTCGGGTGGATCGTCGTGAAAACGTTTTTGGGCTACGTGCAGCGTCATAGCTTTGCGTTGTTCGCCTGGTGGCGCATCCTGCTCGGCGCCGGCGGACTCACTGCACTGTACATCGTATGAAGCTAGGTGGTGTGTTTCCTGAACTGTCCCGTCTTGCGAAATCGCCAAAGGTAGGACGGCACAATTGCCGCTAATGGCTCAGGTTCCATGCCAAGGCCCTGCAGCGTTCGTCCCTCGTCCTTTGCGGCCTGCGACACGACATTATCGTTGCGCAACGATTCCACCTGATCAGGTGTGAGCGGCGGCTTGGGGAGATATTGCAACACCGTTGCCTGGGCCTTTGCCAGCGGGAAAGGCAACGTAACGAGAAGTCGTTTGCGCTCGATTGTAGCGAGCACAAATTGCATCAGTTCCTTGAAGGTCCGGATGTCTGGCCCGCCCAGTTCATAGATCGTGCCTGGACGCGTCTTGCCATCGACAGCGTCGGCAATCGCCGCAGCAACATCGCCGACAAACACCGGCTGAAAGCGCGTGAGTCCGCCTCCGATCAGCGGCAACACGGGCGACACGCGTGCCAGCCCGGCAAAGCGGTTGAAAAAATCATCCTCGGGCCCAAACATGATCGATGGCCGCATGATCGTGGTCGAGGGCTGCGCCGCCAGAACCAGTTGCTCGGCGTGCGCTTTGGATCGGGCGTATGCACTGGACGAATTCGCGTCCGCTCCGACGGCGGATACGTGAACCATCCGCGCCCCGTGAGCATTGGCCGCAAGCGCGACTTGTTCCGCGCCGTATGTGTGAACAGCGTCGAAACGCTGGCGGCCGCGCTCGAAAAGGATGCCGACGAGATTGATCAGCGCGTGCGCATCGCGTGCCGCCGATTTTACCGATGGCGCATGCCGCAGATTGGCCTGCACAGCATGGATCTGCCCGACACGGCCAAGCGGCTGGAGGAAATTTGCAAGTTCGGGCCGGCGCACGGCCACCCTGATGCGGTAGTGACGTTTGGCCAGGGCTCGCACCACATGCCGGCCGAGAAACCCCGAGCCGCCATATATGGTGACCAAAGTCTCGTAGGGGTTGCGCGCAGCCATGCGCTTCTTGTTTCTCGCGAGGCGGGGTGCCTGAAACCGGCCAATACAGGATCGGCCAAGGAGTATACAGAGCTAAAAGCCCTTGATTGACAAGCGGGAAGGGGCTCCGTATCTGGTCCCGACAAGCCCAGGTGGCGGAATTGGTAGACGCACTAGTTTCAGGTACTAGCGGTGAAAGCCGTGGAGGTTCGAGTCCTCTCCTGGGCACCAACGTTCCGAGCCTTAGAGCCTGAATGACCATCCGCCTGCATCGTGGTGACCTGCCGGACCTCTCGGCCTACAAGGGCGCGGTGGCAATCGACACGGAAGCGATGGGCCTCGACGTTCATCGCGATCGGCTCTGCGTGGTCCAACTGTCGCCTGGAGACGGCTCCGCGGACGTGGTGCAGATCGCCGCCGGGCAGCGGAAGGCGCCCAATATCGAACGGCTGCTGTCGGATAAATCGATCCTGAAGATCTTTCATTTCGCGCGCTTCGATTTGGGGATACTGGCGAAAACATTCGGCGTAATGGCGGCGCCGGTCTACTGCACCAAGATCGCGTCGCGCCTCGCCCGTACCTATACTGACAAGCATGGATTGAAGGATCTGGCACGCGAGGTGCTTGGCGTCGATCTGTCAAAGCAGCAGCAATTGTCCGATTGGGGTGCCGATGAACTGAGCGACGCGCAAGTTTCGTACGCGGCAACCGATGTCCTGCACCTGCATGCGCTGAAAGAGAAGTTGGACGGGATGCTGGCGCGCGAAGGTCGCGCCGATCTGGCCTCGGCCTGTTTCCGCTTTTTGCCTGACCGGGCGCGGCTCGACCTCGCCGGCTGGGCGGCTGAAGACATTTTTTCGCACTCTGCATAAGCTATTGATTAGCAACCGCTATTGTGAACTCTAGACGATCGCGTTGCCGTGTCGGGGCCATATTCGGCCGGCATCTTGCCGCCCGGGCGAGATGATGACCGGCAGTTGTTTTAACCAGAACCGGGCACGGGGCTTGGGATGAGCCGTGTGATCACAGCCAGAAGCGATCCAGAAGCGACGCGAGCTTATTGGACCATGAGTCGGCGCGATGCCGATCGGGCCTTTCGTGCTGCGCGGAGACACAGCCGTCTGGTTCGCATCCTGCGCATCACGGTTCCGGTGACCGTGGTGATCGGGCTGATCATTGTTACGCTGATCACCTACTTCAATCCGCTTCGCATGCTCGCCAAACTTCCAATCAACATCGACAACCTCGTCGTATCGGGCACCAAGGTCACGATGGAACAACCGCGTCTGGCCGGGTTCACGAGCGATGCGCGCGCCTATGAGTTGACAGCGGACACCGCAGCGCAGGACATGACCAGGCCCGACATCGTCGAGTTGCGCAACATCCGCGCCAAGGTCGAAATGCAGGACAAGACGTCGATGGAAATGACCGCCGTCAGCGGCATTTATGATGCGAAGGGCGAAACGCTCAAACTTGATAGGGAAATCCTGCTGAGATCGTCTACTGGCTACCAAGGGCGCTTGAGCGAGGCGCTTATCGATATTCGCAAAGGCAATGTCGTGTCCGAACATCCTGTTGAAGTGAAATTGTTGCAAGGCACGCTCAACGCCAACCGACTGGATATTCTTGATTCGGGAGACCTGGTTCGTTTCCACGGCGGCGTGGTGATGGACATGATGCTCAACCAGTCGCCGCCAGCAAATTCGGACGCGCAATGATCGATATGCGGAACCGGCTCATCCTGTTGCTGATCATTTTTACGCTGCTCATTCCCGGCGCGAGCCCCCGCGCGCAGACGGCAAGTCAGGGGCCGCCAAACGCGTTGCAGGGCTTCTCGCAGAATCGAGATCAACCGGTCCATATCGAAGCGGCGACTTTGGAGGTTCGCGACAAGCAAAAGGAGGCGACCTTCAGCGGTGACGTCCGCGTGAAGCAGGGTGACACTGGCATGCGCTGCAAATCGCTCGTGGTCTTCTACGAGCAGGGCTCTGAAGGCAATGCCAAGACCAAGACGATGCAAGCGGCCACGCCGGGCCCCGGCGGCGAGCAGCGCATCAAACGATTGGAAGCGCGAGGTGGCGTTGTGGTCACGCAGAAAGATCAGACCGTCACTGGCGAACTTGGGATCTTCGACATGAAAACCAACACGGTCACGATGACGGGCACTCCGGTGATCATGACCCAGGGCCCGAACGTATTGAAAGGTGACAAGCTGGTGGTCGATCTGACAAGCGGGGTATCGCGGGTGGAATCGGGCAAAAATGGCCAAGGTCGGGTGCAGGGACTATTTCAACCTGGCAGCCCCGGAACCGGGACTGATTCCAAAACCGGCGCCGGCGGCACCCAAGCCCCACGGCCCATTCCCATGCGGCCGTTTTGAGCCGGTGTCGTCAGCGGCCGTCGGCCCCCTCAGCACTTCGGGAATCGGGTAATGTCCCGCGCGCGACATTTGTGGCCCTACAGAAAGACCATGTTCAAGCAGCTTGAGCTCATGCGACGCGAGCTGGCGAATATCATTTCGCTATTCAGGCGGCGTCCAAGCAAAGCTCGCCGAAGTCTGAGCCCAGCCGACGCGCGCGCGCACCAGGGGGCCCATTCTAGGCCGTTGCAGCGTGCTTACGCGGATCAAAATCAGCCAGCCGCGCAGCCGCGCCGGGGCGGCGACGGACGGCAGGCAGTGCGGCCCGCATATCTCGCTGCGCACGGTCTAGAAAAAAGCTTTGCCGGTCGGATGGTGGTCCGGGGCGTGACGCTCTACGTGCGGCGGGGCGAAGCAGTCGGATTGCTCGGCCCGAATGGCGCCGGCAAAACCACGGTTTTCTACATGATCACCGGCCTTATCAGTGCCGATCGTGGTCATATCGAACTCGACGGCTTCGACGTCACGACGCTGCCCATGTATCAGCGCGCCCGGCTCGGGATCGGCTATTTGCCGCAGGAAGCCTCGATCTTTCGCGGTCTCAATGTGGAGGATAACATTCGTTCGGTGCTCGAAGTCGTCGAACCGGACCACCGCCGCCGAGAGGCCGATCTCAACGCTCTGCTCGAGGAGTTCAACATTGCACGGGTGCGCAAAACGCCGACTATCGCACTGTCAGGCGGTGAGCGTCGCCGCGTTGAAATCGCGCGCGCATTGGCGACGCGGCCCAGCTACATGCTGCTCGACGAACCATTCGCGGGCATCGACCCCATCGCTGTTGGCGATATTCAGGCGCTGGTCCGTCACCTCACCAATCGCGGAATCGGTGTCCTGATAACGGATCATAATGTGCGCGAGACACTGGGACTCACCGATCGTGCCTACATCATCTATTCCGGCGAAGTGCTGATGGAGGGCCGCGCGGACGACATCGTCAACAATCCGGACGTCCGCCGTCTCTACCTGGGCGAAGAATTCCGGCTATAGATCGCGTGCACACAAAATTAATGCAACGCCGTATTGCTTAATCACATATCGCCGACTCCGGTAACCTGAGATATATACAAGCAAGAATCGGACCACTTCTTGCCGGGCCGCTTTATGGCGCTGTCACAAAGACTGGAGTTTCGCCAGACGCAAGGGCTGGTGATGACGCCGCAGCTGATGCAGGCCATCAAGCTTTTGCAGCTCTCCAGTCTCGATCTGGCGGCCTACGTTGAAGGCGAACTTGAACGTAATCCGTTCCTTGAGCGGGCGAACGACGAGGAGTTGCCAGCCCCGAATGCCGAAACAGACGGCGCCCCGCCGGAAACCGGCGAAGGTAGTCCTGCCAATTCGGACTGGATGAGACCTGCGCTTGAGACCAGCCGCAGCTCGATGGAGCAAGGACTCGGCACCGAACTCGAAAATGTCTTTCCTGACGACGGCGGAGAGAAAATCTCACAATCGGGAGAGACCGCAGCGCCGGCCTATTCGGAGTGGTCTGGAGCAACGTCGAGTGGCGTTGAGGACTACAATCTTGAGGCTTTCGTCTCGGTCGAGACAACGCTTGCCGATCACCTGGCCGAGCAGATGGCGCTGGCGATTTCAAGCCCGGCAGGGCGAATGATTGGGCAATACCTGATCGATATGGTCGACGAGGCCGGTTATCTGACCGGCGATCTTGAGGCCGTCGTCGATAAGCTTGGCGCTCGACGAAGCGACGTCGAGCTCGTGCTTGCGGTGCTGCAAACATTCGACCCACCCGGTGTGTGCGCACGCAATCTCACAGAATGTCTTGCCATCCAGTTGAAGGAGCGCAACCGGTACGACCCGGCAATGAAGACGCTGGTCGAACATCTCGATCTTCTCGCGAAAAGGGATCTTTCCGCCTTGCGTCGCCTGTGCGGGGTCAACGACGAGGATCTCAGCGACATGATTGCTGAGATCCGCACGCTTAATCCCAAACCCGGCCTCGCGTTCGGCTCAACGATGGTGCAGCCAATCGTGCCGGATGTATTCGTGCGCGCTGCGCCCGATGGCACTTGGCAAGTGGAGCTGAATTCCGACACGTTGCCGAAAGTTCTTATAAACCAGCGCTACTATGCGCAGGTTTCCGAATCGAGCCGGAGCGACAAAGAGAAGGCCTATATTGCCGACTGCATGCAGACGGCAACGTGGCTGGTTCGGGCACTCGATCAGCGCGCAAAAACTATTCTCAAGGTATCAAGCGAAATCGTAAGACAGCAGGACGGATTTTTTGCCAATGGCGTGCAGCATCTGCGGCCGTTGAATTTGAAAACTGTTGCTGACGCAATTGGCATGCATGAATCGACCGTATCGCGCGTCACCGCCAACAAATACATGGCGACAAACCGCGGCATCTTCGAACTGAAATATTTCTTTACGTCAGCGATCGCCGCAGCTGATGGAGGCGAGGCCCACTCAGCCGAGGCGGTCCGTTACCGAATTCGTCAAATGATCGATGATGAAAGCGCCGCGCACGTTTTGTCGGACGATACCATTGTGGAGAAGCTTCGCGAGGCCGGAATTGATATCGCGCGCCGCACAGTTGCCAAGTACCGCGAGGCCATGCGAATCCCATCGTCGGTGCAACGTCGACGCGAAAAATTGACTGCCGGTTCCTGATCGGCTGTTCCAACGCATTGACGTGCGGAACATTTTTAAGTTCAAATATTCCACGCCATGTGGACCAGGTGTTTGTTTGGCACCGATGGAGGTCAGCCGATGCCTTTACGCGTTTCGGGAAGGAACATCAGCATCGGCGCGGCGCTGCAGCAAAAAATAACGGAACGTGTCGAAGAGGCAACGTCAAAATACTTCCGCGGCGGTTATTCAGGCCATGCCACGGTTGGCAAGGACGGTTTTGGTTTCCGAACCGAATGTGTTTTGCATCTCGATTCTGGTGCATTGCTCGAAGCGGAAGGGATGGCACCCGATCCCTATGACAGCGCGGAACAGGCAGCGATTCGGATAGAAAAGCGCTTGCGGCGCTACAAACGCCGCCGTAAGGACCACCAGGCCCGCCGCGGCCGGCAGGGGAGATCAAAAAATGCCAGAAAAGCGACAATCGGAAGCTGAGTTCTCCCATTGACGGCGACGTTGACCGCTCCTATGGTCCGCCGCTTTCAACAACCCCCTTTGCAACTCGGCGCCATTATGACCGATCATCGGACATGTCCATGACGCTTACCGACCTCGTCGCGCCGAACGCGGTTATTCCGGCTCTCAAGGTTAATAACAAGAAGCAGGCGATTCAGGAATTGGCCGCGCGCGCTGCCGAACTCACCGGGCAGAACGAGAAGGCTATCCTGGAAATCCTGCTTCAGCGCGAAAAGCTGGGTTCGACCGCGGTTGGGAATGGCGTTGCAATTCCGCACGGCAAGCTAACGAAGCTGGGGCGCCTATTCGGGTTGTTTGCGCGGCTTCATAAGCCAATCGATTTCGAGGCACTCGACAATCAACCGGTTGATCTGATCTTCCTGCTGCTCGCGCCGGAAGCCGCTGGCGCCGATCACCTCAAGGCCCTGGCACGCGTTGCGCGACAGCTTCGTGATCCCGAAATCGCTCGCCGTCTTCGCGAATCGAGCGATGCTGATGCGTTATACGCCGTACTGGCGATGCCGCCGGCTTCAAGCGCCGCCTGAGCAAGAACTGGGTCAAGGGTCAGTTTCGCGGCATCAAGAATCAACCAGGCGCAGCGAGAATTCGCTGCGCCTGGTTGGTGACTTGCGGCGTGACGCATCAGGCCTTGCCCAATGTCTTGACGTCTTCCGCCGCAGATTTTTCAGATCAGTGCACGCTGACCGGCTCGAGCTCCTGGCTCCAGGCGTTGGCGAGAGCCGCTTCACGCGTATCGGTCAGCATGATCGGCGTGCCATCGGCGGCGTGCAGCGAAAATAGCTTAAGGCCGGGCGCGATCTTTGGCGCCTGCGGGAAAAGGTTCGCTACATCCTCGGAGCGGATCGTTTTGACGTAAGCCAGGCGTCCGTCGCCCAGCTGCGCCAGTGCTTCCTGGGTGATGAGCGGATTCGCCTTATTCGGTTCAATCTGTTTGTCGTTGGTCATGGCCCTCGACTCCTTTCTGATTCAACGCTTGACGCGGTCGAGTCCTGTTCACGAGTCTGTCATTCCTGTTCATTGATCGAGATCGTTTTCACGATCCGTTCCGGCTGGGGCCGGACGAGATCGATCGACAAGAGGCCGTTTTTCAGGTCCGCCCCCATTACCTCCATCCCATCCGCCAGCACGAACGTGCGCTGGAACTGGCGCGCGGCGATGCCGCGGTGGAGGTACTGACGGGTTTTATCGTCCTGTTGCCTGCCGCGGATCACCAACTGGCTTTCCTCGACACTCACATCGAGCTGATCGCGGGTGAAACCGGCGACGGCAAGCGTGATACGCAGGCGTTCCGGGGCTTTGCCATCACGCGGCAGTCGCTCGATATTGTAGGGCGGATAGCCATCGGCCCCCTTAGCGACGCGATCGAGCACGCGCTCGATTTCGTCGAAACCTAGGAGGAACGGGCTGGACAGGGACGGAACTCGCGACATTGATCTCAAAGCCCTCGCTTGAAGCGACTTTGACGGGGCCCTTCCGGCGCCCCAACCGTCCGAAACTGCCGGCCGGTCGATCCCTAATATGGGCGGGCCGGGTTAAAGGTTCAAGAACAAGGGGAATTCGGGTTGGAACACGATATAATCGCCGCTTACGCGGGTTTTCCATGCCTCATCAGCCCCCCATTTCGACCCGTACTGTGCGCGCGATCTGCGCGACGCCGGTCGCCACCCAAGTTCGTGCTTGGTACCAGTGTAGGGGCGATTCGACAGGTTCCCCTGGTTTTGATCGACCTCGAAACGAAGGAAGGGGTTACCGGCCGAAGTTATTTTATTCTGCTATATGCGCGCCGCTGTGCCGGCGATCGTGAGCCTGCTCGGCGAGGTCGAGCATGTCGTCAAAGACGCGGCGATAAATCCGGCCGGCCTATGGGCGAAGCTCGCGCAGCGTTTCACATTGATCGGGGTGCAAGGCATCGTGCGTATCGCAATGGCCGGCTTCGACATTGCCTGCTGGGATGCTCTCGCGATTGCGGCAGGCACGCCGCTTGCCACCTTTCTGAATGCTACCGACCTGCCACTACTCGAATATATCGACTGGGCGGACGTCCTGCTCGAAGGTCCGTTGATAATTGCCAAGGGCTATGCAGTCGTTCCCGTTCGCTCAGGAAATGGAATGATCTGGGACAAAAGCGCGGTCGAGCACTACCGGATGCGCTAGCGCTTCTGCAGCGGCAGCTTGAACAATCTCATGGCGTTCTCGCGTCCGATTTTGACGCGCTCCGCTTCGCTGATTTCCGCCCTATCGAACCACTGCGTGCCTTCGTCCACGCCTTCAAACGGCCAATCGACCGAAAACATCACGCGGTCCACGCCCATCACGGTTATCGCATTGACCAGTGCGGGCGTGTCGAAGTTGCCCGACGTTGTGAGATGGAAGTGCTTGCGGAAATAATGGGCCACACCGTGTTTGGCAGAATATTTATGCCGCGCCTTCATCCAGCCATTGCGATTGTCGATGCGCCAAAGATAGACAGGAATGCCTTCACCGATGTGGCCGAGCACTAACTTCAATTTTGGGCACTCGTCGAAAACTCCGCTACCGATCAGCCGTAACGCATGGACGGCGGTTTCCGCCGCAAACGCCCAGTTCGGTCCAAGCAACCAGCTGTGACCGTCGTAGAATTTACTCCAGCTCGGGAGCGGATTGCGCGGATGCAGATAGAACGGCACGTCGAGCGCTTCGACCTTGCGCCAGAATTCTCGGTATTGCGGCAGGTCGTAATAAGTCACGTTGTCAGGAGTGCCGACCTGCGAGAAGCCGTTGACCAGCGCGCCGACCATGCCCAGCTCATTCACGCAACGAGTGAGCTCGGCGCTCGCAGCTTCCGGATCCTGCATAGCCAGCGCCGCGAAAGCGGCAAACCGGCCCGGACGCTTGCGAACCTCCTCGGCGAGGGCGTCGTTAGCCTGCCGGGCAATTTCGACGGCGCGCCTGGTGTCATGGATGGCCTGGATGGCCGGGGCATTGAGCGACAGGATCATCATCTCGATCCCGTGCTTGTCCATCTCCCGCAGACGCGTATCCTGGACGTCAAGCAGGCGGTGACTCAGCTCCTTCCAGACATGCGACCCGAACACTTGTGAATCGCCAAGCGTAGGCTCGATTGCGAAATGCTCCTCGAGCGCGATCTTGCCTTGCATGGGTCGGGTTCCCTCGATTGCATGCATCATGCAATGTCGTGAGGCGTGTCAGCAATGGTAGATGGCCCAGGACCGTTGGCGCTTAGCGCAACCGCTTTTTTGCAAACGCTCGGCCTGAGGAAGACTTGAGATAGCGCTCGAACGCCACAGCTTTTTTTTCATTTTCAAAAGCTAGATAGATCACGAGCTTGCACGGTTTGAACTTTCGCATATGGGAAGCTTGTCCAGCATTGTGCGCTATGAGGCGGCCGCGTAAGTCGTCTGTTAGTCCCATATACGTTTTGTAAGGGGGAAATGGATGCTTTCAAGAAGATATACTTATTTCATCTAAATAGCCCGTCTTCGCCCCTTTGGGGCTACTACGGGCAACCTCCGAATTCGCGGCCCGTCATGGCGAAGGCTGGCTTGCCAACCGAAGCCGGCCGAAGGCCGCGGAGGTTGGTGGAGCCAGGGGGAGTCGAACCCCCGACCTCGTGAATGCCATTCACGCGCTCTCCCAACTGAGCTATGGCCCCATCAGGGATCGGGAGCGAGAAATCGGTAAATCAGGACATGACCGGAACCGCCGACACTTCACTCCCAGACTACTGCTCTTCTTCCTTCTCGATCGACTCGCCGATGATATCGGTCACATCGGCGTCGCCCTCTTCCTGTTCCTCGATGAACGCCGCGTCGTCCATGCTCTCGTCCATCTCGACCTCTTCCTCTTCGCGCACCGCCGCACCTTCTGTCGCCGCAGGCTTCTTGCCCTGCTGCTCGGCCTCCGCATCCTCGAGCGATACGAATTCGGCATCGGCGGTCTCGGGGACAATGGATTCCGCCACTGCCGAGGCTCTCGCCGCAGGGGCAGGCTCGGGGCGCACGCGCGAAGGTGCGGGAGCAGCGATTGGTACGACCTTGCCCGTATATGGCGAAATCACCGGGTTCTTGTTCAGATCGTAGAATTTACGACCGGTATCGGGACAAACGCGCTTGGTGCCGAGATCGGGTTTAGCCACAGTCGAGGCTCCTAGGGAAAGGGGTCCTTTAAATCGGTGCTTCACTTGGCTAGTTGCAGGGCTGCTGTCAATAGCGCAACGTCACGTCAATACCAGGATGACGGCGCGCGCGGGTGCGTGGTAGGAGGGCGCAGTTCCTGAGGATACCGCCCTTTGCACCCCGCAGAAATTATGCCGTTGACCTCCCGCCAGGGTGGCCCCGTGCAAGGCCGGGCCCGGGTGCCGGGCGACAAGTCAATTTCGCATCGCGCCCTGATCCTCGGGGCGCTTACGGTCGGCGAAACGACCATCTCAGGCATGCTCGAAGGCAAGGACGTGCTGCACACTGCCGACGTGATGCAGGTCCTCGGCGCACGCGTGGAGCGCACGGGAGACAGGGCCTGGCGCGTTCATGGCGTCGGCATTGGGGGCTTCGCTCAACCGACGCGCAAGCTCGATTTCGGCAATTCGGGCACCGGCGCGCGGCTCGCAATTGGCGCGGTAGCCGGTGCACCAGTGACCGCGACATTTGACGGCGACGAATCCTTGCGTGGCCGGCCGATGCGACGCGTGCTCGATCCGTTGGAAAAGATGGGCGCGCGCGTTGTCGAGGTGGCGGACGGCGGGCGACTTCCGCTCACGCTGCACGGAGCGGCCGATCCTATTCCAATTATCTACGAACCCCCGGTAGCATCCGCACAGCTCAAGTCGGCCGTGCTATTGGCGGGATTGTCGGCGCCGGGCGAGACCACCGTGATCGAGGCTGAGGCAACACGCGATCACACCGAACGGTTGTTGAAGCATTTCGGCGCGAAGATCGTGAGCAAGTCTCACGGCGAACATGGACGTCGTATTGTCCTGCACGGGCAGCCCGAGCTCGAGCCGGCGAATATCGTCGTGCCGGCGGATCCCTCCTCGGCCGCGTTTCCTTTGATCGCCGCGCTGATTGTGCCGGGCTCGGAGCTGATCCTCGATGCCGTGATGACAAATCCACTGCGCACCGGGTTGTTGACCACCTTGCGCGAGATGGGCGCGAGCGTCGAAGAACTGGAAAAGCGCGACGACGGAGAAGAAGTAGCCGACCTGCGCGTGCGCGCCTCCGCGCTCAAGGGCGTGGACGTTCCTGCCGAACGCGCGCCCTCGATGATCGATGAATATCCAGTTTTGGCCGTCGCGGCATCATTCGCGGAAGGAGTCACGCGGATGCGCGGCCTGAAAGAATTACGTGTGAAGGAATCGGACCGGCTGGCCGCAACCGCCGACATGCTGCGTGCGAACGGCGTCACGGTCGAGGTCGAAGACGACGATCTCATAGTCCATGGCAAAGGCCGTCCGGCGGGCGGTGGCGAAGTCAAGACACATATGGACCATCGCATTGCCATGGCTGCGCTGGTGATGGGCCTGGGCAGTGAAAATCCCGTGCGCATCGACGAGAGCGCATTCATCGCAACAAGCTTTCCCGGCTTTGTCGAATTGATGCGCTCGATTGGCGCGGATCTCGCATGATCATTGCCATTGATGGCCCGGCTGCCTCCGGCAAAGGGACACTCGGCAAGCGACTTGCCAGTCACTATGGATTGGCGCATCTCGATACTGGACTGATCTACCGTGCGGTGGCCAAGGCATTGATCGATGCCGGACAAAGTCCCGGCGATGTGAAAGCGGCTGCGGCTGCGGCAAAGGCCCTTGATCCGTCGCATTTCGATGAGGTCGCGCTCAAGGCCCACAGCATCAGCGAGGCTGCCTCGATCGTTTCGGCAATTCCCGAGGTACGCGACGCGCTCCTTGCCTTCCAGCGCGAATTTGCCGCTCGGCCGCCGGGCGCCGTGCTTGACGGCCGGGACATCGGCAGCGTCATTTGTCCGAACGCGGATGTGAAGATTTACGTCACGGCAACACCCGAGGTCCGTGCCCGCCGACGCTCAGCCGAGTACAGGGCGCAGGGTCGCAATATTGACGAGGCCGCTGTGCTCGCCGATATCCGCAAGCGGGACGAACGCGACCAAAATCGCGCTGCCGCGCCTTTAAGGCGGGCGCCAAATGCGCACTTGCTCGATACCACGCATTTGGATATAGACGCGGCCATCCGGGCCGCCGTCGACATCGTCGAGGCTAGCCGAGCGGGCCGAGGGCGTGGCTGACCATCCCTCGTGTTGGAGGACAAAGCCCCGTTCGAGTCTCTGCGTAACGCGCGCCTGATAAAACCATCGTTCCGAAAGCACGATATTTAGCGCCGGCCGGGATTCCCGGAGGTCGCCGGTGGTCTGCGGGACCTTCGGCCCGTGCATTTGGAACGCCATTCAAACCCCGGCGCGCCGCAAACAGGAGAATCCATGGCCACCGCAACAGCACCCTCGCGTGAAGACTTCGCCAAGCTGCTCGACGAATCTTTCGGCAGCGGAAATCTGCAGGAAGGTTCCGTTATCAAGGGAAAGGTCGTCGCCCTTGAAAAGGAATTTGCCGTCGTCGACGTCGGATTAAAGACCGAGGGACGCGTGGCGCTGCGCGAATTCAGCGGGCCCGGACGGCAAGCCGACCTCAAGGTCGGCGACGAGGTCGAAGTCTATCTTGAGAGAGTGGAGAACGCGCTCGGTGAAGCCGTGCTCTCCCGCGACAAGGCGCGGCGCGAGGAAAGCTGGGGTAAGCTGGAGAAGGCATTCAACAGCGGCGAGAAAGTCCAAGGCGTCATCTTCAACCAGGTCAAGGGCGGCTTCACCGTCGATCTCGATGGTGCCGTGGCATTCTTGCCGCGATCGCAGGTGGACATTCGACCCATCCGCGACGTCACTCCTCTGATGAATGTCCCGCAGCCGTTCCAGATCCTGAAAATGGATCGCCGTCGCGGCAACATCGTCGTTTCCCGCCGTACCGTGCTCGAGGAGACTCGCGCCGAACAGCGTCAGGAGCTGGTGCAGAACCTCGAGGAAGGTCAGGTCATCGACGGCGTGGTCAAGAACATCACCGACTATGGCGCATTTGTGGATCTCGGAGGTATCGATGGCTTGCTGCACGTCACCGACATAGCTTGGCGTCGCGTCAATCATCCGACCGAGGTGCTCAACATCGGTCAGCAGGTGAAGGTCAAGATCATCAAGATCAACCATGAAACCCACCGTATTTCGCTTGGCATGAAGCAGCTCCTCGACGACCCCTGGCAGGGCATCGAGGGCAAATATCCCGTGGGGGCACGTTTCAAGGGACGCGTCACCAACATCACGGACTACGGGGCATTCGTGGAGCTCGAACCTGGCATCGAAGGGCTGGTCCATGTGTCCGAAATGTCCTGGACGAAAAAGAACGTTCATCCGGGCAAGATCGTCTCAACCTCGCAGGAAGTCGAAGTGCAGGTCCTCGAGGTCGATCCCGTAAAACGCCGGATCTCCCTCGGTCTGAAGCAGACCATGCGCAATCCATGGGAGGTGTTTGTCGAGAACCACCCGCCGGGCTCCACCGTCGAAGGCGAAGTCAAGAACAAAACAGAGTTCGGACTGTTTCTCGGCCTCGATGGCGATGTCGACGGCATGGTCCACCTGTCCGATCTGGACTGGAAGCGCCCCGGCGAGCAGGTGATCGAGGAATACAAGAAAGGTGACATCGTCAAAGCACAGGTCCTCGATGTTGACGTCGAGAAAGAGCGGATTTCACTCGGCGTGAAGCAATTAGCCGGCGATCCGATGGAATCGGCGGGCGACCTGAAGAAGGGGTCAGTTGTCACCTGCGAGGTGACCGAGGTGAAAGAATCGGGCATCGACGTGAAGATCGTCGGCACCGATCTGACGGCTTTTATCAAGCGCGCGGACCTGGCGCGCGATCGTGGCGAACAACGTCCCGAGCGATTCTCTGTCGGGCAAAAAGTGGACGCGCGCGTCACGCAGTTCGATCGCAAGACGCACAAGGTCGGTGTTTCCATCAAGGCGCTTGAGGTCGCCGAGGAGAAAGAGGCGATCGCCCAGTACGGCACTGCCGATTCCGGCGCCTCGCTTGGAGACATCCTGGGTGCCGCGCTCAAGCAACGGGCGGGCGACAAGCCTGAAAATGAAACCGAAAAAGCCCAGGACTAAGCCCAGGACTGAGCGCTGGGCGTTCAACTAAATGCGATGCCCCTGGGCGATCCCCAGGGGCATCCGTTGTTGTAAGATCACTTTGTCGAGAGTCGTTTCGATGAGCGAGCCAAGCTCGCAATTGCCGGATAGGATCCGGCCTCGATTCACTGAAGGAGTGAAGCCATGTCGCTCGACGCCGATGCAATCGTCGATCGCCGCCGGATAAGGCGCAAGCTTACCTTTTGGCGCGTCAGTGCGCTGGCGATTGCCTTGGCGGCGATCGCTGGCGCAACCGCTGTTCTTGTGCCAGGCAGCCGCTTCACGACTCCCGGGGCTTATATCGCGCGGGTCAAGGTTCAGGGCTTGATCCGCACGAATCAGGATCGCGTCGAGGCACTGGCCCGTCTTGGCCGCTCTGGCGCGCGCGCCGTGATCGTCCACATTGATAGTCCTGGTGGAACAACCGCAGGCTCTGAACAGCTTTACGACGCCTTGCGTGAGCTGCAGGTCAAGAAGCCAATGGTCGTTGTTGTCGACGGACTTGCCGCATCCGGCGCCTATATCGCCGCGCTCTCGGCTGAGCACATCGTGGCGCAGGAAACGTCGCTGGTCGGTTCGATCGGGGTGCTCTTTCAGTATCCGAATTTTTCCGACGTGCTCAAGACAATCGGCATCAAGGTCGAAGAGGTGAAATCCTCGCCGTTGAAGGCTGCGCCCAATGGCTTCGAGCCAACCAGCCCGGAAGCGCGTGCCGCAATTGAAGCGATCGTCCTCGATTCGTACAGCTGGTTCAAAGGCCTCGTGAAGGATCGACGCAGAATGGACGACGGCCAGCTGACACAGGTGTCCGATGGGCGTGTCTTCACTGGCCGGCAGGCGGTTGGCCTCAAGCTCGTGGACAGCCTTGGAAATGAAAAGGCCGCCTTGGCCTGGCTTGAGAAAGAGAAAAAGGTGCCCGCGAACGCCCCGGTGCGAGACTATTCGCTGCAACCGCGCTTCAGTGACCTTTCCTTCCTGCATGTCGCCGCCTGGACGTTCGAGACGCTGGGGCTGAACGTCATTGCACACCGCATCGAGGAGTGGGGTGCGCTGCAGGCGGTCGAGCGACTCAATCTTGACGGTCTCTTGGCGCTTTGGCACCCTCCATCTTCCAACTGACTGGGTAGGGCGGCATCGATGATCAAGTCAGAACTCGTTCAACGTATTGCGGCCCAGAATCCCCATCTCTATCAGCGCGACGTTGAGAACATCGTCAACGCCATCCTTGGCGAGATCACCACTGCAATGGCGAAGGGTGACCGAGTTGAACTGCGCGGCTTCGGTGCTTTCTCGGTCAAGCACCGGCCGGCCCGTACCGGGCGGAACCCGCGTACCGGCGCCCATGTTGCGGTCGACAAGAAGTCTGTGCCGTTTTTCAAAACGGGCAAGGAAATGCGCGAGCGGCTCAACCGGCCGGATACGATCTAGGGCTTCTGGTTCCTTCGACTGTTGGAAATGCTATGGTCATGGCCGGGTTCGTCCCGGCCATCGACATTTCAGACGAGCTTATGAAAGATGCTCCGCAGAATCGTTTCGATGCTGATTGTCCTGCCGCTGGCGATAGTCATCGTCGCCTTTGCGGTTGCTAACCGGCAGTCGGTGACGGTTTCCTTTGATCCATTCTCGTCGACAAGCCCTGCCTATGCGGCGTCATTGCCGCTGTTCGTGCTCATCTTCGTGCTGATGATTCTTGGCGTGCTGATCGGAGGCGCCGCAGTATGGATCGGCCAGACCAGGTGGCGACGGACCGCCCGCAAGCTTGATGGCGAGGTCCGGTCCTTGCACCAGGAACTGGACTCGATCCGCCGCCGCTTTGCGCCCGGATCATCGCAGACATCCGCCGATCCGGCCTCCTACACCGCTATTCCGCCACCAATTCCTTAACTCAGTCCCGCGGGTCGGCTTTGCGGGCATAACGAGAAGGCGCTAGAACGCGCCTCATAATGCCTTTGTCGGTCAAAATCTGCGGCCTTAGAACCCCACAAGCGCTTGATGTAGCGCTTGATTCCGGGGCCGACCTGGTCGGGTTTGTGTTCTTCGCGCCCAGCCCCCGCCACCTCGGCCTCGAGGCGGCGCGCACCCTCGGCCAGCGCGTGCAAGGTCGCGCCGGCAAGGTCGCGCTCACCGTCGACGCCAACGACGATACCCTGCTCGACATTATCGGCGCGCTAAAACCGGACATGCTTCAGTTCCACGGCAGCGAACCTCCGGAGCGCGTCGTCGCGATGCGCTCGCGTTTTGGCCTTCCGGTCATGAAGGCGCTTCCTGTCGCAGAGCGCAAAGATCTGTCCACGATGCGTCAATACGCTCAGTTCGTCGATCGCCTGATCTTTGATGCGCGTGCGCCCAAGGACGCAACCCGGCCCGGTGGGCTGGGCAAGCCGTTCGATTGGACACTGCTAAAAGATATCAAGGCTCCTGTTCCGTTCATGCTGTCCGGCGGCCTGGATGCAGACAATGTATCAGAGGCTCTCCGGATAACACGGGCGCCGGGTGTCGACGTATCCTCTGGTGTCGAGCGGACGGCAGGCGAGAAGGATCCGGACAAGATTCGAGCGTTTATCCGGGCAGCCCGTGTAGCGGAGGCTGAGCTTTTTTCTGCGCCTCTTCAGCCTGGAGAGTCCTCGATAGTCCGGTCAGTCAAATAAAGGCAGCCTGAATGACCATGCAGCAGCCAAATTCTTTCCGCACTGGTCCCGATGAGCGCGGGCAATTCGGCATCTATGGCGGCCGTTTTGTCGCCGAGACGCTCATGCCGCTCATTCTCGAGCTCGAACAGGCTTACGCGAAAGCCAAGGCCGATCCCAGCTTCCAGAAAGAGATGAACCACCATCTCGCGACCTATGTCGGACGTCCATCGCCGCTTTATTTCGCGCAACGTTTCACCGAGCATTGCGGTGGCGCAAAGATTTATTTTAAGCGGGAAGACCTGAACCACACAGGTGCGCACAAGGTGAACAATGTGCTGGGTCAGATCATGCTGGCTTTGCGGATGGGCAAAACGCGCATCATTGCCGAGACCGGCGCCGGCATGCATGGCGTCGCGACCGCGACGCTTTGCGCGAAGTTCGGATTGCCTTGCATCGTCTACATGGGTGCCGTCGACGTCGAACGGCAAAAGCCGAATGTTCTAAGAATGAGAATACTCGGCGCCAAAGTGCGTCCGGTCGAATCGGGCGCGCGCACGCTCAAAGACGCCATGAACGAGGCGTTGCGCGATTGGGTCACCAATGTCAGCGACACGTTCTATTGCATTGGAACGGTCGCCGGTCCGCATCCCTATCCCGCAATGGTACGGGACTTCCAGTCGATCATCGGCCATGAAACGCGCGAGCAGCTGCTGGCGGCCGAAGGCCGGCTTCCCGGATCCCTGATCGCCTGCATCGGCGGCGGCTCCAACGCGATGGGTCTTTTCCACCCGTTCCTCGACGAGCGGTCAATCGAGATCTACGGCGTCGAAGCGGCCGGTCACGGACTCAACAGCAAGCATGCGGCCTCGATCGCCGGCGGGCGCCCCGGCGTTCTTCACGGTAACCGCACCTACTTGCTGATGAATGATGACGGCCAGATCGAGGAAGCACACTCAATTTCGGCCGGCCTCGATTATCCAGGCATCGGTCCCGAACATGCCTGGCTGAATGACGTGGGTCGAGTAAAGTTTCTGTCGGCAACCGACGACGAAGCCGTCGCCGCGTTCCAGTTGTGCAGCGCGCTGGAAGGGATCATTCCGGCGCTGGAATCCGCGCACGCCCTGGCAAGAGTGTCCGAGCTTGCGGCGAAGAAACCGAAGGATCACCTGATAGTTGTCAATCTTTCGGGTCGGGGTGACAAGGATTTGGCGTCGGTCGAGGCTTTTCTCGAAAGCAAGAAGCGATGAACACGCGAATCGAGAAGCGCTTCGCTGCCCTGAAAAAAGAAAGCCGTGCCGCGCTGGTGACTTTCACCATGGCAGGCGATCCGGACTACGATACCTCGCTCGCCATTGCCAAAGCTTTGCCGAAGGCGGGAGCCGATATGATCGAGCTCGGAATGCCCTTCACCGACCCGATGGCCGACGGCCCTGCGATCCAGGCCGCGGGCCTGCGCGCGCTCAAGTCGGGTCAGCGCATGACTAGGACGCTCCAACTCGTGCGTGAATTTCGTAAAGAGGATAAAGAAACGCCCATCGTGTTGATGGGCTATTACAACCCGATCTACATTTACGGCAACGAACGTTTTCTCGTCGATGCCAAGGCGGCCGGTGTCGACGGCCTCATTGTCGTGGACCTGCCGCCCGAGGAAGACGAGGAGCTCTGTCTTCCGGCGCTGAAAACGGGAATGAACTTCATCCGGTTGGCGACGCCCACAACGGACGACAAGCGGCTGCCCAAGGTTCTCACCAACACGTCGGGCTTTGTCTATTACGTGTCGATTACCGGTATTACGGGCGCCGCTGCGCCAGACACTGCCAGGGTTACGGCGGCGGTCGCGCGGATAAAACGACACACAAAGCTACCTGTAGCAGTCGGGTTCGGCGTAAAGACCGCCGAACATGCCCGTGCGATTGCGGAAGGCGCCGATGGCGTGGTGGTGGGGTCCGCACTGGTCGCGGCGCTGAAACAAAGCCTGGATGCGAACAGCAAAGCCGGCTCGGGAACGGTCAAGGCGGTGACGGGGCTGGTATCGGCGCTGGCGCAGGGCGTGCATGCCGCCCGTCGCGTGTCAGCGGAGTGAACATTCCGCACCTTTCGTTGTTATAATTTGGTCGCAACGGCCGTATAGGGCAGGTCTATGAATTGGATATCCAACGTCGTCCGCCCGAAGATTCGCAGCTTTCTGCGCCGTGAGACGCCGGAAAACCTCTGGATCAAATGTCCGGAAACCGGACAACTCGTCTTTTATAAGGACGTCGAGGCGAACCAATTCGTCATTCCCAGCTCAAACTATCACATGCGCATCAGCGCGCCGCTGCGCCTGAAGTCCATGCTCGACGGCGGGGAATTCGAGGACGTTCCGCTGGCGGACGTGGCGGTGGATCCTCTCAAGTTTCGCGACGAGCGCCGCTACGCGGATCGTCTGAAAGACGCCCGCACCAAGACCGGATTGCAGGACGCCGTGAAGCTCGGCATCGGTCGCCTCGAAGGTCAGATGGTCACGATCGCCGTTCAGGATTTCGACTTCATGGGCGGTTCGCTCGGCATGGCCGCCGGCGAGGCCGTGATCAGCGGCCTCGAAACCGCCGTGCGAAGGCAGACGCCATTCATCATGTTCGCCGCCTCGGGCGGGGCACGCATGCAGGAAGGCATTCTTTCGCTCATGCAGCTGCCGCGCACGACGGTCGGCGTGCAGATGCTGCGCGAAGCGCGCAAACCCTACATTGTCGTGCTCACCAACCCCACCACCGGGGGTGTCACGGCATCGTACGCCATGCTCGGCGATGTACAAATAGCCGAGCCTGGTGCGCTGATCGGTTTTGCCGGCCCACGCGTGATCGAGCAGACCATCCGCGAGAAGTTGCCGGAAGGATTCCAGCGCGCCGAGTATCTAGCGGAGCATGGCATGGTCGACATGGTGGTGCATCGGCATAAATTGCGATCGACCCTCGCTGAGCTGTGCCGGCTGCTGACCAGGGCTCCCGCCGCACCCGAGCAGCAGCAATTGCCGGTTCCCGCACATGCCTGAATGTCGTCGGGCATCATCGCCGCGAAAGCGGATGATCCGATCGGCCCGGTGCTCTAAAATAGAAGTGACAGGAATGGTGGTGTCCGCTTGCAGCGGGCGCGACGACAAAAATTGCATGAGCCACATCGACAATATCGTAGCGCGTTTGACTGCTCTTCATCCCAGACGCATCGATCTTTCGCTCGATCGACTGCAGCGACTGCTCGCCGTCCTCGGTCATCCGGAGCGAAAACTGCCGCCGGTGATCCATGTTGCCGGCACGAACGGCAAGGGCTCCACGATTGCATTCTTGCGGGCAATCCTGGAGGCCGGGGGCAAACGGGTGCACGCCTACACGTCGCCTCATCTGGTCCGGTTCAATGAACGCTTTCGGATCGGTCGGGCGGGTGAAAGCCGGCTCGTCACGGACGAAGAATTGATCGCCACGATGGAAGAGTGCGAGCGTGCGAATTCAGGCGCGGCGATTACAGTTTTCGAAATTACCACCGCGGTTGGCCTCTTGCTGTTTGCTCGCCACCCCGCGGATGTGCTGTTGCTGGAGGTTGGTCTAGGTGGCCGACTCGATGCAACGAACGTGATCGACAATCCATTGACCACAATCATAACGCGCATCTCGGTGGACCACAGCGACTTCCTAGGCAGTTCTCTTGAGAAGATCGCCGCTGAAAAGGCAGGAATACTCAAGCGCGGCGTGCCTGCGGTTGTTGCATCGCAGCCGCGCGACGTATTGGCCGTGATCGAACGGCAAGCCGCCAGGCTGGCTGCGCCGCTGAAAATCGCTGGTGCTGACTGGACGGCCACCGAAGAGCGCGGACGCCTCGTCTACCAGGATGAAACTGGGTTGCTCGATCTGCCCGCGCCAAAACTTTACGGCAGGCACCAGTTCGAAAATGCCGGTCTTGCAATCACTGCGCTTCGCGCGACCCCGCAATTCGCAATATCTCCGGCGACATATGAGGTTGGAATGGTCAAGGCTGACTGGCCGGCGCGAATGCAGCGGCTGGCAGATGGCCGACTTGTGGATATTGCGCCTGTCGGCAGCGAGTTCTGGCTGGATGGTGGGCACAATCCGGATGGAGGACGAGCGATTGCGGCAGCGTTGGCGGATCTTGAAGAGCGCGTGCCGAGGCCGCTGATCTTGATCGTTGGAATGCTTGCCAGCAAGGATTGCCAAGGCTTCCTGAGCAATTTCATCGGCCTTGCCCGCCGTATGATCGCCGTACCGATCCCACACGCCGAAACAGCAATGAGTGCGGAAGCAGTGGCTGGCATAGCGCGGGATATCGGATTGTCCGCGACAAGTCGCGACGACCTGTCAGAAGCGCTCGACGCCGTACGCAAGCTCGATCTTGATCCGCCGCCTCGCATCGTGGTCACCGGTTCGCTTTATCTTGCCGGTGAAGCACTGCGCCAGAACGGCACGGTGCCGCAGTAGGCGCAAGCGAGCTTCGCAGATCGCCCCGAGCTACTTCAGCAATTTCATGAGATCGGCTTTCTTCTGCTGCACCTGATCCAGTGTGCATTGACGCGGCGCCTTGTCAGGCCGCCAGCTGCCATTCGCCTGAGCGTTTTGTCGACCAGCGGCTTGGGCCGCCTGGCTTGGCGCCGGTGAAACCGGGCGGCGCGATCAGTTTTTCAAGTTTTTTCGTGAGCGATTCTTTCTCCTCGCTTTTCAGCGAGGAGGTGAATCCAACGTGATTAAGGAGGCTCCGGGCGTCATATAGTCCGAGCAGAAGGGAGCCGACGGTTTTCTTTCCTTCATTGTAGCGGAACCCGCCCACCACGCAGTCCGCCGTGCAGTAGTTCTTGATCTTCTGCATGCTGTGGCGATTGCCGCCGTATAACTCGTCGCGGCGCTTGGCGATGATGCCGTCGAGCGTTGCCCCGACCTGCTTGAGCCATTTTCTCGCATCGGCGAGCCTGGTGGTCATCGGGGACAGCCGGATGGATTTGTTCCCACGCAGATATTTGCCCGCGAAGCGTTCGAGCAATGTTCGCCTTTTGCTGAGCGACATCTTAGTTAGGAGCGTTCCGTCAGCATCCACCAGGAGATCGAAGACAACCAGCAGTGCCGGCGTTTCGGCAGCGAGGCGTTTCACACGACTCGTGGCCGGGTGAATACGCTGCAGCAGGTCGTCGAAGGAAAATGCCCGGCCGCGCGGAACGACAATTTCACCGTCAAGCACGAATTGTCTGGCCTTGAGCGGGAGAACGACCTCGACGAGCTCTGGGAAATAGCGTGTCAGCGATTGCCCGGATTTTGATTGCAGCTCGACTTTTTCTCCGTCACGAAAAATCAGGCAACGAAAGCCGTCCCATTTGGGTTCGTATTGCCAATTCTTGCCCTCCGGGACTTCGGCCACGGACATTGCCTCCATCGGCGGGAACGGGTGGCGCAGGCTGAGAGTCATCTATCGCTAAACGCAAAACGGCCGGCTTTGGCCGGCCGTTGAGGAAAATTGTTGTGCCGCTATACAGCGGCTCTGATCCACTGATGCAGCTTCTGCTTTGGCGCGGCGCCGACCTGCCGCGCAGCCTCCTTGCCATTCTTGAACAGCATCAGGGTGGGAATGGACATGATGCCATATTGACCCGCGGTCTTTGGATTCTCGTCAACGTTCAGCTTGACGATTTTCACCTTGTCCCCGAGCTGACCGGCGATTTCCTCGAGCGCGGGCCCTATCATGCGGCACGGGCCGCACCATTCGGCCCAGAAATCCACGACCACCGGTTCGGCAGATTTTAAAACATCCGATTCAAAGCTTGCGTCCGACACTTTGCCGACGGCCATGGCAGCTACCTCTTGTGTTGAGCGGAGCGAATCTGCCCCAAAAAATTGCGAGGGCTGGAAACTATGAACGCGGTCCCGCAGCGTCAAGCGCTCTCACGGGGAGGTGACCCCGCCGCAGCGTCTCATCAAGGATCTCGGCAGAAAGTTCCATAAGATCAGGTACTTCCGTCCAGATCAACGCGGCGCGTACCGGCCGGTCCGGGTAAATCTTTTGCAGCACGGCGCGGTAAAGCGCAAGCTGTCGCTTGTATGCGTCTGGCACCTCGGCGAATCGCCGCGGCGGATCTGTGTTGGTCTTGAAATCGGCAATCAGCACCGCCTCTGGCGTAACGGCGAGACGATCGATTTGACCCGAAACGCGCACAATTTCGCGGCCTCCATCGAGCGTACCAACAATGGGAACTTCAGCGCGGCCTGCGGAAAAGACTCCGCGGAAGCGCGCATCATCAAGCAACGCGATGATCCGCTCCGCGAGTTGGGCGCGCTCGTCTTCCGACATCGCGTGGCCGTTCCGCGCCAGATAATTGTCAGCGGCCTTTCGCCTCCGCGCCGTGGGAAGATCCGGCAGAGACTGCAACAGCCGGTGCGAGAGCCTGCCCCGCAGGCGGGACGACTCGCGATCTACGCCGGGCCCGACAGGGCTGATGTCCTCCTCGGGCGCATTGGATGGCCGCAGGATCCTCACCCGTCGTGGCGGAGCTGTTGCATTCGCCTTGAGCCACGCAGGAAGCTCAGCGGATGGCTGCGGCGTCTCATCGCGCTGATCCGCAGTGACCGGCGGGCCTTTGCGGAAGCGCCAGAGCCTGCCGTCGTCGTCGCGGTCTTCTTCCGACAGGGGCTGCAGCGCGCCGAGCACAAGATCATGCCAGCAGCCCTCCGGCGCCTTTTTGATTCCCTTGGCGCCGCATACCAGAAGCCGGTCGGCCGCGCGCGTGAGCGCGACATACAGAAGTCGGCGGTACTCATCGCACGCCGCGTCGATCGCTTGTTGGCGTGCCTGCGCCATTGAACCCGCGTCCTTGTCCTTGGCGACGCCCCAGATCAGGGCACTCGCTCCGGGCGGCCCTTTTGCGATCGGCGCGGTCAACAACCGCGGCGGACGCGCGCCTTCCGGCCGCGTCGTCGAGTGGTCGATGAGAATAACGTTCTTCGCTTCCAGCCCCTTGGCGCCGTGCACCGTCATGACCCGCACTTCGTCGCGCGCCATTTCCATGTCGCGCTTTACTTCGCTCTGAGCCACGCGAATCCAGTTGAGAAACCCCTGCAGCGACGGCGTCTCGCGCTGCTCGTAAGACAAGGCGAGATTGAGGAATTCATCGAGCGGGTCGGACGCTTCGGTGCCGAGTCGCGCAAAAATTTTGGCGCGGCCTTTATGCGCCCCCAGCACATGAGCGTAGAACGCAAAAGGCGACAATACGTGCGCCTTTTGCTCCCACGCGTCCAGCGTGGACAAGGCCGCTCCAAATGCCGGATCTTCTCCGGCTTTGACCCGCAACGCAGACCGCAAAGGCCCTTTGCGCTGGTAGGCAAGCTTAAAAAGCTTGTCGTCATCAAAACCGAATAGCGAGCTTTTCAGCACGGTCGCCAGTGCGAGATCGTCATCCGGCAGCAGCAAGGCGTCACCCAGGACCAGCAGGTCCATGATCGCGATGTGTTCTGTCAGCACCAGCCGGTCAGCGCCGGCAACGTCGATCTGAGCCTGCTTGAGCGCGCGAATGACCGCTTCGAACATAGGGCCGCGCTGCCGCACGAGGATCAGCGCGTCGCGCGCGCGCGTGCCCTTCGCGATCCAGCTTTTCACCGTGCGCGCGATTTTGGCGGCCAGCTTGACCGAAGGACTGGTCTCGCTGGTTGTGTCGAACGGAGCATCCCAGCCCTCCTTGTTGTCTTTCTCGTCGGGACCGATGAGGTCCCAGATTTCAACATGGCCCGGCATCGCATCGGGCAAGGGTTGGTGGACGGTCCACGTCGGGTCCGCGGTCAAGCCGCGAAATGCTGCCGGCTGCCTGAACACCGCGTCGACAGCGTCGAGCACGCCCACCGCCGAGCGGAATGAATAGTCAAGTTTTTCGGTTGTGAACACGACCTCGCTTGCCTCGTGCACCGTGCGGAAGTGGTCGCGCATCTCGGCAAACTTGTGCGGCACTGCGCCCTGAAACGAGAAGATTGATTGCTTTTCATCGCCGACCGCGAACAAGGTTCGCTGCACATTGTCGCGGGCGCCGCCCGGCAAGAATTCGGCAACCAGGATTTTGATGATTTCCCACTGCTTCTCGCTCGTGTCCTGCGCCTCGTCGACCAGTACATGGTTGATGCCGAGATCAAGCTTGTAAAGCACCCAAGCCGCGGCCGTGCTTTTGGTCGACGCGTCGCGGAGCAGCTCGAGCGCCTTGTCGATCAGGTCCTCATAGTCGAGCAGACCGCGGCGCTCCTTTTCTGCGCGATAGCGCTGGATGACCGCGGCCGCGACCGTGATCAGCGCGGCGCTGCGGTCACGCGCGCGAATTGCGAATTCCCGTGCCAGCAGATTGCAAACACGCTCTTTTTCGGCGCTCAGGCGTGCGGCCCATTGCAAATTGGCGTCAGCAAGCCTTTTGGTCAGAATATTGCTGCGGCCTCGTCGATCGGCGGTGCAAAATACATCGAGATAGTTTTCGATGCGCTCGCGTCCTGTAGAAGAGATGGCGGCAGAGAGGGAATGTGCGCGTTCCTGATCATTTTTGGAGCCACTGTAAAAGATATCCATCAGCGCAGGCCACTCGTCCTGCGGAATGAGCGAACCGGCAAAATATTCCGCTTCCACCGCGGCAATGTTGTCGCCGGCCTGCAGTCCGAAGGTCGAGGTCAGTTCATCGATCGCTTGCTGCACGCCGCCCGCGCGTACCGTCCACTGCGTGATCAGGTCGCGCTTGCTGATTGCTTCCGCAATCACTTCCTTGAAAGTGACGTCAGCCGCGGATGTGATCGCATCGGCCAGCGCCTTACCGAGCGGGCTCTGGAGCTCGGTAGCGCCCTCCAGCAGCACCTCCAGGGTCAGTTTATTAAGCAATTGCGAGGTGGCGGCTTCGTCGAGCACATCGAAGCGCGCCGCTACATCGGCCTCGAATGGAAACTGATGCAGGAGGCGCGTGCAGAAGGCGTGGATCGTCTGCACTTTCAATCCGCCCGGCGTCTCAAGCGCGTTGGCAAATAAGCACCGCGCAATCGAGCGCTGCATTGCGCTCGGCGTCTTGCCGGTCGCGAGCCGGATTTTTTCGTCGAGGGCAGCGTCGTCGAGGGCGGTCCATTCTGCCAACGTATCGAACACCCGCGTCGCCATATTTGTGGCGGCAGCTTTGGTGAACGTGATGCAGAGAATTTTCGCCGGATCTTCGCCACGCAGCAGCAGATTGATCACGCGCTGCACCAGCACATGGGTCTTTCCGGAGCCGGCGTTGGCAGACACAAAGACCGAGCGGTCGGGATCGGCTGCCGCGATCTGGCGCGCCTTGGCCGCGTCCGGAATTTGGCGGGCAGGTCTCATTGCTCAAACTCGCTTTCGCCGCCGGACGCCGCCCATTCCTTGACGCGCGCGAGGTGGTCGTAATCGCCGTAGTGCCTTTTCCACATCGGGTGGACGAGCGAACGATAGGGCTCGCCTTCGACCAGAAACCTGTGCGCGATTCTGGCGAGTTTCTGCAACGCAAGGTCGGCGCAGCTATCCGGGGTGCCCTCGACGAGATTAACGCCCTTGGTTTCGCCCGGCGGATCGCCGCCCCTCAACCGCACATAGGCAATCTCAGACACCGAGCCGGCCGGAATCCCGGCGAAGCCTCCCCTGCGCAGAATCGCGGTTTCCAACGTGAGTTGCGGCGCCAGCCCGCTGCGCACCTGCGGCTCCGTCGGGGGCTGCCCGGTCTTGTAATCGAGGATGGCGTAACTTCCATCGGCGCGTCGCTCGATGCGGTCGGCGCGCGCGGTGAGGAGGAACTCGGCGCTTCCGAGCGGTATCGGATGCTTTCCCGATATCTCGGCAAAGACTTTGCTTACTCCGGCGCGCCGCTCGCGCTCCCAGCCTTCGAACCAGTCGGCGATGCGAAGGAAGCGTGTCCACCAGAACGCGCGCGCTTCCTCGTAATCCGCTAACGGCTCGAAATGCCGCCTACCAATTGCCTTCAGTTCGCGCGCTACATCCGCAGGCAGAACATCCGCGTAGACTTTTGTGAATTCACCGATCGATTCGTGGATGAAAGTGCCGCGGTCGGCGGCGCCCGGTGGCGTGTCAATGGCTTCGAGCGGGAACAGCCGCAGAACATGCTTGGCGTAGATCGTGTACGGATCGCGCAGCCAGTTTTCGATGTCCGTGACGCTCAGTTGGGAAGGCCGAGCTTCCGGCGGGGGCACCGGTTGCGGGCGGGCCACGGGAGACACTTTCACGGGTTGATCAAGCGCGCGCGCATATTCTGTATAGGTTGCGCCGCGCGCCAGCGCCTCTTTCCAGCGTTTTGCACCGGCGACGGCAGCCAGTCTCTGCACGAAGCGCGAGCTCACCGTCGGGGCGCCGGCCTGCCGAGCGGCGCGCGTGATGATCACCTCAGCCGCACCCAGCCCTTGGGCAAAATCGTGCGCCGACAGACCGACCCGCAGCTCCGGCAGATTAAGGCCCAACTCCAGCCGCATCGGACGGCTCAGCCACGCATCGCTGCGGGTATCGGGCGGCCATACGCCCTCATTGAGCCCGGCAAGTACGACGCGGTCGAAGTTCTGCAGGCGCGCTTCCAGCAAGCCGAAGATATGCACGCTCGCATTGCCGATTTCGGCGCGCCGCTCGGCGCGCCCCGAGCAAAGGAGTTGGAATACCTCGGGATAGTCAGCCGCCGCCAACTCAAGCGTCCGTGAAGACGGGCTTTCGGCTATCGTTTCGAACGCGCGATGTAACTGCTTGCCGTCCGTGCCCGCGTACGCGGAAATCCCCACGTCGCGTTCCTCTGCGAGTGCCTCGAGGACGTCGGCATGAGCCTGAGCCAACTCGAAAAGGCTTTGCTGCGAGCCGACCAACCCTTCCAAAGGGGCAATCGCCCGAGCGAGATCTCGGACCAGTTGTTCGGCAGCTTCGAGGTCGGTGGCGAGCACGAACCTGCGCGGGTCGTTGCGGTGCAAGTTGTGCTGCATTTCCTTGAAGGCGGTCAACGCGTGCGCAAGCCCCGCTGAACCCCGGCGCGGGCGCGGGCCGCGCAACACCGCACGCTCCAATGCGGCAATTGCTCGCGCCTGCGCTCGTGCTTCCCCACCAAGTCGCAACAGGGAATGTTTTAACAGCGCAATCAGCGGCGCCGGTTCGAGTCCTCCCAGAGCAACTTCCGCCGCCAGTCGCGCAAAGATTCCTGCTGGTGTGTCGGCGAGGACATCGCTGCCCGAATCATCGACTTCGACCCGCCAGCGCTCGAGCGCGGCCACCACGCGGCGTGCCAACGCACGGTCAGGCGTTACCAGCGCGACCGTTTTGTCGGGGGTTTCGATTGTCCCGCGGAGGCAAACGGCGATCGAAAGTGCTTCCTCTTCGGGATTGGCAGCCTCGATGACGCTTACACCGGCCATGGCTGCGTCGGCGGCGGCGGCGAAGCCGGGGTCGCTGAGGCAGGTTTGCCAACGATCGGTCGTTGCGGCAGGCCTGAGTGCTTCCGACACCAGCATTTCGCGCCCGTGCGCCGCCGGAGCCGCCAGTTGCCTTACCTGATCACGCGTGACGCCGATGCGTTCGAGCAGCGCCTGCATTGCGAACTGTGGATGGACAGCGGCGGGCGCGCTTTTGTCATCTTCTCCGCTGGCGATCCGGCGCCACGACTCCTCGTCAAGCTCCGTATCCAGACCTGGCAGCACGACCGCGCCATGTGGAAGCTGTGCGATTGCGGCAAGTAGCTTTGCGGTTCTCGGCATCGACCCGGTGGAGCCGGCGGCGATCACCGGCTCGCTTCCTCCAGCAAGCCGTTTTATTTCGGCCTCGATCATAAGATCCCGCCGTGCGGCGGCGTCGATTTCGCCGATCTCGTTGAGACGTTCCGGCCAATAGGTGCGCGCGATCTTGAGAAAGTCGAGAGTGAATTGCCAATACTTGTCAAACCGATCGGGAACGAGCCCATCTAGCCGCCGCCAATCCATCTGGCGCGTGATGACGTCGTCGATCAGCCGGGCAAGATCGTCGGCGAGGCCGAGGGCGGCTGCCGGCGTGTTTGCGATCAGCGGCGCTCCTTGCTCCGGGCGAATCGCTGCGGCCCATCGCACGATCAGTTGTGCAAGCAAAAGCCGGCGCTCCAGCGGGCCGATCGCAGGTGGAAGAGCCAATGCGTCTTCAGCGAGCTCCGAGGTTGCAGCTTCTGCGAAAATGATCGCGTCCTCATCGAGATCGCCAAGCGCGATGATGCGCGGCAGGATCGCTTGCCCGTCGAGCGTGGCGGCGAAGGTATCTCGCGCCAGCCGGCAGGCGCGCCGTGTCGGCAGATAGAGCTTGGCGCGGGCCAATTCGAGCGGATCGTTCGACGCAGGAAAGCCGGGCACCAGCTCGCCGCGTCGAAGCGCAGCAGTCAGTGTTGGCAGAAACGACGCTGAGGCCGGGATGTTGAAAACACGTGGGTTCGTGGCTGGCATCGCGGTAAATCATACATGCTTTGGGCCGCTGGCGAATCTGGGCCGAATGCTACCCCGCGCTTGTGCGGATCGCGGCTTCTGCTTCGGCGATGGCTTCCGGCGTGCCGACATGCATCCACAAGCCCTCAAGCCGAAGTCCATGCAGCCGCTGTGCTTGTGCGGCACGTTCGAAGAGTGTCGTGAGCGAAAGTTTCCCGTCCGGCGCGCCGTTGAAAAGCGCAGGCGCCAAGACCGCCGCTCCGGCATAGACGAATGGAGCGATCTCATGCTCGGCGCGCCGGCGCAGGCGCTTGTCGGGGGCCATGGCAAAGTCGCCGCGCCCGGAATAGCCGATGCTGCCGGCGACAGGGGCAAGCAGTAGAAGCGCATCCATTATGGCAGGATCGAACGCTTGTGCGAGGCGCGCGAGATTGGGCTTTACCCCTTCCATCCAGATCGTGTCCGAATTGACGTGAAAAAACGGCGCGTTGCCAAGTTCCGGTAATGCCTTTTTGACGCCCCCTCCCGTGCCCAGCAGTTCACCGCGCTCGTCGGAAATCACGATCTCAGGTTGGCGTCGCTGCAACAGATGTTGCCGTATCTGATCTGCCATGTGATGCACGTTGACCACCGCGCGTTCGACTCCTGCCTCAGCGAGGCGGTCGAGCACATGATCGATGAGCGGCTTGCCGGAAATTTTCACCAGCGGCTTCGGCGTTGAATCCGTGATCGGGCGCATGCGCGTGCCGAGCCCCGCCGCGAGGACCATCGCGCGACGCGGATTGGACTTAGTCGGTGCTGCAGGCATGCATCAGACTTTCAACGGCGGTACATTGGCTCGATACCACGCTGCGAGCGGCGCGAGTGCGGGATGTGCCAGCGAACGCTGCAGATAGGTCCATACGCGGGGGAGATGACGCAGATATTGCGGCTTGCGGTCGCGCCGCTCAAGTCTTGCGAAGATTCCCAGGACCTTGGATGCGCGTTGTGCCCCAAGGGTCGCATAGGCGCGCACGAACGCCGGCGTGTCAAATGTTGCATTGGCAGCCCGGCGCGCGCGCGTATACCGGGACAGGAGTTTCATTTCCAGCCCCTCCGCCACATCCACGCGGGCATCCTGCAACAACGAGGCGACATCAAAGGCTTCGGGCCCTATCACGGCGTCCTGAAAATCGAGCAAGCCAATGCGGGAGGTCCCCTCACGTTCGGGCAGCCACAGAAGATTTGGCGAATGAAAATCACGCAAAACCCACGTGTGCGGGCCGGCCAGGACGGGCATCAAGGCCTCGCGCCACAGCGCGCGGTAGCCGTCTCTTTTGCTGTCGGAAATTTTTACGTCAAGCTTGGGGAGATACCAGTCGGGCAGCAGATCGACCTCAATCAGAAACGCATCCAGGTCATAGAGCGGCAGCCGATAATCGATGCCTGGCTCGACTGGCACCACCGTCGGCAACTGCTCACAGTGCAGTTCGGCCAGCAGATCTGTTGCGGCCTCATACCGCATTTCAATCGGTGCTGACGGCTCGCCCCCGACAACGAGCTCCTCGCCGAGATCCTCGATCACCAGCAATCCGCTCTCGCGATCTGATGCAAAGATGGCAGGCGCGGATAGCCCCTGCCTGCGCAAGGCCTGCGTCATCGCGACAAATGGAGTGACATTTTCGGCAAGATGCGCGATTGCGCTGTAGGGCTTGCCATTGCGCACAGGGGGGCCGTCCGGTCGCCTGGGTGAGTTCATGAGGACATAAGTGGCGCCGTCGCGCGTCAACCGTTCGTAACTCCGCGTCGAGGCGTCACCCTGGATCCGCCGGCGGGTGGCGCGACCAAAGTCTGACCGATCGAGAAAACGCCGAATCGTCAGGATGCGTTCGGCGCGCGCGGTAACGCTGCCGTACCCGGTGATGCGCACGCTCCGTGCAGTTAGCCCTTGTTGCGGCTCAAGCGTGAGTGCGATGTCCAGCCGGTTGCTCGGCAGAAAGCCCGTGGCGCGATCCGGCCATTCCACCAGTGTAACCGCGCCTTCGGGTGCATCCTCGAGGCCGAGCTCGGTTAACTCAGCTGCTCCAGACAGCCGATAAAGATCGGCGTGCACAACCGTGAAGCCGGGCAAGCTATAAGTTTGCGTCAATGTAAAGGTCGGGCTTGGCACCTCTATGGTGTCGTCGCCGGCGAGATAGCGGATCAATGCACGAGCGAAAGTCGTCTTGCCGGCGCCCAGATCGCCCGACAACGTGATCAAATCGCCGGGTTCGAGGACAGCAGCGACGTCCGTCATCAGTCGGTAGGTCGCGGCTTCGTCAGCTAGTGTCGTTGTGAAGCTATAGCCGCCGGAACTGGAGAAAAACATCGAATCATCCGTTACGAGCCTGCACTTTATAAACGGATGAGGCAGTCCTGCGCCAGAATGCCTGCTACGCTGCCGTTTGCTTTGCAACCTGCTCCACCGGGAACGCGCAAGTAACGATGGTACCCCGTCCTGGAGCGGAATCGATTGTCACCGATCCTCCATGCAATTCGACGAAGGACCGGACAAGCGAGAGCCCGAGGCCCGGACCGCGATGCTGCGATCCCATCGAATCCGTCTCGAACCAATCGAACACCTTGTCCATTGCCTCCGGCGGAATTCCCGGTCCGTGATCGGTCACTCTGAAGAAAACCGCATCCGGACGTCGTTCAGCCAAAAGGGTAACGGTTTCTCCTGGTGGTGAAAATCCGACGGCGTTGGACAACAAGTTGAACAGGATCTGGCGCAGGCGCCGCTCGTCGGCGGTCAAACTGCCGATATTGGCCGGAGCCCCGATATCGAGCCTGATACGGTTTTTTACCAGCCGATCCTGCACGCCTTCCGCGGCAGCTTCCATGCTCGCCTGAATATCAACCTCGCCAAGATTGAGCGTCATTGCTCCGGCGTCGATGGTTGCGAGATCGAGAATATTATTGATGAGCGCCAGCAACGCATTCGTCGACGCCGTGATATAGCCGAGGTATTCGCTTTGCTTTCGAGTCAAGTAGCCGAATGCCGGGTCGCCCAGTAAATTCGCAAAGCCGATAATATTGGTCAGGGGCGAGCGCAGTTCATAAGAAACGTGGTGTACGAAATCGACCTTGATCGAATCCGCTGCCTCGAGCGCTTCGTTTCGCTCCAGCAATGCACGCTCGACATTGACTGTATCTGTCCGGTCCTGGAACGTGACGAGCGTTGCCCCGTCAGGCAAGGGCATGGTGGCAAGATCGAGAACGGATCCGTCACGCCGCTCGATGCGCGCAGCCAGAGGCTCTCGATTGTCGATTGCGGTTACAGCAGCGCGAAGATTACGCCAAACCGCATTGTCGTCGTGCAGGGCCTGGCACCAGGCAGTCACGGCTTCGGCATGGGGGCGTTGCTCAAGCGCATCGTGCGACAGCTTCCACATGCGCTGAAAAGCAGGGTTGTGCAAGCGAACGCGACCGTCGCTGCCAAACACCGCTACAGCTTCGGCCAAATGATCGAGCGTCTCGCTCTGCACCTTGATGAGGGCATCGTAGCGGCGGTACATGTCGAGCCGTTCCGTCACGTCGTCATACAAATACGTGACCCCGCCCTCGGGATTGGGTGTGGTGACCACCCGCAGCGTGCGGCCATCCGGCAGATGCCACGTGTGCTCCTTCGCCTCGACAGCGCGATAGGCCTCGTAGAGCTGATGCTTCCACAGCCTGAAGTCCTGCTCTTCCGGCAGGCTGCGCTTGCCGCGCAAAATTTCGAGCACGGCCGCATCGGTCGGCGATTGATCAAGAAAGCCAGCGTCAAGCTCAAACAACGAACGGAACGCCGTGTTGTAGAAAGTAAGCTTGCGGTCGACGTCAAAGACGGCAACGCCGGTCGCGAGTTGATCAAGTACGCGGCGGTGCGCCTCGACCATGCGCGCGAGTTCTGCGCGCACAACTTCTACATCCGTGCGATCGATCGCGATGCCCGAGCTGCCGGTTGTTCCCGGCGCATCAATGACCTCGAAAATTCGGCGCCCTCCCGCCGCGATCGCGGGCAGCCTGCCCGCGTAGGTTCCGGCCGCGGTTCGGGCGCGGGCCATCTCCGCCCGTGCCGTCTGGTCGAGCAATTCCAGCCGACACGCGACAGCATCATCCGCATTCTCGGCTTCAACGGCGCGAGCATAGGCGGAATTCACAAAGGTCAGCTGGCCGGCATTGTCGCGCACCCATGCCGGCGCTGGCAATGAATCAAGCAACGCTCTCAGCGTTTCGACATCGGCCAGAAGCTGGTCATGCCGCGCGGCAAGGTCGAGCAACTCCTGCTCGATGCCGCTTATGTCACGCAGGCGCAGCACGGCACGCCCACCAATCGCGCGGCCTTCTGCCCCCACCGGGCGCGCCGCGCGTGTTGTAAGCGTCATCACGAAGCCGCGACCCTCGATCCGCAAAGTATCGACCGCTTGCTCCAGGCGTCGCGCCGCGGCGGACTCGAGCCAGGTGCCGAATGCAAGCACGCGTTCAGGCGCAGCGCCGGGCGCCACGATCGAAGTTTCACCGATGATGTCCGGCTGCTCTGAATCCGCCGTCCATGTCACCAGGATCTGCGGCTCAGACAATAAAAACGTTTTGAGCCGGTCAGTCTCGGCTTGCAACGCAATGATCTCGTCTCTCGCGGCGCTTTCGATGCGATCTTTCGACCGACGGGCACTGAGCAGAATGACGCTCGCTAAAAGGCCCAGTCCGAGCGCGGCAAGGATGAAAGTCAGCAGGCTGATGCCTTGGCCACGAAGGATCGCCATGGTGCGATGGACGGCATCGACCGCAGCCGCACCAGGGTGCACCTCGGCGCCCGCCGTTGAGCCGGAAAGGATGAAATTTGCGGTCACGAAGGCGGCGAGGAATCCGCCTCGCCACGGACGAGAACGCAGCCTCTCGTTCGCCGTCCGGATTGTCTCCGGCATTCGGGCCTGCCCCAATGAAGCGGGGCGGCGTCCGCCACGCCGTTTCCCGCGAATCGACTGACTTTACCCTTAAGGTGAATCGCGCCGAAAGAGTCCAGATCGTGAACAGGTCCCCGCGCGGCAGGGCCGGATGCAATTTCGCTGCGGCGGTGGTACGCCTGACCGTATCTACGGCACTTGATTCGTCTACCTACGAATGGTGGAGATCACAGGTCAACTTCCGGTTGAACCAAAGCCGCCGCTTCCGCGTACCGTTTCCTCGAGAGAAGGAACCTCCACGATGTGAGCGCGGGCAACCGGCGCGATAACCAATTGGGCAATGCGCATTCCTCTTGTAATCGTTACGTCTTCGTTGCCGAGATTTGCGAGCACGACCTGAATCTCACCCCGGTAATCTGCGTCGACAGTGCCCGGAGCATTGAGGATCGTGAGACCATGGCGTGTGGCAAGCCCCGAGCGTGGCCGAATCTGGCCTTCGTAACCCTCCGGAAGAGCGATCGCGATGCCAGTCGGTACAAGCGCGCGCCCACCGGCGCGAAGCGTCAAAGGTTTGGTGTCAGGTATCGCGGCGAACAGGTCGAGGCCGGCCGCGCCGGCGGTCTGATAGTCCGGCAGGGACAAGCCCTCGCTGTGCGGCAGCCGCATCATGCGCACTTCGGGGTCGCTCACCGCTTCTCCCCTTTAAGAGCATCGCTAATACGAGCGACCAGCATGCCTGCGACCTCGTCCTTGCTTTGCGGCGGCCACGCTTCGGCACCAGAGGCGCGCACAAGCATGATGGTGTTGCGGTCTCCGCCCATCACGCCTGACTGCGGCGAAACATCGTTGGCCAAAATCCAATCGCAGCCTTTGCTGACGAGCTTCACCTTCGCATTGGCGGCCACATTTTCAGTTTCGGCGGCAAAGCCAATCACCAATGTCGGCCGCTGTATTTTCCGCTTGGCAATAGTTGCAAGAATGTCTGGATTTTCGACCAAGGCAAGCTGGGGAACGGTTTTCCCCACCTGCTTTTTTAACTTCTGTTCGCCGGCGTTGGCGACGCGCCAGTCGGCAACCGCGGCGGCAAAGATTGCAATATCCGCGGGCAGCGCCCGTTCGACCGCTTGCAGCATTTCGCGTGCCGTTTCGACCTTGATCACCGCCACGCCCGCGGGGTCAGGAACACTCACAGGGCCGCTCACCAGCGTGACATCGGCGCCGGCGGCGGCAGAAGCAGCGGCAATCGCGTGGCCTTGCTTTCCCGACGAGCGATTGGCGATGTAGCGAACCGGGTCAATCGGTTCATGGGTCGGCCCCGACGTAATCAGCACGCGCCTGCCTTCCAGCATCGGGGCGCCTTTGGCGGCAAGGAGCTTCTCCGCGGCGTTGGCGATGTCCAATGGCTCCGCCATGCGGCCAATCCCGCGTTCACCGGCTTCAGCCATTTCGCCTTCATTCGGACCGACGAGCCCCACACCATCGGCAATAAGCTGCGTCAGATTGCGTTGGGTGCCCTTGTTCGCCCACATGCCCGGGTTCATCGCCGGCGCCAGAAGTATCTTTGCAGTTGTTGCCAGCAAAACCGCGGTGGCCAGATCGTCAGCGTGGCCGCCCGCAAGCTTTGCCATCAGGTCGGCGGTCGCCGGCGCAACCACGATCAAGTCGGTCTCGCGTGCGAGCCGAATATGTCCGACGTCAAATTCGCTCGCAGGATCGAACAGGTCGGTAAAGACGCGCTCGCCGACGAGCGCGCTCGCGCACAGCGCGGTCACGAATTGCTCTGCAGCTTTGGTCAGGATGCAGCGCACGGCGATGTCGCGCTCTTTCAGCCGCCGGATCAAATCCAGTGATTTATAGGCAGCGATGCCGCCCCCGATGATGAGCAACACGCGTTTGGTGCCATCTGGCAGGGCGAAGCGGGCAACTTTCGTTTTCTCGGAAGGAGAGGGCGGCTCAATCAAGTCGAGCGCTTCGCGCCCGGGTGCCTCGGCGGCCTCGCGCAAAATAGTGCGCACCTCGTCCTCGACCGAACGTCCGCTCTTCGCTGCCCGCAGACGCAGGAGCTTCTTCAGTCGATCATCGAGCTGCCGGACGGTAAGGGAGGCCATTCAATTCTCATGTGTTGACAACAGTATAGCATAGGATGATCGCACTGCAATCATTGCAATCAATTGCTCTCGCCGGTTCCTCCTTGACGAGGGGTGTCCATTCATATATTTAACCGAGCGGTTAATTAACTGGTTGGTTTAATTCGGCATGGCGACCGATCGTCTCAGCAGCACCTTCGCGGCCCTCGCCGACCCCACGCGGCGGGCGATCTTGGCGCGGCTTGCGCTTGGCGAGACGTCCGTGCTGAAGCTCGCCGAGCCTTTCGACATAAGCCTGCCTGCAGTTTCCAAGCACCTGAAGGTCCTCGAGCGTGCAGGGCTCATCACGCGTGGCCGGGACGCGCAGATGCGCCCCTGCCGAATCGATGTGCGCGCTCTCAGGGAAGCCGACCAATGGCTCGAGGAGTATCGCCGGCTCTGGGAAGAGCGGCTTGATCGGCTCGATGACTACCTGAAAGTGCTGCAAGCCCAACCGAAACAAAATAAGCGGGAGAAAAATCATGGCCGTAAAAAATAGCATCGACCTCGAGCGTGATCCGCGTTCGATCATCGGCTCGCGCCAGTTCGACGCGCCGCGCGCATTGGTGTTCTCGGTGTGGACCGACCCGAAGCATCTAGCGCAGTGGTGGGGGCCGAACGGCTTTACCACGACGACGCATGCCTATGACTTTCGTCCTGGACGCATGCCTATGACTTTCGTCCTGGCGGCGTGTGGCGCTTCGTCATGCACGGGCCCGACGGCCGCGACTATCAGAACCGCATCACCTTCGATGAAATTGTTCCGCCGGAACGCATCGTCTATCGCCACGGCGGCGGTGATGACGTCGAGCCCGTGCAGTTCACGCAAACGGTGACGTTCGAGGATCTCGGCAACGGTAAGACTCTGCTGACCTGGCATGCCCGGTTCCCATCCGCCGAAGAGCGTGCGCGCGTCATCAAGGAATACGGCGCCGACAAGGGCCTCGCGCAGACGATGGCGCGGCTCGCCGATTACCTGGTCACGATGCCGACAGAAAAGAGTGCGTAGATGCTCCGCAGTTCACGACATCGCGCGCAACGCAGTGCGCAGATCATCCGGATGGAAAGCGGCCACCAACTGTTCGATCGCAGCGTGGGTTTCCCGCCACAGCGGAAATGCTTTGGCGAGAAGAGATCGCCCGGTTGGCGTGATGGTGAGGCGACGACTGCGCTTGTCCTCTTTATCGACCGAAACCTTCACCAGCCTGCGGCGTTCAAGAGGTTTAAGGATCGCCGTCAACGTGGTGCGGTCCATGGCGAGCAGCGCCGCGACGCTGCCGATGGTGGGCGGCTCCGGCCGGTTCAGCGACATCAGCAGGGAAAATTGGCCGTGGGTGAGATCGAGCGGACGGAACACATCGTCAAAAAGTCGCGCCAGCCCTCGCGCGGCGCGCTGCACATGCAGACACAGACAGTTGTCGCGCACCAGATGCGTGGCGGACAGTGGTAATTGCTGGCGGCTTGACATGGCCGATAATAGGTTGATATCAACTCATTTGTCAATGATGCGAACCTGGAAGGAGGAGAGTTATGCAAGTGCAATCCTATCTGTTCTTCGATGGCCGCTGCGAAGAGGCAATTGAATTCTACAAAAAGACTCTCGGCGCCGAAGTCGGCATGCTGATGCGCTGGAAAGATAGTCCCGACAAATCAATGTGCTCTCCGGGCAACGAAGACAAGGTCATGCACGCCTCGCTCAAGATCGGTGACACGCGTGTCATGGCTTCTGATGGTCGCAACACCGGCAACCCCAAGTTCGACGGGTTCGCGCTTTCGGTGGATGCAAAAAATGAGGCGGACGCCGATCGCCTTTTCGATGACCTGTCGAATGGCGGAAAGGTTGTCATGCCGCTCGGCAAGACGTTCTTTTCGCCGCGCTTCGGAATGACGCAGGACAAATTTGGCGTCAACTGGATGGTCATTGTCGAGCCAAAGTGAATGCCAGGGCGCGCCGGCTGTAATTGCCCGCGCGCTCTCATTCTCGCTTGGCCGCCTTTCGCGAAACAGGATCTCCAACGCCCCAATCGAGGAGTGCCAAATGGCGACCGTTACGAAAAGCACCGAATTCGTCATCTCACGCGTACTCGACGCCCCGCGCGATCTAGTATGGAAATGCTTCACCGATCCGGAGCACATGAGGCGGTGGTGGGGGCCGAAAGGCTTCACTGTCGTTGCTTCAAAGATGGATCTCCGCGTGGGAGGCACCTACCACTACGGTCTCCAGGCGCCGAACGGGGCGCCGATGTGGGGCAAGTTTGTCTTTCGCGAAATCGTTCCGCCCGAACGCCTGGACTTCATCAGCTCATTTTCCGATGAGGAAGGCGGGACTACGCGGCATCCCGGCCACAAGTCCTGGCCGCTCCAGATGCATTCGACGTTCACTTTTGAAAAACTGCCGGGCAGCAAAACAAAATTCACCGTCCGCTGGGCCGCGCACAACCCGACGCCTGAAGAGCAGGAGGTGTTTGATACTTCGCATCAAAGCATGAACCAGGGTTGGAGCGGCACCCTGGAGCAGCTCGAAGCCTATCTCGCAAAAGCAAAGTAGCCGCGTTCAGGAGGACATCATGGCGCTCACCAAGCATAAGATCACGCCGTGCCTGTGGTTCGATACAGGAGCCGAGGAGGCGGCAAAGTTCTACGTCTCCGTGTTCAAAAACTCGAAACTCGGGAAGATCAGCCGCTATGGAAAGGGGCGAGGAGATCCACGGCAAGAAGCCCGGCTCCGTGATGGTGGCAGAGTTCGAAATCGACGGGCAGCCGTTCGTGGCGCTCAATGGCGGGCCACAGTTGAGTTCAAGCTCAGCGAGGCCGTGTCATTCCAAGTTCATTGCGACACCCAGGAACAGATCGACTACTTCTGGAACGCTCTGACCAAGGAAGGCCGCGAACAGCCCTGCGGCTGGCTGAAGGATAAATTCGGCGTTTCCTGGCAGATCGTCCCCACCGTGCTCGGAAAAATGATGACGGATTCGGACACCGAAATAACCCAACGCGTCACCAACGCGTTCCTGAAGATGAAGAAGTTCGATCTCGCAAAACTTCGACAGGCCTACGTGGGCCAAGCCGCATAACTCATGCCTGTGACTAATGTTGGGTCAGTCGATGAACAAGCCCGCCAAGTTCGGAGAGGGGACTGTCACCATCTCTCGGGTGTTCGATGCGCCGCGCGCGCTGATATGGAAAGCGTGGACCGATCCGAAAACGATGGCGCAATGGTTCGGTCCGCGTGGTTTTACCAATCCGGTCTGCGAGCTTGACGTGAGAGTCGGAGGTAAGTTGCGCATCGTGATGCGCGGGCCCGACGGCCGGGACTATCCGATGAAAGGTGAGTTTCGGGAGGTCATTGCGCCCGAGCGCCTCGTCTTCAGCAACGTAGCGACTGACAACGACGGCAATCATCTGCTCGAAGGCGAAACCGCCGTCACGTTTGCCGAAAAAGACGGCAAGACCACGCTCACGATGAAAGCGTATGCGGTTGGCCTTGTTCCGATCGCGCCACAGATGCTCGCCGGCATGGAAGCGGGTTGGACCCAGAGCATCGACAAGCTGGAAGCTCTGGTCGGCGGTTCAGGACGAGCGGGGACTACGACATGACGCTCAAGCTCTATTTCCATCCGCTGGCGTCTTATTGCCACAAGGTCCACATCGCGCTTTACGAACACGACATTGCCTTCGAGCCGATCCTTGTCGATCTCGGCGACGAGAAATCGAGCGCAGCGTTCCGAGCGCTATGGCCATTGGCAAAATTCCCGGTGTTGCGCGACGAGGCACGCAACTGCACAGTCGCCGAATCCACGGTCATTATCGAGCATCTCGACGAAGAGGCGCAACCTTATTTTGGCATGTTCCCGATGGAGCGAAAGCTGCAGGTTTCCACCCCCCGGCGGGCAGGCAGCCAGTAGGCGCACCCGCGGGAAGTTGCGCCGAGCCGCACGCCTAACTTGCGTCTTTCTCAGGTCAGGCGATCAGCCACACTACCCACAGCAGCAGCACCGCAATCACCCACAGCGCGATCGTGGTCCAGCGGTTGCGGCGCGCTTCCGCCGCACCGATGGCAGAAACGGTCTCGGGGGAAAGCACGAGACCGTCGCGCGTAATGTCGTCGAGCTGATCGAGCAGCGTGCCGGCGCGCGTGAGCAAAGCTGGCGCCTGGCCGATGAAACGGCCGATTTCGCCGGCTCCCTCAACCGCATCCTCAAGCCGCCCGACAGGACCGAGATTGCGCGCCATCCACTCGCGGACGACGGGGTCCGCGGTGGTCCACATGTCAAGCTTGGGGTCAAGCGAACGCGCGACGCCTTCGACCACGACCATTGTCTTTTGCAGCAGCAGCAGTTCGGGACGCGTGCGCATGTCGAAGAGGCCAGTTACCTCGAACAGCAGCATCAACAGCTTCGCCATCGAGATATCTTCAGCGGTGCGATTGTGAATCGGCTCGCCGATGGCGCGAATTGCCTGCGCGAAGCTTTCCACCGAGTGATGGCGGGGCACGTAGCCCGCGTCGAAATGGATCTGCGCGGTGCGGTAGTAGTCGCGCGTGATGAAGCCAAACAGAATTTCGGCGAGGAAGCGCCGCTCCTTCGGCCCGAGGCGACCCATAATGCCGAAGTCGACCGCGATCAGCCGGCCGCTGTCGTCGACGAACAGATTGCCGGGATGCATGTCGGCATGAAAGAAGCCGTCGCGCAGTGCGTGGCGCAGGAAGCTCTGAATAACTTTGCGTCCAAGTTCAGGCAGATTGAAGCCTTTTGCTTGCAACGCGCCGTGGTCGCTGAGCCGGATACCATCGATCCATTCCAGCGTCAGCACTTCGCGCGCTGTGCGGTCCCAGTCGACCTGCGGCACGCGAAAATCGGTATCCTCGCGCGTGTTCTCGGCCATCTCCGAAGCCGCCGCGGCCTCGAGCCGAAAGTCCATTTCGATCGCCACAGAACGGGCAAGAGTGGCCACGACCTCGATCAGGCGCAGCCGCCGGCCTTCCGCCGAGACAGCTTCGGCCAGCCGAGCCGCAAAGAAAAAAGAATCAAGATCTGATCTGAAGCGGTGTTCGATTCCCGGCCGCAAGACTTTCACGGCTACCGGCTTCCGCGATCCGCCGGTTTCAATCTCGGCGCGGTGCACTTGCGCGATCGAGGCAGCTGCGACTGCCGGTCCAAAGCTCGCATAGACCTTCGAGAGAGGTTTATCGAACGCCACTGCCACGGCCGCCTCCGCCTCGGCTTGCGGGAATGGCGCCATCTTGTCCTGCAGACTTTCGAGATCGTGCGCGATCGCGGCACCGACGACATCCGGCCGTGTCGCGAGAAACTGGCCGAGCTTGACGTAGGTAGGGCCCAGTCTCGTCAGCGCAGCGGCGAGCCGGCTTTCACCGCTTTTTGTGCCCGGTCGCTCAAGAAGTCGCGCAATCGCCACGCCGGTCCTGGCCGGCCACGGCAAAGGGCGCGTATCGACCAACGCAAATACGCCTTCGCGCGCAAACACGAAGCCGGCGCGAGCAAGGCGGGCGAGATGAAAAACGCCAGCGATCACAATCGCCAGCCCGAGTGGAGCGCCACTACGCCGCCTGTCATCGTGGTGAACGAAACGCGGCGGAAACCGGCGCGCTTAATCATGCGTGCAAATGGCCTGGGCCTGGGAAACGTGCGGATCGATTCGACCAGATATTGATAGGCGTCACGATTGCCGGTTACCACGCCGCCAATCCTCGGGATCACGTGGAAGGAATAGAGTTCGTAGAGCGCATCGAAACCAGGCACGTCCACCGCAGAAAATTCCAGGCACAGGAATCGGCCGCCAGTTTTCAGGACGCGGTAAGCTTCGGCAAGCGCGCGTTCGATGCGCGGCATGTTGCGAATGCCAAAAGCGATCGTCACGCAGTCGAAGCTGCGATCGGCATAAGCAAGATCCTCGGCATTGCCTTGGTCGAAGGTGACGCTGCCTGCAAAGCTTCGTTCCGAGGCGCGGTCTCGCCCCACGTCAAGCATGTCGGCATTGATGTCGCAGACGGTTACGCGTGTGCCCGCGCCGCCAGCCCGCAAAATGCGGAACGCAATGTCTCCCGTGCCGCCGGCCAGATCGAGGACCGCCAAGTTGTGTTCACTCTTTGGAGGGTTGACCGCCGATACCAGCACATCCTTCCATGCGCGGTGCAGCCCGCCGGACATGAGGTCGTTCATCAGGTCATATCGCCGGGAGACCGAATGAAATACGTCGTTCACTCGTCCCTGCTTGTCCTCAAGCAGGACGCTTTCGTTTCCGAAATGAGTCCGTTCGCCGGCGCGGGGCATGGCCAATAGTTCTTTGCGGACAGGACCATAGCGCGGGCGGCCGGGGGACGCTATGTGTCGGTGCGGGAGCGGTTAATCATGCCCGAATTGCCTGAAGTCGAGACCGTCCGGCGAGGTTTGGCGCCCGCGATGGAAGGCCGGAGTTTCGTCAGGGTAGACGTTCGACGCGGCGATCTGCGCTGGCCGTTGCCCAGAGGATTTGCCCAAAAGCTGCACGGCAAGACCGTAGAGGGACTCGGCCGACGCGCTAAGTATCTGCTGGCGAACCTGTCATCCGGCGACGTGCTGCTCGTGCACCTTGGCATGTCGGGCTCGTTTCGGGTCGGCAAGGACAGCGCTCCCGGCAATTACCATCACCAGAGATCGAATAGCCGCGCGCATGATCATGTGGTCTTTCACATGTCAAATGGCGCAACGGTGACGTTCAATGACCCGCGCCGCTTCGGCTCGATGAAACTTGTCTCCCGAGCCAAACTGGAACAGGAGCCGCTGCTGCGTGCGCTGGGGCCGGAGCCACTGGGAAACGAATTCGATGCGGCGATGCTGGCAAAAGCCTGTGCGGGCAAAAGGACCTCGCTCAAGGCGGCATTGAGTGACCAGCGGGTCGTCGCCGGCCTGGGCAATATCTACGTGTGCGAAGCGTTGTTTCGGGCGCGACTATCGCCGTTGCGAAGTGCGTCGACCATTGCCGACCGTCACGGCAAACCGACCGAGCGCGCCGAGAGGCTGGTCAATGCCGTCAAGGCGGTGCTCCTGGATGCCATCGAAGCCGGCGGCTCCTCGCTGCGTGATTATCGCAGGGCGGATGGATCGCTCGGCGATTTCCAGCACAATTTCCAGGTCTATGATCGCGAGGGGCAACCCTGTCCCTCTGGCAAAGGCAAAATCAAACGGATCGTCCAGCTTGGCCGCTCGACCTTCTATTGCCCATCGTGCCAAAGGTAGGTCAGGCTACGCTGAGCTCTGGGGTTTTATGATGCGTAAGCTTGGTCTGATTGCACTGGCGCTCGCCGTCGCGCTGTCCGGCGCGGGCGCTGCCGAGTATCCCGATCACCCAATCCGGTTCATCGTTCCGCAGGCGGCGGGAAGCGCGACAGATACCGTTGCCCGCATTCTGGCCGCCGAGCTGTCCAAGGAATTGGGTCAACAGCTTATTGTCGACAATCGGCCCGGGGGGGCACTGACGATCGGCCTCGATCTGGTAGCGAAATCGCCGCCCGATGGGTACACCATCGGCATGGGTCCGATCGGCGCTCTCGCGATCACGCGGCACATGGTGGCGAAGCTGCCCTACAACATCGAGCGGGACTTCCAGCCGATTGCATTGGTCGCCCGCGGACATCTGTTGCTGGCGGTTTCTCCAAAGCTGCCGATCCATTCGGTGAAGGAATTGGTCGACTACACGAAAAAGAACCCCGGCAAGCTGACCAACGCTTCGTCGAGCAACGGGTCACCTGGTCATGTTGGTGGTGAATTGTTCAAATACATGACCGGGACCGAAATTGTGCACGTTCCCTATCGTGGCGGCGCGCCGGCGATCAGCGATCTGATTGCCGGGCATGTCGATCTCATGTTCGAAAGCCTGCAAACGATGGCGCCCTTCGCGCACGACAACAAGGTACGAGCGCTTGGAGTCAGCGGCGCTGCGCGCTCTCCGGCATTTCCGGAATTGCCGACTATCGCGGAAGCAGGGGTCCCCGGATATTTGGCTCCTACCTGGACCGGGGTTATCGCGCCAGCCGGAGTACCGCGGCCGATCGTCAACAAGCTCAACGCCGCAATCAACAAGGCGCTCACCTCGGAAGCTTTCAAGGAGAAATTTTCCAAGATCGGCGACGAGCCGGGCGGTGGAACGCCGGAGGATTTCGCCGCCACCATTAAGGCCGATTCCGCCAAATGGAGCGACGTCGTGCAGCGCTCCGGTGCGAAACTCGATTAATGCAGGGATTTATCATGAGCTACGAGAACATCGTCGTCGAAACGCGCGGACGAGTTGGAATCATTCGTCTGAACCGTCCTCAGGCCCTCAACGCGCTCAATAAGGGCTTGATCGACGAGCTGACACGGGCCGTCGAGGCTTTCGACGCGGATGACAAAGTCGGCTGCATCCTGATCTGCGGCAGCGACAAGGCATTTGCAGCCGGCGCCGACATCAAAGAAATGGCGGACAAGCCGTTTATCGAAGCCTATCTCGGCGACTTCGTTTCCAACTGGAACGCTGTAGCCCAGGCGCGCAAGCCGGTTGTCGCGGCGGTGGCGGGCTTCGCCCTCGGCGGCGGCTGCGAGCTCGCCATGCAATCAGACATTGTCATCGCGGCAGATACGGCGAAGTTCGGTCAGCCCGAGATCAAGCTGGGTGTTATTCCCGGCATCGGGGGCACACAGAGGCTCGCGCACGCGATCGGCAAGGCCAAGGCCATGGACCTGATCCTGACCGGGCGTATGATGGATGCGGCAGAAGCCAAAGAATCGGGCCTGGTTGCGCGCGTGGTGCCGGCGGCCAGCCTGATGGATGAGGCGATGAAAATCGCCGAAACCATCGCCAACATGTCGCTGCCGTCGGTTCTGGCGGCCAAGGAAGCAATCAACCTCGCGTTCGAGAGCGGCCTTTCGGAAGGAATGGCGTTCGAGCGCAGGATTTTTCATTCATTATTTGCAACCGAAGATCAGAAGGAAGGCATGAAAGCCTTTATCGAGAAGCGGCCGCCGAAATGGAAACACAAATAGGCAGGACCATTCAGATTATTGCCGTACGCAAATAAGTCTCACCACGGCTGCCCGGGCGTCTTCGCTTTGCGGCGTGGTTGCGACGCTATTGGCAGCTAAAAAGCCACGAACGGTTTCCGCAGCGATGAGCCGGCCTGGCGGGATGGCCGGCTCGAGACTGGCAACCATAAAATTGCGCATCTGCATCATGCCAAGGAATTGGCCCTATGCATCAAACGCCGCAGCGCCGGAAAAACCAGCCTTGGCACGGGCCGGCGTAGTTCGATTGCGTTTGCGCCGGATAACCGTGCCTTGATTTCTGTAAGCTTCCTTTTCGTCGTTCTGTTCTTTCGGATCCGGAATGCCGACCGACGTCACGTCCTCTCTTCTGGGTGGATCAGACGCGAAAGTGAGTCGGTGCCAGCTTGCGCGCGCGGTAAACTCTCAACAAGGCCAAGCCGTTGTTCGTGTCCTCCGCGATCTGATCGGCATTGCCGACGCCGGCGGCGACGATGACCTGACATCCGCTCACGAGATTGCGATCGGTGATAATATGGCCGCTCGCACTCACCACCAGTCCGTTGCCGCATTCGACCGACTTCGCCAGGGCCATATGAAGACGAGTTCGGCTGGACTATCGTAACCGATCCTTTGACAGGAGTGCGTCTCGGACTTCCGCTGAAATTCCTTCCGCAGGCGCGCGACGCCGCACGGGTGCAAGTTGAAACGTTTCGTGTGAAAAGTTCGGAGCTCGCCGCCCTGTTTGAACAAGAAAAAAACAACCCTCGAACTGGAAAATAAAAAACAGCGCCTTGCGCGATGACAACTTCTATATCAGCGGTATGAAAATTCCTGACCGCGGAACGAAATGGGTCTTCGCCCCCAAGCGAACCGGTGTAGTCGCCCGACCAAAGCAGCGCTGATTGAATCCTAAGACGCTCGCCCGCGGACATTTCGGAATTTCCCGCCTCTGCCGGCTCGGCTTTGGCGAGCTCGGTGCTTAGTGGGGCGGCTTTCGCGGGAACGGTGCCGGGGCTGCGATATGATGTGCGTGCACGCGCCTCTTTGCTGAGTGCCGGACAACGTGTGCGGGCTTTTCGGTGGCTTGCACAGGTGATGACGGCACCATGCCGAACGATTCCTGCGCCAGCGCTGGACCGGCGCTCACCGGAATTGCGAGCATTATCGTCGACCGAATCCCGTCCATCGTATCCGCGCCGCCCCCACCTGTATTTTTGCACTCACCTTAGCCATTGGAGGCTAAGGCGCAAGGCATGCTGGGACTCTTAGCCAAGCATATTCACCGTTGTGCGTGCCTCGGATTCGCGCAAGAAAAGCGATTCCGCGAGCTTCGGAACTTGCGCTAGGTTAACCATGATGCTCGATTCAAAAGAACTCGAACGCTATGCCCGTCACATCGTACTGCGCGAAGTGGGCGGTCCAGGACAGGCGAAGCTCAAGGCTGCGCGGGTGCTCGTAATCGGATCCGGCGGGCTTGGTGCGCCGGCACTGCTGTATCTGGCTGCCGCCGGAGTCGGCACGCTCGGCATCGTGGACGACGATGATGTGTCGTTGTCGAACCTGCAGCGGCAAGTCATTTTCGCCACCGAGGACATCGGCAGGCCGAAAGTTGAGCGGGCAAGCGACGCCGTCAAAAGATTAAACCCGCTTGTTAGTATCGAGGCGCATCACGAGCGACTGACTGCTGCCAATGCTCTCAATCTGATCTCGCGATACGACCTCGTCGCCGACGGGTCTGATAACTTTGCTACACGCTATCTCGTGTCCGACGCCTGCTATTTCGCCGGCAAGCCCTTGCTCACTGCCGCCGTCGGGACTTTCGATGGTTCGCTCACCTGTATCCGTGCGCATGAAAAGGGGGCCGACGGAAGACCAAATCCAACATACCGTTGTCTCTTTCCCGAGCCGCCGCCCGCCGGCACCATTCCCGCTTGCGCCGAGGCCGGGATTCTCGGGGCGCTGCCCGGGGTGCTCGGCTCTTTGATGGCGCTTGAGGCCATTCGTGAAATCGTCGGCTTCGGTGAGGGATTGGTCGGCCGCCTGCTCATGGTCGATGCGCGGTCGATGCGGTTTGAAACGCTGAGTTATGCGTGGGATCCGAATAATCCTCTAAGCGGTGAAAACCCGACGATCAGGGACTTGTCGGGGCACAATTAGCGGCAGCGCGCCGTTCGACCATCACAACATGCTCGGCAGCACCCGATCCGGTGGCCGATGACCGTCCATGAAGGTCCGGATGTTGATGATCACTTTTTCGCCCATATCGATGCGGCCTTCGATCGTCGCGGAACCGGTATGAGGCAGAAGCACGACCTTGCCGGCGCGCGCGAGCTTGACCAGCTTTGGGTTCACTGCCGGTTCGTGTTCGAACACATCGAGGCCAGCTCCGGCGATGTCGCCCGACTCGATAAGACGGGAAAGTGCATTTTCGTCGATCACTTCGCCGCGCGACGTATTGACGATGTAAGCTTCCGGCCGCAGCATTTTCAGTCGACGCGCGGACAGCAGATGATAGGTCGCAGGCGTGTGCGGACAATTGACCGAGACGATGTCCATGCGCGCCAACATCTGGTCGAGGCTTTCCCAATAGGTGGCGTCAAGTTCTTCCTCGGTCTTGGGCGCCACTCTTCGCCGATTGTGATAGTGAATCTGCAGGCCGAACGCGCGCGCACGTCGCGCGACCGCCTGTCCGATGCGCCCCATGCCGATAATGCCAAGTCGCTTGCCCCAGATGCGGTGGCCCAGCATCCATGTCGGTGACCATCCGACCCAGTCCTTGTCGGTAGTCAGCACGTGCGAGCCTTCCACCAACCGGCGCGGCACTGCCAGGATGAGTGCCATGGTCATGTCGGCTGTATCCTCGGTCAGCACGCCAGGTGTATTGGTGACGGTGATGCCGCGCTGGACCGCGGTCGCGACGTCGATATTGTCGACGCCATTTCCGAAGTTCGCGATCAGCTTGAGCTGATCCCCCGACTTGCTCAGTACGGACGCATCGATGCGATCGGTGACCGTCGGAACCAGAACGTCGGCTGTTCTCACCGCTTCGGCAAGCTGGCTCTGGGTCATGGGCTTGTCGTCGGCGTTGAGGCGGGTATCGAAAAGTTCCCGCATTCGCAGCTCGATCGGATCGGGCAGCTTGCGCGTCACAATGACCAGCGGCTTTTTACTTTTCGCCATCGGATCTCAACTGCTGCACTTGTCCGGTATGGGCGGAAATACCGCCGGGTACGATCGATTTAGCCCTCATTAACCGTGCTCGCCCACACTGGCCGTCAGGCGCATTCCCGTCGTTTTCCTACCAGATGGCCGTAACAAGACAAAGCTTCCGTATGTCGTTGAGCAGGCTCATCTTGGCGGCCGGTATTGCGGGATTGTCGCCCCTTCCGTCCTGGTGCGCCAGCGACGGCGCCACCGGCTCCGTCAGCGGGCTTCCCATCCCAAGATTCGTGAGCCTCAAGTCCGATCGCGTCAATGCGCGGTCGGGCCCGAACAAGGATCAGGAGGTACGCTGGGTCTATACCCACGCCGGCATGCCCGTGGAAATCACGGCAGAATTCGAGAACTGGCGCCGGATTCGCGACTGGGAAGGCGCGGAAGGATGGGTCTATCACTCTCTTTTGTCAGGAAGGCGGACGGCGACGGTCGTGCCGAAGTCGAAGGAGGAGCTGGTTCCCCTCTTTGAAAGTGCGGACGTCAAATCGCCGATTGTGGCGCACTTGCAGTCCGGCGTGCTCGGCACGATCAGGTCTTGCAACGGCACATGGTGCCAGTTCAGCGGCAAAGGCTTCGACGGCTTCGTTCGCCAAGAGCGGCTTTGGGGAGCTTATCCGAACGAAAAGATTGAGTAGGTTTCAGAGTACTCAGGGCCAGGCCGAGCGATGATCTTTGGCGGCGCGCTCGTTAAGCCCCCGGCAATCACGACAACTTCGGATTTATGCTGTGCGGTGGGCTAGGACTTCCGGCGCAAACGTACGACAACATCAATGCGCGCGATCTCGAAGCCTTCCGGCGGGGTTGGTGTTTTGCCTACGAGCACTTCGGCGTCGGGGATATCGAGCAGCTCATCCTCGCCTTCCACGAAGAAATGATGATGCGCTGTCACGTTGGTGTCGAAATAGGCCTTGGTTCCGTCGACCGCAACCTGGCGCAGCAGACCAACCTCGGTGAATTGGTGTAGCGTGTTGTAAATCGTGGCCAGAGAGACCGGCACTTTCGCGCGAGTCGCCTCTTCGTAAAGCATCTCGGCGGTAAGATGGCGATCGCCTTTGCCGAACAGGATCCAGCCCAAGGCCATGCGCTGACGGGTAGGGCGCAAGCCGGCCTCCCGCAACATAGCTTTGACGTCGTGCCATGGACAGCCGGTCAGCGCCGGTCGGTCCGGTGAGCGCTCGGTGCCAGCTTTGGTATTCGGTATTACCACGGTACGCGTCGGAGCCATTTCTCGTGCCTAAACAGCCGGCCCCGATAGGGAGCCAGCCAAATCCGTTTCATTTGCAACATATACGAAATCGGCCTCCTGGATGCAACCGCATCGCAGTTGAATGCCGCCGGTTTTGCGGGCTCTGGCGGCGATAGCGCGTCCATAGCCCGCGGTTCCGCCATCTTTGCCCGCTAGCTTTGGTATGTTACCTACTCGGCATGGCAATTCAGTCAGGCCTCTTGCATGGAGAAGCGGCGCCAGTGGACGCGCGGCGGCACAGCTTCGAGTATGAAGATTTGCTCGCCTGCGGCCGTGGCGAACTGTTCGGTGCCGGCAATGCGCAACTGCCGCTGCCCCCGATGCTGATGTTCGACCGGATTGCCGAAATCAGCGAGGATGGCGGTGAGCATGGCAAGGGCATGATTCGCGCTGAACTCGATGTGAAGCCGGACTTGTGGTTCTTCCTGTGCCACTTCAAAGGCGATCCGGTGATGCCCGGATGCCTTGGGCTCGATGCACTATGGCAATTGGTCGGGTTTTTCCTCGGCTGGCTGGGCGCTCCCGGCAAAGGCAGGGCCCTTGGATTGGGCGAGCTCAAATTTTCCGGCCAGGTGCTGCCGACGGTCAAAAAAGTTATCTATGGCATCGATATAAAGCGAGTTATGCGCTCGAAACTTGTGCTCGGCATCGCCGACGGCTGGCTTTCGGCCGACGGCAACGTCATATACCGAGCCAACGATCTCAAAGTCGGCCTCTTCAAACAGGACGAGGCGCTACAGCCCAGTGGTGCTTGAGCCCGGCGGAGGGCCTTGCAGAATTACGCAACTGGCCAATCTGTGGCCCACTCAACAGCAAACCGCGGCGAGATTTTTAAGGGTCATACCATTATGCGACGGGTCGTCGTCACCGGAATGGGGATCGTCTCATCGATCGGCAACAATACGCAGGAAGTGCTGGCAAGTCTGCGCGAGGCCAAATCCGGGGTCGTGCGGGCGGAAAAATACGCCGAGCTGGGATTCCGTTGCCAGGTCCATGGTGCGCCGCGTCTCGATCCTGACGAAATCGTCGACCGCCGCGCCATGCGCTTCCTTGGCGGGGGCGCCGCCTGGAATCACGTCGCTATGGAGCAGGCCATCCGCGACTCCGGCGTCGAGGAAAAGGAAATTTCGAATGAGCGCACCGGGATTGTGATGGGCTCCGGCGGCCCTTCGTGCCGCGCCATCATAGAAGCCGCCGACACCGCGCGCAGCAAGGGCCCCAAACGCGTAGGCCCCTTCGCAGTGCCGAAGGCGATGTCGTCGACGGCGTCCGCGACGCTCGCAACCTGGTTCAAGATCAAGGGCGTCAATTACTCAATCTCCTCGGCATGCGCCACCTCCAATCATTGCATCGGCAACGCCGCCGAGTTGATCCAATGGGGCAAACAGGATCTCGTCTTCGCCGGCGGTTGCGAAGAGCTGGACTGGTCGCTGTCCGTCCTGTTCGATGCGATGGGGGCAATGTCGTCGAAGTTTAACGCCACGCCGGAAAAAGCATCGCGAGCTTACGACAAAGATCGCGACGGTTTCGTGATTGCCGGAGGCGCTGGCGTGCTGGTGCTAGAAGAGCTCGAACACGCGAAAGCGCGCGGTGCGAGGATCTACGCCGAAGTGGCCGGCTATGGCGCAACGTCCGACGGTTACGACATGGTGGCTCCGTCGGGCGAGGGCGCCGTACGTTGCATGAATATGGCGCTCGAGAACGTCAAAGCACCGGTCGATTATATCAACCCGCACGCGACCTCGACTCCTATCGGCGATATCAAGGAGATTGAGGCGATCCGCGAGGTGTTCGGCGCGAAGTGCCCTCCGATTTCGGCCACCAAGTCGTTGACCGGCCATTCACTCGGCGCGACCGGCGTGCAGGAGGCCATCTACTCCCTGCTCATGATGCAGAACGGCTTCATCTGCGAGAGCGCCAATATCGAGAATCTGGATTCTGCGTTTGCCGACATGCCGATCGTGCGAGAACGCAAGGACAATGTGAAGCTTGGCTGCGTGCTGTCGAACTCATTCGGTTTCGGCGGCACCAATGCGTCGGTTGTGTTCAAGCGGCTTGATGCATGACGGTTTTTCCTGACGCTTCCTGGGCGGCCTTGCCGCCCGCCTCGTCATCGGATTGTTGTGTCCGCGCCATAAACGGGCTTTCGGCGCGCCAAGCGATTCGATGGGGAGCTTCGCATGAACAAGCCCGTTTCCTTGTCCATCCTTCGATCTTTTCCAGGCAGGCCGACGACAATGGCTGGTGAGCAAATCGCTCCACGGGGCAACTTGATGCAGGGCAAGCGCGGCCTGATCATGGGTGTCGCCAACGATCATTCGATTGCGTGGGGAATCGCGCAGACGCTCGCGTCCCAGGGGGCGCAGCTAGCCTTTACCTATCAAGGCGAGGCGCTGGCCAAGCGGGTCAAACCGCTCGCGGAGCGGGCCGGCTCATCCTTTCTGATGCCGTGCGACGTCGAGGATATCGCATCGGTTGATGCGGTGTTCGATGCGATAAAACAGAAATGGGGCACCATGGATTTTCTCGTTCATGCGGTGGCCTTCTCCGACAAGAACGAGTTAAAAGGGCGCTACGCGGATTCCACGCGCAAGAATTTCATCCGCACGATGGTGATCTCTTGCTACGCCTTCACCGAGGCTGCCAAACACGCCTCCGCGCTGATGCCCAACGGCGGCGCCATGGTTACGCTCACCTATAATGGTGGCCTGCGCGCGATGCCAAACTATAACGTGATGGGCGTGGCGAAAGCCGCGCTGGAAGCTTCGGTGCGCTATCTTGCCGTCGACTTCGGTCCGCAGAAAATCAGGGTCAATGCAATTTCCGCAGGTCCCATTCGCACGCTCGCCGGCGCCGGCATCACCGATGCACGATACATGTTCGCGTTCCAGCAGAAATATTCTCCGCTCGGCCGCGGCGTGACGCTGGACGAACTGGGCGGCGCCGGGCTTTACCTCCTGTCGGATCTTTCTACAGGCGTGACCGGCGAGATTCATTTTGTCGATTCCGGCTACAATGTCATTGCCATGCCGCAGCCGGATGCGCTCAAGGCCAGCGGCGCCATGGAAAACGGCGAATAGCTGAAAGAATCCTGGCGTCTGTATCTCCCTGATATGTTGCCCTTCGTCACGGGTTGTTGGACGATAAGGCGGGAGCTTCGATTTACCGGGACCTTTCTGGAGATTTCACCATGCAGCGCGAATTGGCAGCGGAGTTCATTGGTACGTTTTCACTCGTGAGCGCAGTCTGCGGTAGCGCGCTGTTTTCGGCACCACAAGCAGGACTGATCGCTATCGCCTTCGCCGTGGGTTTGTCAGTGATGGCTATGGCATTTGCCGTTGGTCACATCTCGGGCGCACACTTCAATCCGGCCGTGACCTGCGGGCTGATGGCGGCGGGCCGTTTTCCGATCGAGCGGGCGCTGCCCTACATTATCGTGCAGGTGATCGGCGGAGCGGCCGCCGCCGGTGTGTTCTATCTTGTGCTAAGCGGCGCGCCGCCGGCCAAGTGGAATACATTCACCACGATTTCGAATCTGTATGGGAGCGGCGGGTTCTCGATGGGCGCGGTCTTCCTGACGGAAACGGTGATCACGGCCTTGTTTCTTGTGGTGATCGTCGGTGCGACGTCACCGCGCGCACCGGCCGGGTTTGCGCCTATCGCGATCGGACTGGCCTTGACGATGTTCCATCTCGTCGCCATCCCGATTTCGAATGCCTCTCTCAATCCAGCGCGGTCGACCGCGACCGCGATCTTCGGTGGTGCTCAGGCAATCAACGCCCTGTGGCTATTCTGGGTTGCCCCGATTCTCGGCGGCGTGATCGGCGGGTTCGTTTGCCGATGGCTGCAGGAAGAGGCGCCAAGCAGGAGAGCGGGGCGCTAGTTTTTGTTTTGGAACCAAAGCTGCGAGGAAGTGCCTGCCATGACGATACACTTCGCAACGACGCCTGTTCTGCGTATCGCCTATGAGCGCGGCGGGCCACCTGACGGCGCACCGGTCATTCTGCTGCATGGATGGCCGGATGACGCGCGCACGTTTGACCGGATCGTGCCGGCCCTGCAGGCCGCCGGCTTTCAAACCGTGGTGCCCTGGTTGCGTGGCTTTGGTCCGACTTCGTTTCTGTCGGCGGATACGATGCGGTCCGGTGAAATGGTCGCTATGGCGCAGGATGCGATCGATCTTGCGAATGCGCTGAAGCTCCGGACATTCGCTGTTGTCGGCCACGATTGGGGCGCGCGCATCGCTTATGTTCTTGCGACGATTCATCCGGAACGCGCCACGCGCATCTGCACGCTCTCGGTCGGATGGCAGCCCGGCGAACTCCCCACCCCTGCTTTGGAGCAGACACGAAAATATTGGTACCAGTGGTTCATGGCCACGGAACGTGGAGCGGAAACCGTCAGACGCGATCGCAAAGCCTTTGCCCGGATCCAGTGGGAGACCTGGGCACCGCAAGGCTGGTTCAAGGAGTCCGAATTCGAGACTACAGCCAAATCGTTCGAAAATTCGGATTGGCCGGAGATCACGGTGCATTCGTACACGGTTCGCTGGGGCGAGGCGCGGAAGGACCCGCGCTATCGGGATCTCGACCAACGCGCAAGATCGGCACAGGCCATTTCGATCCCGACTCTCATGATCCAGGGCGGCGCCGATGGCGTCACGCTGCCCAGCACGACCGACGGAAAAGACATGTATTTCACCGGCGGGTACCGCCGCCATGTGCTCGATGGCATCGGCCATTTTCCGACGCGAGAAGCCCCGGACGCTGTAAGCCGGCTCGTGATCGATTTCCTTAGCGAGAGATAAGAAGGGCGGCCGGTGAGCCACCCTTTTTGTTGAAGGCGTTATTCAGCGCCGCCTGCAGCTTCGCGCGGCTGCTCGCCGCCCTCAGCGCGTTGCTTGCCTTCGATGTCCTCGCCGGTGGCCTGGTCGACCGCCTTCATCGACAGACGGACCTTGCCGCGCTCGTCGACGCCGAGAAGCTTTACCTTCACTTTGTCGCCTTCCTTGACGACGTCGGTGACTTTGTTCACCCGGCGTGGCGCGAGCTGGCTGATGTGCACCAGCCCGTCCTTGGCGCCGAAGAAGTTCACGAAAGCGCCGAAGTCCATGACCTTCACCACGGTGCCCTCGTAGATGTGGCCCACTTCCGGATCCGAGGCGATCGACTTGATCCAATTGATCGCAGCCTTGATCGATTCGCCGCTGGCCGAGGCGACCTTAACCGAGCCGTCGTCCTCGATGTTGATCTTCGCGCCGGTCTTTTCGACGATCTCGCGGATCACCTTGCCACCGGTGCCGATCACCTCACGGATCTTGTCGGTCGGAATCTTGAACATCTCGATGCGCGGAGCGTGCTCGCCGAGTTCAGCTCGCGCTGCAGTGAGCGCCTTGCCCATCTCACCGAGAATATGCATGCGGCCGTCCTTCGCCTGGGCGAGCGCGACCTTCATGATCTCTTCGGTGATCCCGGCGAGCTTGATATCCATCTGCAGGGACGTAACGCCCTGTTCAGTGCCGGCAACCTTGAAATCCATGTCGCCCAGGTGATCCTCATCGCCAAGGATGTCGGAGAGCACCGCGTAGCGCTGGCCTTCGAGAATAAGACCCATGGCGATGCCGGCGGTCGGCCGCTTCAGCGGGACGCCCGCATCCATCAGTGCCAGCGAGGAGCCGCAGACAGTGGCCATCGACGACGAGCCGTTGGATTCGGTGATCTCGGAAACGACACGGATCGTGTACGGAAACTCCGCCGCCGCCGGCAGCATCGGATGAATCGCCCGCCAGGCAAGTTTGCCGTGACCGATCTCGCGGCGTCCAGGCGAGCCGATGCGGCCGGTTTCGCCGACCGAGAACGGCGGGAAGTTATAGTGCAGCAGGAACGTCTCCTTGTACGTGCCCTGCAGAGCATCGACGAACTGCTCGTCTTCGGCAGTGCCGAGCGTCGCCACCACGAGCGCTTGGGTCTCGCCGCGCGTGAACAGCGCTGAACCGTGGGTCCGCGGCAGAGCGCCGACTTCCGCCACGATCGGGCGAACCGTCTTGTTGTCGCGGCCATCGATGCGCCTGCCGGTGTCAAGAATATTCCAGCGCACGATCTTGCCTTCGAGCTCCTTGAACACAGCCGCCACACGCAGCTGGTCGTATTCGGGGTTCTCGGCGCCGCCGGGGAAGAAGTGCTCCAACACCTTCTCTTTCGCCGCGTCGACCGCCTTGTGACGGTCCTGCTTCGACGCGATCGAATAGGCCGCGCGCAAATCCTTTTCGACCAGACCGAGGATTTCTTGCTCGAGCTTGGCGTTGTCGGGGAGCGTCAGTTCGCGCGGTTCCTTGGCCGCCTTTTCCGCGAGCCGGATGATGGCTCCAATGACCGGCTGGAAATGCCGGTGGCCGAACATCACCGCGCCAAGCATGATGTCCTCGGACAGCTCTTTGGCTTCCGATTCCACCATCAGCACCGCATCGTTGGTGCCGGCGACGACCAGATCGAGTTGGCTTTCGACCATCTCGTCTAGCTGCGGGTTAAGAACGTATTCGTTATTGATGAAACCGACACGCGCAGCGCCGACGGGGCCCATGAATGGGACGCCGGACAGGGTGAGCGCGGCGGATGCCGCGACCATGGCGAGGATGTCGGGATCATTCTCAAGATCGTGACACAGCGTTGTGACGATTACCTGCGTGTCACAACGCCAGCCTTCCGCGAACAGCGGACGCACCGGCCGGTCGATGAGACGCGAGGTTAGCGTCTCTTTCTCCGTAGGGCGGCCTTCTCGCTTGAAGTAGCCGCCGGGAATCCTGCCGGCGGCGAAGAATTTTTCCTGGTAATTGACCGTCAGCGGCATAAAGTCGACGCCTTCCTTCGGCGCCTTGGCCGCCACGACGGTGGCGAGCACGGTGGTCTCGCCGTAGGTGGCGAGCACGGCCCCATCGGCCTGCCGCGCGATTCTGCCGGTTTCCAGGGTTAGCTTGCGCCCACCCCAATCGAATTCAACTCGATGCATGTCGAACATTGTGTCTTTCTCTCATGGTTTCGGCGAGCCCCGAAAGCCATGCGCAAGACGGCGAGAAGCTGCGCGCAGATCCCGGTGCGGGAAGCAACAGCGTCTGGCGATCCTGCCATGGCATTTCGAACCTTGCCTTGTTGCAAGAGCGATCCTTGCCAGCTCTTGCCAAATCGCCGGCTGCGCCCATCGCTGCCGGCCCAACGAGCGAACGCGCGATGCGCATCCGCTACACGAAACGCACAGGGCTCGGTTGCCCTGCGCGGAATAAATCATCGGCGAATGCCGAGCTTCTCGATTAAATTCTTGTAGCTCGCTTCGTTGGTACGACGCAGATAATCGAGCAACTGGCGGCGCTGGCCGACAAGCTTGAGCAGCCCACGGCGGGAATGATTGTCCTTGACGTGAGTTTTGAAATGCTCGGTGAGATTGTTGATGCGCTCGGACAGGATCGCCACCTGCACTTCCGGCGACCCGGTATCTCCGGGCTTTTTGGCGTACGTCTTGATCACTTCGGCCTTGCGGCCGGCGGTCACCGACATCGGTCTTCCTTTCTTATCGCGCGGCTCCGCCCATCAGGCCGGCAAGGTTGAACACGCGCTTGGGGACGATTTCGCCACGATCCAGCTCGGCAAGGGCCAGCAAGCGGCCCGATACCGTGACATAGACTGTGCCGCGGAAATTGGGGGCGTCCCGTCCGCGCAACAAGACGGCCTGGCCTCGCTGAAGCCTTGCCGCGTCTGCCCCGCCGACGGCCAGCGCCGGGATGTCGTCCAGCGCGGTCTCAACGGGCATCAGAGCATCCGCGAGGCTGCCCTCGCCGGACGCGGCTCTATGGCATAGAGCCTCCAATTGTTCCAGCAAAATCATGGATTTTTCGCCGAATGGCCCCACTGCAGCCCGGCGCAGCGCGCTGACGTGGCCAAAACAGCCCAAAGCTCGGCCTAGATCGCGGGCGAGCGAGCGCACATAGGTGCCTTTCCCGCATTCGGCCTCCAAGGCGGCGTGATCGGGGCCTGGGACATCCACCAGCTCCAGCCGACCGATTTCGACGGGCCGGGCGGCGAGCTCCACGTGCTCGCCATCGCGGGCGAGGTCGTATGCACGCTCGCCCTCGACCTTGATGGCGGAGTACCGCGGCGGCACCTGATCAATCGTTCCGGTGAAAGATGGAAGGAGGGCCGTGATAGCGTCTCGTGACGGTCTTTGGTCGCTGCGCGCAACGATGCAGCCTTCGGCGTCATCGGTATCGCGTTCCTCGCCCCAGCGAACCGTGAAGCGATAGAGCTTGCTGCTATCCATCACGAAGGGGACCGTCTTCGTCGCCTCGCCAAGGGCTATCGGCAAAGCGCCCGAGGCAAGTGGATCGAGCGTGCCGGCGTGGCCCGCGCGCCTGGCATTGAACTGGCGTTTCACCAGGCTGACAGCGTGCGTTGAGGTCATCCCGATCGGCTTGTCGAGAATGACCCAGCCGTGCACGTCGCGTTTATCGCGTTTCTTATGTCTCGGCTTTTCTCCGCTCACATCTTGAGGGCCCGGCTTGGGCGGCTCAGTATGAATCCGAGAGAGATTGTCCAGCTCGCTTCTGCTCACTCTTTTTCCTCATGCTTCAGATCACGCTGGACCTCCGGCGAACGCAGCAGCTTGTCGATGCGTTCGGCCTCCGCGAAGCGGGCATCGACGCGAAAGCGGATGTCAGGCGCAAACTTCAAGTTGATGCGATGGGCGATCTCAGCCCGCAAATATTTCTTGTGTCGCTCAAACGCGGTGACCACTTGATCGGCATCGCGGCCGCCCATCGGCATCACGTATATGGTGGCAAGTCTTAAGTCTGCCGTAACCCGCACTTCAGGAATCGTGATGATGTGCCCTTCGATGACCGGATCATGTACATCCCCGCGGGTCAGCATCTCCGCGAGCGCGTGCCGCACCAGCTCGCCGACGCGAAGCTGACGCTGGGACCCCCCCTGCGATGAATGGCGCTGATGTTGTTTGCGGCGTGCCATAGCTTCAAAACTCTCATTCGTCATGCCCGGCCTTGTGCCAGGCATCCACGTCTTCCTTCAGCGAAGGAAGGTTAGTCGTGGATGGCCGGGACAAGCCCGGCCAGGGGAAATGGATGGTGCGTCCTAACCTGCACGCTTGAGACTTGGACTCAGAGCGAGCGTTGAATCTGCTCCACCCGGTAGCATTCGATTACGTCGCCTTGCCGCATGTCCTGGTAATTTTCGAAGGCCATGCCACATTCCATGCCGGCGCCGACTTCGCGCACGTCATCCTTGAAACGCTTGAGCTGCGACAGCTTGCCTTCGTGAATCACAACGTTGTCGCGGATCAATCGTACATTGGCGCCGCGCTCGACGGTGCCGTCGGTGACCTTGCAGCCGGCAATCTTGCCGACCTTCGAGATGTTGAAGATCTCCAGAATCTGGGCGTTACCCAGCATCGTTTCGCGCAGCGTGGGGGCCAGCAAGCCAGACATCGCCTTTTTAACATCGTCGACCAGGTCGTAGATGATGTTGTAATAGCGAATCTCGATGCCGGCGCGCTCGGCTGCCTCACGCGCTTCCTTGTTGGCGCGGACGTTGAAGGCGATGATCGGAACGCCGGAGGCTTCCGCAAGCGTGACGTCCGATTCAGAAATTCCTCCGACGCCTGAATGCAGCACGCGCGCGGCAACTTCGTCGGTGGCCAGCTTGTCGAGTGCGCCGATGATTGCTTCGACCGATCCTTGCACATCCGCCTTGACCACGAGCGGAAATTCCTTGCGACCCGACGTCTTGGCCTGCGCCATCATTTGCTCGAGCGAGCCGCGCAAGCCGGTCGCACGCGCCGCCATCTTCTCACGCTTCTGCCGCGCCCGATAATCGGTAACCTCGCGGGCGCGCGCTTCGTTATCAACAACCGCCAGGCGATCGCCGGCGTCGGGCGTGCCGGAAAAGCCAAGCACTTCCACTGGCGTCGATGGTCCCGCTCCTTGCACAGCATCGCCCGTATCGGAAACCAGCGCTCGCACCCGACCCCATTCGGCGCCCGCCACCACAATATCGCCCGGGCGCAGGGTCCCGCGTTGAACGAGGACGGTTGCGACGGGGCCGCGACCGCGGTCGAGCTTCGCCTCGATCACAGTTCCTTCGGCTGCGCGATTTGGATTGGCCTTGAGGTCGAGGATTTCTGACTGCAAGACGATCATCTCGAGCAGCTTGTCGATATTCATCTTCTTGGTGGCGGAAACCTCGACGTCCACAATCTCACCGCCCATGGCTTCGACCTGGATCTCGTGCTGCAAAAGATCGGTGCGGACGCGATCAGGTTTTGCATCCGGCTTGTCGATCTTGTTGATGGCAACGATGATCGGCACTTTCGCCGCCTTGGCGTGATGAGTCGCCTCCACCGTCTGCGGCATTACGCCGTCATCAGCAGCGACCACCAGAACCACGATGTCGGTTACCTTGGCTCCTCGCGCCCGCATTGCCGTAAACGCGGCGTGTCCGGGCGTATCGATGAAGGTGATCTTTGCGCCGGAGGGCGAGGTTACCTGATACGCGCCTATATGCTGGGTGATGCCGCCAGCTTCGCCCGCCGCCACGTCAGAGGAACGAATGGCGTCAAGGAGCGAAGTCTTGCCATGATCGACGTGGCCCATGACCGTGACGACTGGCGCGCGGGACTGGAGCTGTGCGGGATCGTCTGCGACGTCGAACAATCCTTCTTCCACGTCGGCTTCGGCCACGCGGCGAACTGTATGACCCATTTCCTCGGCAATGAGCTGGGCCGTGTCGGCGTCGATGACATCGTTGATCGTAGCCATCTGGCCTTGCTTCATCAGCAGCCGGATGACATCGATCCCCCGCTCGGACATCCGGTTGGCGAGATCCTGAATCGTGATGGCCTCCGGGACTGTAACTTCGCGTAGCAGCTTTTCCTTTGGCTCGGCGCTGGTCTGACCCTTAAGGCGCTGGACTCGACGGCGGAAAGAGGCAACCGAACGCTCGCGCTCTTCATCCTGGCGGAGCGCGTTGATCACGGTCAGACGGCCCCGCTGTTTCTCGCCGCCTCCTCGTGGAGTGGGCCGCGCTGCTGCGGGTCGGGTGGCGCCGCCGCGTCGTGATCGGGTAGGCGCTTCGTCTTCATCAGCTTCCAGTGCAAGTCGTGCCGACGGTCTTCGGCTTTCTTCTTCACCGAAGCGCTTTTTCGCGACTTCGCCGGCTTTGCGTTTCGTTTCTTCGTCGTGCTTGCGACGCTCTTCTTCCTCGCGCTTGCGAGCTTCCGCAGCCTCACGCTCCGAGCGATCGGTGGCCTCACGGCTTGCCCGGCGGCGCGCCTCTTCCTCGGCAATACGGCGCTCTTCCGCTTCGCGTACGCGCGAGTCGGCAAGCGCATGAGCGCGAGCGGTGCGCTCTTCCTCGGTCAAGGTCCGCAGCACAACCCCGGATGGCTTTGGCTTCGCTGCCGCCTCAGCCGCCGTCAGGCCTCGACTGCTCGCGCCACCTGCTTTTCCGACGGGTGCTTTCTTCGCTTCAGCTGCCGGCGCGGCTTCGGTAGACCCGCCGACGACACGGCGTTTGACTTTTTCAACGACGACCTGCTTGCTGCGTCCGTGGCTGAAACTTTGGCGCACTACGCCCGTCTCGGTACGTGGCTTGAGCGTCAGCGTTTTGCCGGAGACGCTGAGTTTTTTCTCGCCGGGGTTTTTGGTCTCACTCATTCCGTACCGTTTCCTTAGGCGCCGCCTGCGGGCGCGTGTCCTTTAAGTGCATCGGGCGAAATTCCGGTCCGAAAACGCGTCAAACGCTCGATCCGCGTAAGAAAAGTCCCGCTGCCGGGTCCCGCAAGCAGGGCTGCATGTACCACATTTGGACGGTTCAATGCCAAATCCAATTGCGCGCCGGTAAAGGCATCAATCACCGCGATTTCCGACGATTCCCCTGTTGTTTTGCGGCACAGGGCAACAGTCAGCTTGCGTTTGCCCTCCTTGGCAGCATCGGCGGCATGTAACAGCGCCAGAAGATCGTCCCGGCCGATGGCGCTCTCTACCCTGGAAAAGCCGGTAATTACCTTGCCGGCCTTTCCAGCGATGGCCAGCCCATCAAGAGCGGCGCGTTCCATCATCTGCTCGGTTTGCGCTGCGAGATCGGGGGCAACCCGCACGTCGCGCTTGAACCCACGGCCGAACACGTTTCGCCTGACGGCTTCTTCGATCGCGGCGCGGGTTCCCGTGATCCAGATGCCACGCCCGGGCAGCTTGCGCTTGACGTCGGGGACCGCCTCGCCGGACGGCCCTATCACGAAACGGATCAATTCCGCCGGAGATTTGACTTCCCGGGTGAGCGCGCACGTACGTTCGCTATCGGGAGCGAAACGGGCCATCCCTCGATCGAGATCGCTGTCTTGCGCGACCGCAAGCATGGTGCTGCTGATCTCCTATGCGTGCTGCGCAGCTTCTTCGGCCGGTTCTGCAGACGCCGTCGATGCAAGTTCTGTCTCGGTCACCCATCCGGCCTTCAGCCGCGCCTGCATGATCATGGCTTCGGCATCCTCGCGTGAAAGGTCGAAGCCTTCGAGGAAACCGGACTCGTGCTTCGTCTCTCCGTCCTTGCGCTCGGTCCAGCCGACGAGGTCATCGGTGGCGCAGCCGGCGAGATCTTCCACCGTCTTGACACCGTTCTCGCCGAGAGCAACCAGCATTTTGGTCGTGATGCCGGGCACGTCCTTCAGTGCGTCCTCCACTCCCAGCTCTTTCCGCTTGTTGTCGAGTTCGGCTTCTTGCGCGGCAATATATTCACGCGCACGTTCCTGAAGCTCACGCGCGGTGTCCTCGTCGAAGCCTTCGATGGAAGCGATTTCCTTTTGATCGACCATCGCCAGCTCCTCGATCGAGCCGAAGCCTTCTGAAGCAAGGAGCTGTCCGACCACTTCGTCCAGATTGAGCGCGTCGACGAAAACCTTGGTGCGGTTTTCGAACTCGGTCTGACGGCGCTCCGACTCTTCCTGTTCGGTCAGGATATCGATGTCCCAGCCCGTCAGTTGAGAGGCGAGGCGCACATTCTGACCACGTCTGCCGATCGCCAGCGAGAGCTGCTGGTCCGGCACGACGACCTCGATGCGTTCCTTGTCTTCATCCAGGACGACCTTGGCCACCTCGGCAGGCGCCAGCGCGTTGACCACGAAAGTAGCAATGTCGGGCGACCACGGGATGATGTCGATCTTTTCTCCCTGCAATTCGTTCACCACCGCCTGGACGCGCGAACCCCGCATGCCAACGCAGGCCCCAACTGGGTCGACAGAAGAATCGCGCGAGATCACCGCGATCTTGGCGCGAGAACCGGGATCCCGGGCAACCGCCTTGACTTCGACAATGCCGTCGTAAATTTCCGGCACTTCCTGTGCGAACAGCTTGGCAGTGAATTGCGGGTGCGTGCGCGACAGGAAAATCTGGGGACCGCGTGGCTCGCGACGCACGTCATAGATATAGGCGCGGATGCGATCGCCGTTACGGAAGACTTCGCGCGGCAGCAATTCGTCGCGTCGCACGATCGCCTCGCCGCGGCCGAGATCGACAACAACGTTGCCATACTCCACGCGCTTGACGATGCCGTTGACGATGTCGCCGATACGGTCCTTGTATTCGGCATATTGCCTGTCGCGCTCGGCCTCACGTACCTTCTGCACGATCACCTGCTTGGCCGATTGGGCGGCGATACGGCCGTACTCGAGTGGGGGCAAGGGGTCGGCAATCGTGTCGCCGACTTGCGCGGCCGGGTGACGCTTGCGTGCTTCCTCGAGGGTAATCTGGTTGGACGGATTCTCTACGCTCTCCACCACCAGCATGTGACGAGTGAGACGCAGGTCGCCGGTCTTTGGCTCGATTTCGGCATGCACGTCGGTTTCTGCGCCGTAGCGCGAACGCGCTGCCTTCGCGATCGCGTCTTCCATCGCTGCAATCACGATTCCGCGGTCAATCGCCTTTTCGCGAGCAACGGCGTCTGCGATCTGCAGCAGCTCGAGCCGGTTGGCGCTTACAGTCATAGCTCATTCTCCTTCTTTGACGGCCGGCCTCTGCGGCCGATTCCGTGATTGTCTCTCTTCGCGTCGAACTTCCTTCCGTGCCTCGCGCGCTTCGCGCTTGGCGGACTTTTCCCGTCGTAAAGCTTCGGCCACCAGATCATCGGTCAGCACGAGCTTCGCTTCACTCATCTCTTCGATCGCAAGCAGTATTTCTGCCTCTTCGCCTTCGGCGGCGTCGTCGCGGCGAATGCGCGCCGCTTCGCCCTCGGTGCCCATCAAAGTCCCACGAAATCGCTTACGGCCCCGGATCGGCATGGCCGTTTCGATCCTGGCGATATGGCCTGCATACCGTTCGAAATCGGATTTGCGGACCAGCGGCCGGTCAATGCCAGGCGAGGAAATCTCAAGCCGATATGCCCGGTCGATCGGGTCAGCCACGTCAAGAACCGGCGAGAGCGCGCGGGAAACGGCCTCGCAATCCTCGACTGTCATGCTGCCGTTCGGGCGCTCCGCCATGATTTGCACGGTGCATCCTTCGGCGCCGGAAACTCGCACCCTCACCAGTCGATAGCCAAGCTGCTCAATCACCGGCTCGACGATTGTCGCCACGCGCGCTGACAGGCCCGGCTCGACGATGAGCCGTGGCTCGCTTGGCGCGGCACTGGAGGCCGCATCGGTCTGCACCGTGTCGCCTGTAGCCATTCGGTAACAAAAAAGAGCGGGTCCCGCGGGACCCACTCTCAAAACCCGATCGGTTATGAGGGTGTTAGTAACGCTGGAAATATAGCGATTTTTCAATTTCGCGCAAGGGCAGTTAACTGCTCACAACTAACTCTTCCTTCAGAATCTGCCCTTAAATTTGAGTAAAGAGCCGCCAATCAGCCGATTTTACAGAGCTTTGCAGGTATCGGATGGGTGTTCCCGCCTCGCTGCTTCCTGAGTTGGAGGACGTCGTTCAGCATGGCTCGGCGGAAAAACGAGCGGAGACATTGCGCCGTATTACCACCTTGTTTCTGGACGGCGCTCCAAGCTTCAACGCAGAACATATGGCCCTGTTTGACGACGTCATCGGCCGCCTGATTGAGGAAATCGAAGCCAAGGCGTTGGCCGAACTTGCGCGCCGGATCGCCCCGGTACCCAACGCACCAGCCGGGGTCGTCAGTACCCTTGCCAGGAACGATGACATCGCCGTTGCCGGGCCGGTCCTCGAGCAGGCAAGGCTCAGCGATCCGGACCTCATTTACATCGCCGAAACCAAGAGTCAGGCGCATCGGCTCGCAATGTCGACGCGCCTTGGGATTAGCCAGGCGCTGGCGGACATTCTGGTCGAGCGCGGCGACGGGGAAGTGGCGCGCTCGATAGCCAACAATAGGCATGCACAGCTGTCGGACCATGCGTTCGTCAAACTAGTGAAGCGCGCGGAGCAGGACGGACTGCTGGCAGAGAAAGTTGGAATGCGCACGGACATTCCGCCACGGCTCTTTCGTCAGCTGCTGATCCAGGCCAGCGAGGTCGTGCAGAAACGACTGCTCGCCAAAGCCAAGCCGGAAACCCAGGTCGAAATCTGGCGCGTTCTTGCACAAGTCACCAATGAGGTTGCCGCCAAGGCCGCGCCTCGCAACTACGCGTCTGCGCTTGCAGCGGTGCGCGCCATGCACAAGCAGCGCAAGCTTGGTGAAGCCGACATCGCCGAATTCGCCAGGACTGGAAAGTACGAGGAGACGATCGCGGCGTTGGCATCGCTATGCGCCGTTCCCGTCGAGGTCGTGGACAGGCTCATGAATGGCGAACGTGCCGATCCAGTTTTGATTCTTGCACGCGCCGCTGGGTTTGGCTGGACGACCGTCAAAGCCATCCTCAATGCCAGACCGGACGCCAAGCCGTCCCCACAGACCCTCGATGTTGCGCGTGAAAATTTCGAACGATTGACGGCGACCACCGCGCAGCGTGTCGTCCGCTTCTGGCAGGTGCGGCAGGGCACCGGCGAGTAATCATAATCGATGAAAGATGAAATATGCCGGCTGGCGTCCTTCACGCCTGGCCTTGGCTTCATAGCGCGTCCCCGCAAAATCCGGCCACGGCTTGCGCCAATCGTCGGCGCATTCAGCGCTCCAGGCGAAATCCGGCGACCGCATGACGCGGGCCAACGCGTAAACGGCATAGTCCGCGATGTCTGTCGCAAAGCGCAGTTCACCGCCTTTTCTGAGAATCCGAGCGAGCCGCTTCAAAGTATCGTCCTGGATGAATCGCCGCTTCCGGTGACGGCGCTTCGGCCACGGGTCGGGGTAAAGCAGATCGATGCGCGACAACGAAGAGTCGGTCAGCCAATCCAGCAGTTCGCTTGCATCGCCGAAATGCAGCCGGATATTCGGCAACGCACCATCCTCGATCGCAACGAGCGCCTTGCCGACGGCGTTTGCGAATGCGTCGGTTCCGATGAAACCTGTCCGCGGGTGAGTTGTTGCCTGCGCAATCAGATGCTCCGAGCCGCCGAAGCCGATCTCGAGCCGCACATCATCGACAGGCACTGCAAACAGCGTGCGCAGATCGGCTGTCGTGGGCCTGGCCAGATCGAGCGCCAGCCTTGGCAACAGCGCATCGAACAGCGCCGCCTGACGCGCCTTGAGAGGGTGACCCTTGCGGCGGCCGAAAAAGGCGCGTTTTGAACTTTGGTTGTCATCACCGGGCCGGCGCCCGGCGCCGTGACCCAGTGATCCCGATTCGTGTGGCACTGCGTTGCGTCCGTAACCGCGATCGCCGGGACAAGGCCGGCGACGACAATTTAAATGCCTGGAGCCTCCCGCGAAAATGGAGGCCTGACACCCCGCTTGTCGTCTTTTACTTCACCGCGCTTCGAATCGCGGGTGCGAGGTCTGTTTTCTCCCACGAGAAGCCGCCATCCTTTTCGGACGCCCGGCCGAAGTGGCCATAGGCGGCGGTGCGCTTGTAGATCGGCCGATTGAGCTTGAGCGTCCGCCTGATGTTGGTTGGGGTAAGACGGAATAGCTCGGGCAGAATCTTCTCGAGCTTTTTCTCCTCGACTTTGCCGGTGCCATGAGTGTCGACCAGAACAGACATCGGGTCTGCCACCCCGATGGCGTAGGCGACCTGGATGGTGCAGCGGTCGGCCAAGCCGGCTGCCACCACGTTCTTGGCGAGATAGCGCGCCGCGTAAGCGGCCGAGCGATCGACCTTAGTCGGATCCTTGCCCGAGAAGGCACCGCCGCCGTGCGGCGCATAGCCGCCATAGGTGTCGACGATAATTTTGCGGCCGGTGAGGCCGCAGTCGCCGTCGGGCCCGCCGATGACGAAATTACCGGTCGGGTTAACCAGAAAATCGGATGGCTTCTGCGGCATCCAGCCTTTCGGCAGGGCCGATTCAACCGCATCGGTGATCATTTCCTTGATGAGACCGGGGCTATATTTCTTGCCGTTGCGGCTTTGTGCATTGTGCTGGGTAGAGACCACGACCTTGGTGCAGCCAACTGGCTTGCCATCGATGTAGCGGATCGTGACCTGGCTCTTCGAATCGGGCTGCAAATCGTAAAGTTGGCCGGAGCGGCGTTTCTCAGACAGAACTTTCAATATTTTGTGCGCGAAGTAGATCGGCGCGGGCATGAAGGAATTCTTCTCGTAGACTTCGCTTTCGGTGCACGCGAAGCCAAACATCATGCCCTGGTCACCCGCACCCTCTTCCTCTCCTCCTTTTTTCTTCTTTGCATTCACGCCCATGGCGATGTCGGGGGACTGACCGTGCAGAAGAACTTCGACATCGGCCCCATAGTATGAAAACCCGTCCTGGTCGTAGCCGATGTCCCGAATGACATCGCGGGCGATGTTGGTGATCAACTCGCGATCGACCACCACCTTGTCGCCGTGTTTACGGAACAACGGAGCCTGGCCGCGGCCTTCGCCAGCGATGATGATCTTGTTGGTGGTGGCCAGCGTTTCGCAGCCGAGCCGCGTGTTCACCAAGCTGTCGTCGGCGATGCCAAGCTTGACGTCGTTTTCGAGAAAGGCGTCGAGGATGGCATCGGATATCTGGTCGCAGACCTTGTCAGGATGACCTTCAGACACTGATTCGCTCGTGAATAAAAAGTTGGTATGAGCCACCGCTGCAACTCCTCGCGTGGCGCCGCTATGCGCGCGCCTTGTTATCTTCCGGATGGTTTCTTGCAGCGGCGGGGAAGGAGGTCAAGATGCGGGCAGCGGTGGGCAGAAGCCTCGATAACGGTGGGATTTAAGCCTTATCAATCAGCGCCGGCGATCTGCTCGACCAAGTCGACGATGCGGCGGCGCAGTTTGCTGCTCTTGATGCGCATAAATGCCTTGGTCAACGAAAGGCCGTCCGAGGTGGCGAGGAAGTCTGCCACGTAGGCGGGTGACGGCGCCTCGCCCATGCCTCCGCTGTGGCCGGGTGAATGCGGCGCGCCCTCGAAGAAAAATGAAACCGGCACCTGGAGGATTTGGCCTATCTGCTGCAGACGGCTTGCGCCGATGCGATTGGTCCCTTTTTCGTATTTCTGTACTTGCTGGAAAGTGAGGCCTAGCGCATCGCCAAGCTTTTCCTGGCTCATGTTCAGCATCATCCGACGCATGCGCACCCGCGAACCGACGTGCTTGTCAATCGGGTTCGGTGCCTTCTTAGCCATGGATTTCTCCTGCCCCCAACTTACTCGTAGTTGTCACAAGTGAATGCACCAAAGCAATGAGCGAATTGGGTGTAATCAGAAAGCCGGCTCCAGATGACCGATAGATTTCGCCAGTTGTCCCACAACGATGTTCGGCTCTACATTGGAAGAGGCCAATGCAACTAAATGACCGAAGCCTGCGCCGTCCTACCATCAGCAGGCTTACTACCAGCGTCAGAAGCAGCAGGTGGTTGCCGTAGGCGATGTTAATCGTGGGTTCGAGTGCGGCGGGGAGGTGAGCGTCCAGAACGCCTTCGGCGCCCAAAGGCAACACGTTGACGATCCGCCCAACCGGATCGATCACTGCCGAAATGCCGGTATTCGCTGCGCGTACCAGCGGCAGCCCCTCGGCGATTGCGAGAAGCCGAGCCTGCTGGAAATGTTGGTACGGACCCGAACTGATGCCAAACCAACCATCGTTTGTGACGTTCACGAGCCATCCTGGCCGCTCGCCAAGCAGGACTGCGGCGCCGGGGAAAATTGCCTCGTAACAGATCAGCGGCAACATTTTCGGCGCGACACCGACGTCCATCGCCCGACGGCGATCTCCTGAAAGAAACCCGCCTACGACTTTGGTCAGCTGCATCAGGCCCAACCGTTCAAGCAGCCGCTGGAACGGCAAATATTCTCCGAAGGGAACCAGGTGAACTTTGTCGTATATGCCGCGAATTGAGCCATCGGGGTCGATAACGTAGATCGAATTGTAAGCGCGGAAATCGGTCGTGCTCGCATCGGATGCAGGACGTACCGCCCCGGTGATCAAAACGGTGGAAGGCTTCAAGAGCGCGGTGATCTGCGCAAGAGCATCCGGCTCGCGCGAAAGAAAGAACGGAAAGGCAGCTTCTGGCCAGATCAGATGTGTTACGTCGCGCAAGCCGCTCGATTGCGGACCGGTTGCGCGATCGGACAGGCGCAAATAGCGATCCATTACCTGCGCCTTGGCGGAATAATTGAATTTATCGTCCTGAGGCACGTTGGGTTGCATGATACGTAGCGTGACGCCACTGACGTAGCCGGTCGGATGCGACCACAGTCTGGTCGCGCCATATGCGATCAAGGCCGCAAGCATCACCAATCCCAGGACGAATGGACGGTATGGGTGCCATGTATCTGCCTTGTCGTCGGCCAGCACCGCCGGACTTGCGCAAATCGCGAGGCAGAGAAACGTGAGGGTCCAAATGCCAACCAGCGACACGCTCTGAGCCAGAACGAGCGGCTCGGCAAATGCATAGCCGAACGTGTTCCACGGAAATCCGCTCAGCAGGTGACCGCGCAGCCATTCGGCTGCTGTCATTGTAGCGGCGAATGCCAGGATGCGTTCGGGCCCGCGCACCCAGATCAGTCGCGCCGCCGCGAGCCCGAGCGCAGTGTAGAGTGCGAGGTAGGCGGGCAAGCCGGCGACGGCCACGGGCAGCAGCCAGCCGAACGTTTTTACATCGACCAGAAACGCGTAACCGATCCAATATAGACTGGCGAGAAAATAGCCGAACCCGAAGCACCAGCCTGCCAGCGCCGCGGTCACCGGACCACTGTGACGGCCTGCCGCTGCGCCGTCCACGAGCCAGATCAACAGTGGGAGCGTGATGAACAAAACGGGCCAGGCATTGATTGGAGCCATTGCCAACGCCGACGCAGCGCCGGCCACGAACGCAATGGCCGCGCGCCGCCAGCCCGAGGCGAGAATGACGAAGTGGGCGAGGCGGGTGATCGTCACGAGTGAGGTGTGCCTGTTGTGGAGCCTACGTCTTTGGACGCGGCGACATCCTCATTGCCCTGAACAGGCGATGCGGCTCCGGCCGACGCGCTCTCGGTCTCGCCCCGGCGACGCGGCTCGCGCGGGCGCTCGCGCCGTTCCTTAAGGCGGATAATCCGCACGCGCTTGACGCGGCGCGGATCGGCATCGAGCACCTCGAACTCGAAAAGGCCGGGCCCCGGCACAATTTCGCCGCGGACCGGCAATCGGCCTGCGCGCGTCACCAGATATCCTCCGATAGTATCCACTTCCTCGGCCGCTTCTCCGACGTCGAAGTCATTCCCCACGACTCCGACCACGTCCTCAATGGTTGCACGTGCGTCGGTAACAAAGGAGCCGTCTGGCTGTTGCGCTATAGCCGGTCTCTCGTCTTCATCGTGTTCATCGGCAATCTCGCCGACGATCTGCTCGACAATGTCTTCGATCGACGCAAGGCCGTCGGTGCCGCCATACTCGTCGACAACCAGCGCCAGATGGATCCGCGTTGCCTGCATGCGCGCAAGCAAGTCGATCACACGCATCGAAGGCGGTACGAAAAGGATTTCACGCACGATCTTCGTTGTGGACAAGGGCATGCCGAGATTCACGGCTTTAAGGTCGAGTCCAGCAGGCAGGGGCTTCTTGCGCCTGGCATTTTTTTCCGGGTCCACTGCTGCGCGTGCCGTCATGAAAGCAATGAGGTCCCGGATGTGCACCATGCCTACCGGATCATCGAGCGTGTCGTTGTAGACAACGAGCCGCGAGTGACCGGCGCCTTCGAACACGCGTACAAGTTCTCCAAGCTTGATGTCCTGCTGAACGGCGACGATGTCGGCGCGCGGAACCATAACGTCTCCGACACGCCGCTCGCGCAGACCCAGGATGTTCCGGAGCATCCGGCTTTCTTCGGGCGAGAAGCCGGATTCGCCCGGGCTCATGGCATCGAGGATATCCTTGAGGTCAGCGCGGGCAGTGTGCGGCTTCCAGCCGAACAGTGCGCGCATCGCGCGCACGAGCCAGTTCTCGCCTTCCTTGGCGGGCGGTACCGGAACAGGCAAGTTGCGCGGCTCAAACGGCGCGCCGCCGGGAGAACTCGGGCTGGATGGGTCGCTGTCGGGCATGGCGGGTCAGGCGTCGCCAAGATCGCGCTCGACATACGGATCGGGCATGTTCAGGCGCGACATGATCTTGCTTTCGAGAGCTTCCATCTCGTCGGCCTGCCCATCGGTCTCGTGATCGTACCCGCTGAGATGGAGAAATCCGTGTATTACGAGATGGGCAAGGTGATGAAGGAAAAGCCGAGTTTCAGTCTCGCATTCCCGTTCGAGCGTCTGGTAAGCGATGATGATGTCGCCAAGCAACCGGGGGTTTTGGCCTACCATCTGACCTGACGCGGGGAAGGACAACACGTTGGTTGGCTTGTCGATCCCTCGCCAGTGCCGATTGAGCCTGGCGATGGCCAAATCGTCGGTAAGCACAATACATACTTCGCCGTCGATCGTTGAGAGCTCGGCAGCAGCCGTCGCGATAGCATCGTGTACGGTCTGGGTGGCCAAGGGTTGCGCTTCCCAAAGCGGCGACTGCGTTCGAATCTCGATTTGCGGCGGGGATGCACGCCGCTCCGGCGCCGGTCTCATCCCTTGACCTCACGGGTGAGCGGCCCACGATCGTACGCTTCAACGATGCGCGCGACTAATTCGTGCCGGATCACGTCCTCGTGCGTGAAAGCAACATGACCCACGCCTTCGATGCCTGCCAGCAGCTTGGCTGCTTCCGCCAGTCCGGAAGTCTGGCCGTGCGGCAGGTCGACCTGGCTCGGATCACCCGTGACGATCATGCGGCTATTCTCGCCGAGCCGCGTCAGAAACATCTTCATCTGCATCGACGTCGTGTTTTGCGCTTCGTCGAGGATCACTGCCGCGTTCGACAGCGTGCGACCGCGCATGAATGCGAGTGGCGCGATTTCGATTTCGCCAGCCTGCAATGCCCGCTCGACAATGCGTGCATCCATCAGGTCATAGAGCGCATCGTAGATCGGACGAAGATAGGGATCGACTTTCTCCCGCATGTCGCCGGGCAGAAAGTCGAGCCGCTCGCCCGCCTCCACAGCGGGTCGCGACAGGATGATGCGATCGACTTCCTTGCGCTCGAACATCTGGACCGCGTGAGCAACGGCGAGCCACGTCTTGCCGGTGCCGGCTGGCCCCGTGCCGAACACCAGGGCGTGGCGCTTCAGTGCGCGGATGTAGGCATCTTGTGCGGCAGTTCGGGCACGGACCGGGCGCTTGCGCAGATTGATCTCTTCGAAAGTCGGACGGGGTGCAGCGGGGTCATAGTCGAACAGCGATCCCTGGGCGATTGCCTGGCGTATGGCGCCTTCAACGTCGCCCTGGCTCAGATCGCGGCCACGCTTGAGCTGCTCGTAGAGCCCTTCCAGAACTCGACGGGCCTGTTCGCAGGCGCTGCGTGAACCCTCGATGGTGATATGATTGCCGCGCTGTTCAGCCACCACGCCGAGCCGTCGTTCGATCAGCGCCAGGTTCTGTCCGTATTGCCCAAACAGCACGGAGGCCAGCTTGTTGTCCTCAAAAGCAAGTACTGTCTGCGTCGTCGCCGTTTCATCGGAAGCGGCCCCCGGGGGGATTAGGGAATCTGTAGTGCGCAAAGGCGTTTCAAACTCCTGCTGCGGCGAGGACCGGCGCCTGGTTCTCGAGACTGCCGAAAAGACTGTTGCTGCCGACTTCGATGACGGTCACGCGCTCGATCGAGCCGATCAGCTTCTTTGGCGCCATCACCTGGACTGCCTGCAAATATGGGGAGCGGCCTACCAGCTGCCCAGCCAACTTGCCGGGTTTTTCGAGCAATACATCGATGGTGCGCCCGGCAAAACCGGCGTTGAAGTTGCGCTGATGCCGCGTGATGACGGCCTGCAGGCGCTGCAGGCGCTCTGATTTTTCTTCCGGCGGCACCTGATCCCTCATCTCGGCCGCGGGTGTTCCAGGGCGCGCCGAGTACATGAATGAAAAGGCGCCGGCGAAACCAACTTCCTCGACGAGCGTCAGCGTGGCCTGGAAATCGGTTTCGGTCTCGCCCGGGAAGCCCACGATGAAGTCTGAGGTGAAGGCAAGGTCCGCGCGCGCGGCACGCAGGCGCGCAATCACATCGAGATAGTCGCGGCGCGTGTGCCTGCGATTCATCGACGACAGAATTCGATCGGAGCCGGACTGCACTGGCAAATGCACATAAGGCATCAATGCAGGGAGCTCGGCATGGGCGGCAAGCAGATCGTTGTCCACATCGCGGGGGTGGCTGGTGGTATAACGCAGGCGAAAAATACCAGGTACTTGTGCAAGGCGGCGCAGCAAATTTCCCAGCGTCGCCGGTCGCCCATCAAGCCCCGCCCCATGGTAGGCATTTACGTTTTGTCCGATCAGCGTCACCTCGCGCACGCCAGCTTGGGCGAGTCGCCCGACTTCGTCCACGATCTTTTCGACCGGCCGCGAAACTTCGGCCCCGCGCGTATAAGGCACCACACAGAACGTGCAAAACTTATCGCAGCCTTCTTGCACAGTAACGAAAGCGGGAATGCCGCGCCTGGCAATCGCGCTTCGCTCGGGCGCAGCCAGGAGCTCGAACTTGTCCTCGACGGGAAATTCGGTGTCGACAACTCTCTCGCCGAGCCGTGCGCGTGCGATCATTTGCGGCAAGCGATGATAGTTCTGCGAGCCGACCACCAGATCGACAGCGGCGGCGCGGCGAATAATCTCCTTGCCCTCGGCCTGCGCCACGCAGCCGGCAACCGCGATTATCATCTGGCGGCCATCACGCGCGGCCGCCTCTTTCAGTTCGCGGATACGACCGATCTCGGAATAGACCTTCTCGGCAGCTTTTTCGCGGATGTGGCAGGTGTTCAGGATGACGAGATCGGCCTCTTCCGGCGTCGCGGTCTCGGTGAAGCCTTCGGGCGCCAGGGTGTCCGCCATACGATGCGAATCGTAGACGTTCATTTGGCAGCCAAACGATTTTACGTGGACTTTGCGGGGTCTGCTCATGCCGTGTCGGTGCGAAGCGTATTCAATCTAGCGTGTTGTGCCGGGACTTGTCCCGCGTGAACATATATTTGATTTTACAACGATTTTAAGAAGAGGGCTGACTTTTCCGAGGGATAAACATGTGTCTTACGCAATCGGCGCCGTTCCCCGCAAGGCGGCGGCCGAAAGCCGTCGCACGGTGCTCTCCAGCTGTTTCGTTATCGCTTTTCGCTCGATGTTGCAGTCGGCGGGTGCAGGCTCGCCGTAAGCGACAACGGCGTCTACCGCACCCCGTTCGATGAAGTTCCTGATGTGGGGCACGAAGTCGAGGTCGCCATACCAGGCGACCAGGGGCCGGTGCTGGCGTCCCATGGGAATTCCATGTTGCCCCGTGTACCCGATCGACATCGGCTGCATCAGTATCCTCTCTTCGCTGGTACTGCTTGCTTCCTCCACAGCGCCGAGCAGCGCCGAGCGGAAGGGCAGCACCCGGTTCCCGTCGCTCGAAGTTCCTTCCGCAAACAGGACAACCGAAACGCCATTTCTGATTCGGCCGACAATTTCGGCCACGGCATCGCCAGTAAGATGGCGGCGTGTGCGATCTACGAACACCGTCCGTTGCAGCTTTGCCGTGATGCCAATAAGAGGCCAGCTCGCGACTTCGTGCTTTGCCACAAAAGCGATTGGCGCGATCGAACCGATGACGACAATATCGACCCAGGATACATGATTGCACACGAACAGGACCGCGCGATAGCGCACCGGGGCACCTGCCATGCGGACGCGGATGCGCAAAAGAAAACAGAGCACGCGATAATAATTACACGATATGAAGCCCCACCCGGGTAGATGGAGCTTGTCGAGCAGCCACTGGAGCGAGATCAGCAGCGGCGTCACCGTCAAGAAGAAAGCTCCGATGAAAAGTGCGCGCACCATCAGCGCTTGGTCTTCTCATCGCCCAGAGGCACGGCATAAAGCTCAAGCCTGTGATCGACCAGTTTATAGCCGAGCTTGCGCGCAACCTCGGTCTGCAGCCGTTCGATCTCCTCCGACTGGAACTCGATGATCTCTCCGGTGCGCAGATTGATCAGATGGTCATGATGGATGTCGGGGCTGGTCTCGTAGCGTGCGCGGCCGTCGCGAAAATCGTGCCGCTCGATGATGCCCGCGTCCTCGAATAAGCGCATGGTCCGATAGACAGTCGAAATCGAAATTCGATCGTCAACCCTGACGCAGCGACGATAAAGCTCTTCGACATCGGGATGATCATCGGATTGAGCAAGAACGCGCGCAATGACACGACGCTGCTCGGTCATGCGCATCCCCTTGGCCGCGCAAAGAGCCTCGATGTTTTTCTTCTCGGTGATGTTCCTGCCAGCAGTGCTCACGGCGCGTCTCTACCGTCTGTTCGGCCCGGCATGTATGGCTTTTCTATCATATTGACGGTGTCCGGCATGTGTCCATCAGCTCTCACAAAAGATCGCGCCGGAGGACAAGGGCGGAGGCCGCTTGGCCCTCGCCTGCGGAATAGTAATTGGCTCGGCCCGATACTTCGCTAAACCCGGCCCGGTGGTAAAGGCGGAGCGCCGGGTCATTGTGTTCGTCGACTTCCAGAAAAACCGTGCGCGCACCGAGACCGGCCAGCCGGCGCAGGTGCAGGTCAAGAAGCTGTCGCGCAAGCCCCCGACCGCGCTGGCGGCCCGCAATGGCAACCGACAGGATTTCCGCCTCATCCCCAACGATACGGGACATGATGAAACCTGCAAGCTTTCGATCGATCATTGCGCGGTGAGCGATGACGTGTCGGTCGATCAACAAGCCCTCGACTTCCTGTTCGCTCCAGCCACGCCTGAACGATACACTGTGCAGTGATGCGATCGCCGAAGCATCGCGAGCGCTTGCTTCCGATAGCGAGGCCTCGCCGCGCGAAAAAAGACCGGTAATGAAATTGATCATCGGCGGGCTAATTGCACGGCGTCTTGCGGGTGAACATCGGGTGCCCGCAGGTATAGTGGCTTTGGTGGTGTATCGGTGTCGGTCGCGGCGGCGCCGAGCCGCGCCACCCATTCGATGCGAGGTGCACCGCGCTGTTCTACCACGCTAGGACGACGTTCGCTCGAAGGCCACGACGCCGCGAGCTTGTTGGCTGCCGTGCCGATGATTCGAGGCGCACCGGCCGTCGAGACCCGAAGTGCTTCACGCAATGGCGTGACCCGTGGCGCGACTACGGTGCGGCCGCCGGGGCCAAACACTTGCAGGTAGACGTGATCATGGCGAGCGTCGATGGCCACGACAACAGGAAGCGTGTCGTCGGCGGCGATAAAGGGTGCGGCGAAAGCCGCGAGCGTCGTCAAGCCGATCGCTGGCTTGCCCGAGGCGAGGGCAATGCCGCGAGCGGCCGCGATGCCGACGCGAAGGCCGGTGAAGCTCCCAGGCCCGGTCGTCACCGCAATGCGATCAAGGTCAGCGGCCTCGAGCTCCGCGCGATCGAGCATGCGTGCGATCAGTGGCATCAGGGTTTCGGCATGACCGCGCTGCATGGGAAGCGTTTCCTGCGCGCGTGCATCGGCGTGCGCAGTGTCGAATACGGCGACCGAACACGCCTCAAGAGCAGTATCGATGGCAAGGACGCGCATTCAGAATCCGCTTGCGTCCTCCGCAAAGATCGGTTGATCCGGTGACCGCTCACGGTTCGATTGTACCTCAAATGCGGAGCGTCCCGTGAGAGCCCGTTTTTTTTCCGCAGGGCACAATTACATCGGCCGAACCTCGACCACATCAGGCACGAAATGGCGCAGAAGGTTCTGGATGCCATGCCGGAGGGTGGCAGTCGAGGAGGGGCAGCCCGAGCAGGCACCCTTCATGTTGAGATAGACGACGCCTTCCTTGTAGCCGCGGAAGGTTATGTCGCCGCCGTCGCCGGCGACCGCCGGGCGGACGCGGGTCTCGATCAGATCCTTGATGGTGGCAACGGTCTCGGCGTCCTTCACATCGAAAAATTCTTCGGCTGCAGCGTGCTCCGGCTTTGCGCCTTCGGTCAGCAGCGGCGCGCCAGACATATAGTGCTCCATGATTGCCCCGAGAATCGCGGGCTTCATCTGCTGCCAGTCGCCATCGGTCTTGGTGACCGAGATAAAGTCCGACCCGAAGAAAACGCCGCCGACGTTCGGAATGCCAAAAAGGCGCGCGGCCAAAGGCGACTGCGCGGCGCTCTCTCTCGTCGGCATGTCGAGGGTGCTGTTTTCAAGCACGCTGCGTCCGGGAAGGAACTTTAGCGTCGCGGGATTAGGCGTGGCTTCGGTCTGAATGAACATATGATCGCTCCTTGCCTCATGCGGGTTCAAAGCCCGCCGGCGAATGAATTATACCGCATAAATGGCTATTGCGCGCCACGTGGTCAACGGGCCCATGTGCCTCGAGCCTACGAGCTCGCATCGATCTCTTCGTCGCTGAGATGGCCCGGCACAAGAGCCACCGGAATGGGGAATGTGCCGGCAGTCTTGGCCAAGTTGGAGACGAGCGGCCCGGGTCCTTCTTTTCCCGTGCCTGCGGCCAGAACGAGAATCCCGATATCGGCGTCTTCGTCGATCAGCTTAATGATCTCCTCGGCAGTCTCGCCCTCGCGGATTACCCGGTCAGGCGTTATCTCTGCGATCTCTTTCGCCCGTGCGGCGAATTTGTCGAGTGCCGCGTTCGCCGCCTCCTGTTGCTCGGCCATCATGATATCGGCGACGCCCAGCCATTGCTGATTGCGGTCGCCGGGTTCGATGACGCGCAGCATCACGATTTGCGACTTCGTGCGGCCGGCACGCTTGGCTGCCCAGTAGACCGCCCTGTCGCATTCTTCAGTGTCGTCGATGACCACCAGGTATTTGCGCTTGTGGCCGGCCTCGTAGCTGCGACGCTTGCTGCTCATGGGCGCGACGCTCCCGTGCGATCATGTTCGTTATTGTGGATTCATAAGTGCCAATGGTGGCACGCCGGCTGCCGCGCCGACAAGGCGGGCGTACCGCGCCGCAACTAGCGTTGCACCAAGCCAACGATATCCTTGACAGCCTTCATAGTTTCGGCGGCAATCCTTTGCGCACGCTGCGATCCATCGGCCAACACAGAATCGATATAGACAGGGTCCTGCACAAGTTTCTTCATCTCCGCGCCGATCGGTCCGAGTTTCGCGACGGCAAGATCCACCAGAGCTGATTTGAAAGCAGAGAATTGACCTCCGCCGAATTGGCCGAGCACCTCGGCTTTGCTGACCCCTTCCAACGCAGCGTAGATGCCTACCAGATTGTCCGCCTCGGGTCGCGGCCCCAGAGCTTTTTCCTCGCTCGGAAGCGGCTCGGGGTCGGTCTTCGCCTTGCGGATCTTTTGCGCAATCGCGTCGGCATCATCGGTAAGATTGATGCGCGAGTAATCGGATGCTTCCGACTTCGACATTTTCTTCGAACCATCGCGCAACGACATCACGCGCGTCGCGGGCCCCTGAATCAGCGGCTCGGGCAGCGGAAAAAACGTGCTGCCGTAGCCGTGCGCATGAATGGATGCGACGAAATCATTGTTGAATTTCTGGGCAATGTCGCGCGAGAGCTCCAGATGCTGTTTCTGATCCTCGCCCACCGGCACATGCGTTGCGCGGTAGACCAGAATGTCTGCGGCCATCAGATTCGGATAGACATACAGTCCGACTGAGGCGTTCTCACGGTCCTTGCCGGCCTTCTCCTTGAACTGGGTCATACGATTAAGCCAGCCGACGCGAGCGACGCAATTGAAGATCCAGGCGAGCTCCGCATGCTCGGCGACCTGGCTCTGATTGAAGATGATGTTCTTTTTGGGATCGATGCCGCAGGCGAGGAACGCGGCGGTGACTTCACGCGTGGCGCCCGGGAGTTCGGTCGGATCCTGCCATACGGTGATGGCGTGCAGGTCGACAACGCAGTAGACGCAGTCATAGCGCTCCTGCAGCGCCACGAACTTGGTGATGGCGCCAAGATAGTTTCCGAGATGCAGATTTCCGGTCGGCTGAACGCCAGAGAAAACGCGTTCCTTGAACGCCATCGCCTTTCCTCTTCGATTTAGCGCGGAGCCATGCCATGCCGGAGGCGCGCCAGGCAAGGCCCTTATCAGCGGGCCCGCAATCCTGCCAGCAATTCCCGAAGCGTTGCGATTCCAAGCGCGCGCAAGGCGACGGCGTAGATGGTAAGGCCAAGAGTCACAAGGACGATCAACACGACGAGGCGGCCGGAGAAGGACGATTCTGCCGTCGGGAAGACGTCGTGGGCGAGCACCGCACCCAATACAATGGCTGCCCCCATGATCGCGGTGGCGATCGCAATGCGAGGCAATCGTCGCCGTGCATTCTCATCAAGCCGCAGCCAGCGGCGTCGAAAGAGAATGCTGCCCAGCACTGCGGCTCCGACCCAGCCGGAAGCCGCGAATGCCACGGCGAGACCGATGTGGCCGTAGCGCGGAAATAGCAGCACCCCGCCGACAATCGCGGCGACAAGGCCACACAATGCGGCTGCCATTGGCGTTTGCGTATCCTCGTGCGCAAATGAGACAGCGCCGAATGTCTTTTCCAGCACGTGGCCCGGCAATCCGGCGCTGATCGCGGCCAGCGCGCCCGCAACTGCCGCTGTATCCTGAGGGCCGAAAGCTCCGCGCTCGAACAGGCCCCCCGCAATGGGATTGGCAAGCAGCGCAAACCCTGTAGCGGCAGGCAGGGCCAGGCCGAGGGCGATCTCATAGGCGCGCGACTGGGCTGTTACCAGCGCATGATCGTCCCCGGTTATGACGCCAGACGCGATTCGCGGCACGATTACCGCGGCGATCGCGACGGAAGCGACACCGAGCGGCAATTCATAAAGTCGGTTGGCGTAATAGAGCCATGAGACTGCCGCGGGCGAAGCGGATGCGATCGCAGTTATCGCTATGAGCTTCAGCTGCGGCACGCCAGTGGCGATCAGGCCAGGAAAAGCGCGCCTGAAAAAATTTTCGGTCTGATCCGCAACATGCGTGCTCGGGCGCTGCCAGCGCTTGCCGGTCGAGAGCCAGACCCCGCTGGTCAACGCAAGCTGGATCACGCCTGCGACGATGACAGCAAAGGCGAGCCAGGCGGTGACGTAAAACTGGTCAACATCTCCACGGGGAAGCAGGGCAAGCGCCAATACCATGGTCAGGTTGAACGTCACCATACTCATAGCGACCGCGCGGACACGGCCTTCCGCATTGAGAGCCGCAGCAATCACCGCCACCAGCCCAGCGAGAACGATGTAAGGCGCCACCATGAAGAGCAGAAGCGCGGCAAGCGAACGCCGCGCCCGATCGAATCCCGGAGCGATTACCGTGACCAGCGTCGGCGCAAAAAAGATCACCAGCAGCGCAATGATGCCCACGATGCAGAACATCACCAGTAGAACGCGCTGCGTGAAACGCGCAGCGTTGGCTGGCCCATCTTCGCCTGCGCGCAGCCTGAGCCAAATCGGCACAAAGGCGCTATTAAGCGCGCCTTCGGCCAATACGCGGCGAAAAAAATTCACGATTTGCAGCACAACGAACAGAGCCTCGGAATGAGGGCCCGCGCCGAGCAGCGCCGCGATCCAGGCGTCGCGCAGATAGGCCAACAGACGCGAGATCAACATGCCGCTGCCGACCGTCGTGATATCGCGCGCGAGAGACATGGACGACTCCTTGCATGACAATTTAAGCCCGTGGGCAAGGGCCCGTCATCCCGCGATCGTCCGCGGTTGCCGCGGCGCGTTCCACCGATATAGTGCGCGCGCCATTTAACGAGGACACACATGACCAACCTTCGTTATGACGTGCTCGGCATAGGCAATGCTATTGTCGATGTGATCGCCCGCGCTGAGGAGGATTTCCTCGTGAAACATGGCATGCACAAAGGCAGCATGGCCTTGATCGACGAAGAGCGTGCCCAGGCGATCTACGCGGCCATGGGGCCGGCAGTGGAAAGCTCAGGCGGTTCGGCTGCCAATACGATCGTCGGCGTAGCGAGCTTCGGCGCGCGCGCAAGTTTTATCGGCAAGGTCAGGGATGATGACCTGGGCCGCATCTTCGCCCACGATATTCGCGCAGCTAATGTTGCCTTCGACACGAAGCCGGCCATCACCGGCCCTTCAACCGCGCGCAGCTACATCATGGTCACGCCCGATGGCGAGCGCACCATGAACACGTTCTTGGGCGCCGCGCAGGATTTGACCTCTGCCGATATAGACGACGCACGGGTGGCAAGCGCGGCAATCACCTATCTCGAAGGCTATTTATGGGATCCGCCGCATGCCAAGGAAGCTTTCGAAAAAGCGGCGAAAATTGCTCACAAGAATAAACGTCGCGTAGCGCTTACATTGTCCGACGCGTTTTGCGTTGATCGATACCGGAATGAATTTCTCGATCTGATCCGAAAAGGTACTGTGGATATTATTTTCGCTAACGAACGTGAGTTGCTCAGCCTTTACGGGACCGCTGACTTCGCCAGCGCGACGAAGGCATTGCGCGACGACGCCAGGCTTGCCGTGGTGACGCGCAGCGAAAAAGGCTGCGTCGTAGTGACGGGTGACTCAGTCGAGCCGGTGGCTGCAGAACCGGTCGACGAGATTGTGGATGTAACCGGCGCCGGCGATCTCTTCGCCGCAGGTTTTCTGGTTGGCCTGTCGCGCGGCAAAGACCACCGTACTTCCGCGCGCCTCGGAGCGCTTGCTGCGGCGGAAGTTATTCAGCATGTCGGTGCGCGTCCGGCCATATCTTTGAAAGCCCTCGCAGCCGAAAACGGCCTGTCGGCATAGTTACAGCCTTCACTCTATTGGATGAAAAATTTGTGCCGGCGAGCAGGCAACGCATGCGCCTGCGTGCTGCAGCGAGTATTCAGGTACGCGTGGGATGTTCGGCGCGATCGACGGACGGTGCATCTCTCAGGTTTGGTAACCAATTGGTAACCCATCGTGGTTACCGATTGATGAACGACCAATCCAGGAAATGTAGACCATGGACAGCGTAAGACTGCAACCGATGGCGAAGCGGTCGCGCAACCGGACAACGCATCCGGGCAACCGCAGCCCAACATTGAACTGCCTGCCGTCGAATCGCCGCCGATCTCGCCTGCAGACATGATCGGCACGACGAATTCGGCAGCGGAGACGCCGGCGATCGAGTCGACCGAGGCGCTCAATGCCTCGAATGAAACCACGGCAATGGGAACGCAGGAATCTGCAAGCATCGAGTACCTCGCGGCACCGAAGGGTCGCCGCTTCATTCTGCGCCCGCGCCACAAGCGCTACGCGGTTCTCGCCGCATCGATGGCAATCGCGGCGGGATTGGGTGTAATCGTCGGCACTGCCGCGAGCGGCGGCTTTTCAAAACCGCCGGCCATCGATGTCGCTCCCGTCGAGGAGAACAAGGCGATGCAGCAGTCTGTGGCGCGCCTCACCAAAGAAATCACCAGCCTCAAGACCAGCCTCGAAGCCGCCAACAAATCAGCGTCGAGCCAGATCGCGAAGATCAGCGAACGTCTCAATCGCGAAAGCGCCAACGTCACCGCTTCCATCCCCACTCAGCAGCAAGCGACTCCCGCCTCCGCGCCGCTGCCACCGCCGCGGCCGGAAGCCGTCTCTGTCGATTCGCCGGCGCGCATGGCGATCCTGACCGACTGGTCGATTCGCGAGATGCGCGATGGCTATGTTTATGTACAGGGCCATGGCGATATCTATCAGGTCGTGCGAGGCGCGCCGTTGCCCGGCCTTGGACCGGTCGAACAGATAAAGCGGCAGGACGGACGCTGGCTGGTCGTGACTCCGAAGGGGATCATCGTCTCTATGCGAGACCGTCGTTATTTCGAGCAATTCTGAAGAGTCATACAACTAAAAAGAGCGGCGCCTCCTCGGCGCCGCTTTTTGTTGACTCGTGATGCGCTGGCGAGGCCCACGAAAGCGTGTCAGATTTTCGTCCGCGCTCAATCGATGCGGATGAACTCATGTCGCACGGTTCAATGAAAATCCTTGCGTTGTTGGCTTGGACCGTCGCAGGGATTATGCAGGCTGTCGCGCAAGGCGCGACACCGCCGGCGAAGCCCGAAATGACGCAAGCCTGTCCGGGCCTGGTCGCCTCGTGGCCGCCCTCTGTCGAACCCGCGGCGCTGCGGCTTGCGGCGCTCGAGCGCGACCAGGTGCGCATCAGCTATGTGGGGCACTCGACATTTCTGATCGAAAGCCCTCAACTGGTGCGCATCGCGACCGATTACAGCGACTGGGTCAAGCCGCCTGTTCTTCCCGACATTGCGACGATGAATCATGCACATTCATCGCATTACACGTTGTCGCCGGATCCGGGCATCAAGTATGTGCTGCATGGATGGAGGGAGGACCAGAAGCCTGCGCGGATCGATTTGCAATACAAGGACGTTCGCGTGTGGAATGTCCCGACCAACATTCGCACCTTCGACGGGGGCACCGAGCGCCACGGCAATTCGATCTTCATTTTTGAAGTAGCCAATCTGTGCATCGCGCACCTGGGTCACCTGCATCACACGCTCACGCAGCAGCAGCTCAACGAAATTGGCCGCGTCGATATTGTGCTGGTGCCGGTGGACGGTTCATACACGCTCGATCTCGATGGGATGGTCGAAGTCCTGCACGCGCTCAAGGCACCGCTGATGATTCCAATGCACTTTTTCAGTGCTTATACGCTCGATCGGTTCCTTCAGCGCGTGCGGCAGGATTGGGATGTGGAGCTCGCGCAAATTCCATCTATGGTGGTGTCGAAGACAGACCTCCCGCCGAAGCCGAAGGTGCTTGTGCTGCCCGGCCATTAACCGCCGGTAAGTGCAGCCAAGCTCCTGCATTAACCGCCAGAATTAAGCGCGGCGGCAAATTATCAACACCCGCTATTGACCTGGCGGAACCAATGATTAGTTGTCGCGTTCTTGGACCGCTCTTTTTTTAAGATATTGGGGGCTTCGGTGCAGACTTGGAGTAACTGGAAACGTTTTCCCGATGCGCAAAGCGGCGAACATGTCAAAGCGCCGATCGGTCCCGGAGTCTATGAAGTCCGACACACCATGACGGGTCGGGTCGTTGCATTCGGCCATTCCGCCAACGTGGCCAATGCGCTCGCTGATCTGAAACTTAATGATGGCAACACATTCACCCGGCTCTTCCGCAAGCAGCAATTGGCGCCGCGTGTCGCTGATCTCGAATATCGCACATGCGCGGCGGCGACCCGTGCGGAAGCAAAGACGGCGGCGCAACGGCTGATAGGCCTGCGCCAGACCGCCTGGCGCCGTCGTATGGACACAGGGTGGGCCACACGGCGGGCCACTTAAGTCGCGAATCGAGGGGAATTGCGGCCGGCTGTGTTGCCGGCCGCTTCGTTTTTACGGCTTTTGCCCGCGACTTTCAGTCGCTCGTCGACTTCGTATAAAGTCGTCTTGCGAAGGGACATGGCGATGTTGAGCGCTGAACAGAACGATCTCATGACGCGGACAGGACCGGGTACCCCGGCGGGCGGCCTGATGCGGCGCTATTGGCAACCGGCGGCGTTGGTTGATGAGTTTTCAGGCAATCGCCCGGTCAAGGCAGTACGCTTGTTTGGCGAAGACCTGGTGATCTTTCGTGACGATCAAGGGCGCTATGGGTTGATCGGCCGCCGCTGTCCGCATCGCGGCACAGATCTCGCATACGGACGATTGGAAGATGGCGGCTTGCGTTGCGCGTTTCACGGGTGGCTGTTCGACGTCAACGGCAAATGCCTGCAGACGCCGGCCGAGCCCGATGACAGCAACCTGTGCGCCAACATCCGGCAGAAAGCGTATCCAGTTGTTGAAAAGAGCGGGATTCTTTTCGCCTATCTCGGTCAGAGCGAGCCGCCCGCGTTCCCGCATTTTGACTGTTTTATAGCGCCCGACAGCCACACCTTCGCGTTCAAGGGAATGATCGATTGCAACTGGCTACAGTCGCTCGAGGTGGGCATCGATCCGGTGCACACGTCATTCCTGCATCGCTTCTTCCACGATGAGGATCCAAACCAGGGCTACGGAAAATTGTTTCGTGATACTTCGCGCGATTCCGACATGCCGATGTCGCGCATCATGCGTGAAGTCACGCGCCCGCGCATCGAGGTAGAGCCAACGGACTTCGGCTTCAGGCTGGTGACGCTGCGGCAGATCAGCGAACGCAGCACCCATGTGCGTGTTACCAATCTGATGTTTCCCAATGCCTTCGTCATCCCGATGAGCCGCGAGATGACGATTACGCAGTGGCACGTGCCGGTCGGTGACGAGAAGCACTACTGGTATGCGATCTTCACCAGTTTCGGCGCCCCGGTCGACAAGGCCGAAATGCGCCGCCAGCGCCTCGCGCTCTACCAGTTGCCCGACTACATACCGAACAAGAACAAGAGCAACGACTACGGGTTCGATCCTCACGAGCAGGGGCACGAGACGTACACGGGGATGGGTGCTGACATAAACGTGCACGATCAATGGGCATGCGAATCTATGGGTGCGATTCAGGATCGCACCATCGAACATCTCAGCACCTCCGACAAGGCGATCAGCGCCTATCGAAAGCTGCTGCGGCAGGCAATTGAGCAGTCCGCGAAAGGCGAGAAGCCGATCATGGTGCTTGATCCCGCCCGGGCGGCGAGCATCACGGGTCCGGCCGCGATCGACGGTATCGGCCCGGCCGATGACTGGCAGGACTATTGGCAGAAAAGCGAAGCGAGCAAGCGCCAGGGCGCGAGCTGGGTCGCATGAGCGAATAGCGAGTTGCGAGTAGCGAGTAGGGAATAGGCGAGCGAAATCGTTACCATGCTTCTTTCTATTCGCTACTCCCTCGTCACTATTCGCCAATGACGATGTCCCCACGGTCGCGCAAATCCGGGACCTTTGTCGAGCAGCATCGGCTGCGGGACAAGGCGCAGGCCAAGGCCGCCGAGCAAGTCGAGCGCATCATCAGAAAAGAAAAACTGGAGGTCGTGCGCTTTTCCTTCGCCGACCAGCACGGTGTATTGCGCGGAAAGACATTACTTGCCGCCGAAGCGGTCCAGGCGATGAATGCAGGCGTCACCATGACGACGACTCTGCTCGCCAAGGATACGGCGCACCGCACGGTCTACCCGGTGTTCACGCCGGGAGGCGGCTTTGCCAGCCGGGAGATGGAAGGTGGCGGCGATTTCGTCATGGTCGCCGACCCCTCGACATTCAGGATTCTGCCTTGGGCCAACAAAACCGGTTGGCTGTTGTGTGATATCTATTTCACCAACGGCAGGCCAGTGCCGTATTGCGCCCGTGCACGCTGTCGCGACGCCCTCGCAACCCTTGCCAAGGCCGGTTTCGATTTCCTGGCCGGCCTGGAAGTTGAATTCCATCTTTTCAAGATTGAGAATCCGCGTCTGCGGCCGGCCGATGCTACCTGGCCGCCGGAAGCGCCTGAGGTCAGCCTGCTGACCCAAGGCTACCAGTATCTCACCGAGTCACGCTTCGACATGCTGGAACCGGCGGTCGACATTCTCCGCCGCGGCATCGAGCAGCTCGGCCTGCCGCTTCGTTCGATTGAGGTCGAGCTCGGCCCCAGCCAATGCGAATTCACGTTTCGGCCGATAGCCGGACTCGCCAGCGCCGACGCCATGGTGTTGTTCCGCGCCGCGGTGAAGCAGATCGCGCGCCGGAATGGTTATCTCGCGAGCTTCATGTGCCGACCTGCTCTGCCCAATGTGATGTCCAGTGGCTGGCATCTGCATCAATCCCTGATCGAACGCAAAAGCGCGCGCAACGCATTTGCTTTCGATCACGCCGACATGCTCTCGACCGTGGGCAAATATTATCTGGGCGGGTTGCTGGCCCACGCACGGGCCGCTGCCGCATTCACCACGCCGACGATCAACGGCTACAAGCGGTATCGGGCTTACTCGCTGGCCCCTGATCGTGCCATCTGGGCGCGCGACAATCGTGGGGTCATGGTGCGCGTCGTTGGGCAACCGAGCAGCCAGGCTACACGTCTCGAAAATCGCGTCGGCGAGCCCGCCGCCAACCCCTATTTATATGTGGCGTCGCAGATCTATTCCGGTCTTGATGGGATTGCGCGCAGGCTTGATCCCGGGCCTTCGGCGGACACCCCCTACGAAACCGTTTCTGCCCTGCTTCCGAAAAATCTGAACGAAGCCCTCACCGCGTTGCGTTCGGACGAGGCCTTGCGCACCGGTTTTGGCGCCGACTTTGTCGAGTACTACGTGCACATCAAGGCTGCCGAGTTCGAGCGCTTCCAGAAAGAAGCCAGCGACGAGCGCGCCGACGTCACGTCCTGGGAGCAAAAGGAATACCTGGATCTGTTCTGATGCCTTTCGCAATCGCGCCGGAACTTGGCGGCGGTCATGCCCATTATCGGAGATGACTTCGTCAACAAGGAGCATTTCAGATGCTGAAATGGGCCGTGATTTTCCTGATCATCGCCTTGATCGCGGGCATTTTCGGCTTTGCCGACGTCGAAGCTGCGTCCGCTACGATCACGAAATGGCTGTTCGGAATATTCATTGTGCTTTTCCTTGGTGCGCTGATAATCGGGCTGACGGTGGGCGCTAAACTCACGTCCTGACAGGCAACTTCCGTCGACGGTAACTATGACGGAATGTTCCCCGAAATTCCTTCGGGGTTCTGGATATGATATTGGGCCATTTGAGCAGGGTGTTTCTCATGGATAAGATCATATTGGCTTTGCTGACGCTCGGCTTCGCTGCTCGCCTGCGGGGTGCCGCCGATGCCGCAGACGTTTACCGATACCGATCCGGTTGGCGCTCGCAGGTTCGGCGGCGATTGCTGCCGTCGTAATGAGCTTACGGTCCCGGGTTCCGCGTCGCCGAGCAAGTTCCTTACTGCGGTGATTGCGACAATCTCATCGGTCCGAACTACTTCAACAACAACCAGGTTCGGTACATCGGAGACGCGCGGTTGTGCTCTCGGCGGTTGTTACGGCAATTTTTGGCGATTACGGCGGCTGTTATTTCAGGGAGATATCGGTGGCCGAAGGCCGTGGCAGGTGGGCCGACGGCGTCGACATGATCTGCAACGGGAGATAGAAAGCGTCGGCGCTCGATCAGACGTCGACGCTTGCCGACAGCGCATTGTCCTGGATGAATTGTCTGCGCGGCTCGACCAGATCGCCCATCAACTGGTCGAAGAGCACGTTGGCTTCGTCAACTTCCTTGATGCGGACCTGCAGCAGCGATCTTGCGTTGACGTCGAGCGTTGTCTCCCACAATTGTTCGGGGTTCATCTCGCCCAGACCTTTGTAACGCTGCAGCGTGAGGCCCTTGCGCCCGGCTGCGATAAGCGCCTCGAACAAGCCGACCGGTCCGTGGATCGCCACAGTTTCATCCTTGCGGCGTAACATCGCCGGCGGCGTCGGCCGCGGGAAGACCTGTTGCAGTGAAGCGGCAAACTCGTCGAGCTTCCGCGCATCGGCAGAGCCGATCAGGGCCTGGTCGATGACTGCGACTTCCTTGACGCCGCGCACCGTGCGCTTGAAATGGAAACCGTTGTCATCGAACGTGCCAGTCCAGCCACGTTCGGTTTCTTCTTCCAGCGCATCGAGCCGCTTCGCAATGTAGGTTGCCGCCGCAGCGCCTTTTTTCGCATCGCCGGTAACGCCGGGATTAAGCACGCCGGCTATCGCTGCTTGTTCGATCACTTTACGAGTGTAGCGGCTGTGCAGACCGCTGAGGATGCCGCGGATCGTGCGCGCGTCTTCCGTCAATTTCCGCAGATCGGCACGTCCGCGATCCTCGCCTGAAGCGAGCCGGAGCACGGCGTCCTCGAGACCGGCCGTGATCAGGTAATCCTCGAGCGCCCGCTCGTCCTTGAGATACTGTTCGGATTTTCCGCGCGTGACTTTATAGAGCGGCGGCTGGGCGATGAAGACATGGCCGCGCTTGATCAATTCGTCCATCTGGCGGAAGAAAAACGTCAGCAGCAGCGTGCGGATGTGCGAGCCATCCACGTCCGCGTCAGTCATGATGATAATCTTGTGGTATCGCAGCTTGTCCGGATTGAACTCGTCGCGCCCGATGCCGGTTCCGAGCGCCGTGATCAGCGTCCCGATTTCCTGGCTGGACAACATCTTGTCAAACCGCGCGCGCTCGACGTTGAGAATCTTGCCACGCAGCGGAAGCACAGCCTGAAATTCGCGGTTGCGACCTTGCTTGGCCGAACCGCCCGCGCTGTCACCCTCGACAATGAACAATTCTGATTTCGCCGGGTCACGCTCCTGGCAGTCGGCCAGTTTGCCTGGCAAGGATGAGACATCGAGCGCGCCCTTGCGGCGGGTCAATTCGCGCGCTTTCCGCGCTGCCTCACGGGCGGCGGCGGCCTCCACCACCTTGCCGACGACGACCCTGGCCTCCTGAGGATGAATCTCGAACCAGTCCTGCAGCGCCTGGTTGATGACGTTTTCGACAACCGGGCGCACTTCGGAGGACACCAGCTTGTCCTTGGTCTGCGACGAAAATTTTGGATCCGGCACCTTACAGGACAGCACCGCGGTCAGCCCCTCCCGGCAATCGTCGCCGGTCAGGGCAACTTTTTCCTTGCGCGAGGTACCGATGGTCTCCGCGTATTGAGTGATCTGCCGCGTCAGCGCGCCGCGGAATCCGGCGAGGTGAGTGCCGCCGTCGCGTTGCGGAATGTTGTTTGTGAAGCACAGCACGCTTTCATGATAACCGTCGTTCCACCACAGCGCGCACTCCACCGTAATGCCTTCGCGCTCGGACTTGATCATGATGGGGCTGGGAATTAGCGCGGTCTTGTTGCGATCGAGGAATTTCACGAAAGCTTCGACACCGCCTTCGTATTTCATTTCCTCGCGCTTTTCGACGGCGTGACGCTGGTCGGAGAGAACGATGGCCACCCCTGAATTCAGGAACGCCAGCTCGCGCAGCCGGTGCTCGAGCGTGGCAAAATCGAACTCGATCATGCTGAAGGTCTTCGGGGAGGGTAGGAACGTGACTTCGGTTCCACGCTGGCCTTTTGCATCGCCACGCGCCCTGAGCGGCGCCTTTGCGACGCCGTCACGGAACTCCATGAAGTGTTCCTTGCCGTCGCGCCAAATCGTGAGTTTCAGCCAGGTCGACAGGGCGTTCACCACCGAGACGCCGACGCCGTGCAGGCCACCCGAAACCTTGTAAGCGTTTTGGTCGAATTTCCCGCCGGCATGCAACTGCGTCATGATGACTTCCGCTGCGGAGACGCCTTCGCCCTTGTGAACGTCGGTCGGGATGCCGCGACCGTTGTCTCGTACGGTGCAAGAGCCATCCGGATTGAGCGTTACCGCGACTTCGGTGGCAAATCCCGCGAGCGCCTCATCGATCGCATTGTCGACGACCTCATAGACCATATGGTGAAGGCCCGAGCCGTCATCGGTGTCGCCGATGTACATCCCCGGCCGCTTGCGCACGGCATCAAGTCCCTTCAGGACCTTGATTGACTCTGCGCCATAGTCGGATGGATTTCTGCGGGCCGGTTCAGCCATCAGCGGCACCCTCAAAGGGGGGTGGAAAAGCGAGTCGGATTGAGTGGTTTGTCTGACACGAAAATTAAGCGTCGTACAGGGCAAAGTATCTTGGCTTAATATATTGATCTATCAGCAGTTTTTAAAGAGGCGGGTGTGAAAAATCCCCACTATTTTCGCGTCGTTTCCAACGCGAATCAGGTCGGCACATACACAGCAGATTGATCGCGCCGTCGGGTCGATTGAGGTCGATTGCGTTTGATCAGCTCTGGCAGCGCTATCGTCACGGCTGCCTTGCATCCCTGTGGTCGAGCCTGCAGATTTTTAGTCTGACGGCAGTTCGTGCGCGCTCAAACCGGGCTGCGGCAGGTGTCGGAACCGGCTTGCTGAAGGCGACGAGGCCCGCCGCTAAAATTTCGACGCGCTCAAGATCGGCGCGAGTTTTTTCGAACGATTGTTATGGAACTGCATTTATTCTTTCTACTGTTCCGCTACGCACCTCAAAAACATTCGCCCGATCGACGATGTCGCGGAATGAAACCGGATCGGCGCTGGTCATCCACACCTGTGCACCCAGAGAAGACAACGCATCGTAGAGGGCCGCGCGGCGCACGGGGTCGAGATGAGCGACAACCTCATCGAGCAAAAGCAATGGTGCGAAGCCGGTCATCTGCTTGATCAATCCGGCGTGCGCGAGAACGAGGCGGATCAGCAAGGCTTTTTGTTCCCCGGTCGATGCGTGCGCCGCAGGAAGGTTCTTCGCCCTGTGCCGTACAGCGAGATCGGACAAATGCGGGCCGTCAAGGGTGCGGCCCGCGGTTGCATCGCGCGGGCGCTTTTCCTTGAGAAGCGCGCGGTAGCGATCCTCGATTTCGATCGCGCTATGGTCGACCAGAAGCCGCTCCATCCAGCCTATCAAATCAATTTGGGCCTGCGGAAATTCCGGTGCCTGATCGCGCGCGGCATCAAGGGCTGCCGACAGACGCTTGACTGTTTCCACCCGCGCGGCAGCGACTGCAACCGCGACTTCGGCTGTTTCATGCTCGACAGCGTCGAGCCAATGGGAATCTCCCGGCGCATCTTCCAGCAGGCGGTTACGCGAGCGCAGCGAACGTTCCAGCGCCGCAACGCGGCTCGAATGTTGCGCATCGACAGCAAGCACAAGACGGTCCAGGAATCGCCGCCGCTCGGAGGCGGGTCCATTAAAGAGCGGATCCATGGCCGGTGTCAGCCACACCACGCGGAGGTGGTCGGCGAAAGCGGTTGCCGAGCCGACACTTTCGCGGTCGATGCGGCATTTGCGGACTGGCGCGGGATCTTCACCGGCCGGTGGATCGATGCCGGTGCCGAGCGTTGCAAGGCCGAGTATGCCTTCGATCTCAGCCGAGACCGCCCACGCGCCATCTCCTTCGGCGAAAGCAAGTTCTTCCATGGTGGCGCGCCGCAGTCCGCGACCCGGCGCCAGCAGCGAGATGGCCTCGATCAAGTTGGTCTTGCCGGCGCCGTTGACGCCCGTGAGCACCACCGGTCCGGCGCGCCCAAGCGAAATTTGCGCGGCGTGATAGCTGCGGAAATTCGTCAGGGATAGCCTGCGAACGAAGGCGGCGGTCATGTCGGGGATCAGTAATCAGTAATCAGTTCTCAGAAAAGGCCTTCGGCTACTGATTACTGATTACTGGGTTCTGCCCCCCAATCACACTCTCATCGGCATCAGCACGTAGAGCGCGCCTTTCGCATCCTTGCCCTGGATCAGCGTTGGCGAGCCGGGGTCAGCGAGCTTTAGTACAGCGACTTCGCCCTCGATCTGGGCGGCTATGTCGAGGAGGTAACGCGAGTTGAAGCCGATATCGAGCGGCTCCGCGTCATACTCGACCTCGATTTCCTCGGTTGCGCTTCCGGAGTCAGGGTTGGTCACGGACAATACCAACCGCCCGCCGGTGATGGACAACTTCACGGCGCGGCCGCGCTCGCTTGATACCGTCGACACGCGGTCGACGGCGGCTTCGAAATCCTTTTTGTCGACGACCAGGTTCTTGTCGTTGTTGACCGGAATCACCCGGGCGTAGTCAGGGAAGGTGCCGTCGATCAGTTTCGATGTGAGCACGACATTACCGATAGTGAAGCGGATCTTGCCGGACGAAAGTTCGACGGCGATATCCCCCTCGCCGGTTTCGATCAGCCGCTGAACTTCGCCCACCGTCTTGCGAGGCACAATGATGCCGGGCATGCCTCCGGCGCCATGCGGCAACGGCAATTCCACTTGTGCGAGGCGGTGCCCGTCGGTTGCCACTGCACGCAGGGTACCCGACTTGGCACTCCCGATCGTGTGCAAATAGATGCCATTGAGATAATAGCGCGTCTCCTCCGTCGAGATGGCGAACTGCGTCTTGTCGATCAGCCGTTTGAGATCGGCGGCGGCAAGCTTGAAGGAGTGGCTCATCTCGCCGGCGGCGAGATCCGGGAAATCGCTCTCCGGCAATGTTTGCAACGTGAACCGCGATCGACCAGCGCGGAGCGAAAGAACTGCACGATCTCCGGAGCCCTCGAGCACGATCTGCGCGCCCTCCGGCAGTTTGCGGACGATCTCATAGAACATATGTGCCGGCACGGTCGTCGACGCGCCGGCTGAAACTTCGGCTGCGGTCGAGTCTGTGACCTCGAGATCAAGATCGGTCGCCTTGAGACTCAATTTGCCCCGTTCGGCTTTCACGAGGACGTTGGCGAGAATTGGAATAGTGTTGCGCCGCTCGACCACGCGATGGACGTGGCCCAGCGACTTCAAAAGCTCAGCACGCTCTAGGGTAACTTTCATGAAAAACCCGCTCCGGCGCCTTCGAAAACAATCCTAAATGAGGCGCGACGGCAAGCCGGCGCTCGCGGGATGCGAAGCCGGGGAGCAAAGGTGACCAAAGAGCGCGTTTTTCGCAAGGGCGGGCTTCCCGTCTCAGGGCATATCCCCAGACGTCCACAAGCTGCCACAAAGCAGAAGGCCCCGTCCGAACGGGGGACGGGGCCTTCCTCCGTTGCGAGGTGCCAGCCTATTCCTGCAATTGCCGCTTGAGGATTTCGATCTCTTCGGCCAGGGCCATATCGTTGCCGACCAGGCCTTCAATCTTGCGTACCGCGTGCAGGACCGTCGTGTGATCGCGGCCGCCGAAACGCCGGCCGATTTCCGGCAGCGAGCGCAGGGTGAGGGTCTTCGCGAGGTACATGGCGACCTGTCGCGGCCTCACCACATTCGCGGTGCGCCGCGATGACAGCAGGTCAGAGCGGCTGACATTGTATTGGCGAGCTACCACGCGCTGGATGTCTTCGATCTTGACGCGCTTTGGCTCCTGCGGCCGGATCAGATCGCGTACCTCGCGCTCGGCCATTTCGAGCGTCACGGCGTGGCCGGTCAGCTTGTTGTGTGCGAGAAGGCGATTGAGTGCTCCTTCCAGATCGCGCCCGTTATGCGTGACCGTCTTGGCAATGTAGCCGAGCACGGGCAACGGCACGTCGAATGCAGGGTGATGCGCCCGGGCAGCCAACACCCGAGCCTTCAGGATCTCGAAGCGCAGCTCTTCGCCGAGAGGCCCCATTTCAACAACCAGCCCGCCGGCCAGGCGCGAGCGCACGCGATCATCTAGGCTCTCCAGATCTGATGGCGGACGATCGGAGGCGATGACGACCTGGCGGCCGGCATCGATGAGCGCATTCAGCGTGTGGCAGAATTCGGCCTGCGTCGACTTGCCTTGCAGGAACTGCAGGTCATCGATGACCAGCACGCCTATGCCGCGCAACGCCTCTTTGAACGCGAGCGCCGTCTGGGTGCGAAGGGCCGAGACAAATCCGTACATGAACTTCTCGGCAGTCAGATACAGTACCTTGCGTTCACCCGCGGCGTTTCCCGCCCAGGTCACGGCCTGCAACAGGTGCGTCTTGCCGAGGCCGACGCCGGAGTGGATGTACAGCGGATTGAACATCACGGGATCGCCGCGCTTGGCGCCGGCGACCTGCTTTGCGGCCGCGTGAGCGAGAGTATTTGATCGCCCGACGACAAAAGTGTCGAACGTCAGGCGCGGATCGAGTGGGGATCCGCCAAGCGCCTCATGCACGCTGGGATCGCCAGGCGAGAAAGAGCGGCCGTTGCTGTTCCCATTCGTGTAGCGGCTGGCATTATCGGCGGTGATGTCCGGCTTGGCCTTTGGCAGAACTGCGGATTTCAGTACCGCCGACCGCACGATCAGTTCGACTCGCGTAACCGTGCTTTCCTGGGCCTGCCAGCAGGCGAGGACACGCTCCGCATAGTGAGATTGAATCCAGCTCTTGAGAAAACGAGTTGGCACCGACAAGCGTACCGCACCTTCCTCGATTGCCTCCAGGTCCATGCGGGCAAACCAGCTCGAATAAACATCGTCACCGACTTCCGCGCGCAAGCGCTCTTTAACCCGTGACCAGCTTTCCTGCTCCCCATTGGACATTTCTTGTTCTCGATCTAAAGGGTTTGACCGACTCGGTTGACCGGCTTGGCGATGGACGCCGACGCACCGGAAAAACGGGACGCAACAACACTCACCTGATGATTTTCGTCTGTGAGATGCGGATTCCACCACAGTGAATGGTCGGCGGAGCGCATCGACGAAACGTCGAGGGGCGTTGCGCCTTCAGCCCGCGGGTGGCGGAGTGGCGCCTCGAATTCCGTTCGTGAAGATCGACGCTTTTCGGCTGCTGAAATAAGCTAAATACGAGAGCGGAATTGATTGACCGGCGACACGGGCCGAAGCGACATACGATTCTGCATTGGACGGCAGCCTTCCAATGCCATTTGCGTTGATCAGCGACCCTTTGTCTGCGCCTGTCATGACATCACCCCTCGAATGACTTGGGCTTTCGCCCTCTGGTTTTGTTCTTCAGTCTTAGCGGCACGGGAGCAATCGACATTAAAGCGCTGCAACCGAACCCACTGAACTTGATCTCAAATTCGATACCGAACTACTCCGGCGTTTGACGTGGCTAAACTCGGTACAAAGAGGCAAACCAAAGCCGTTCTCATCCGCCGATGAGCGTGACGTTGATCCTTGTTTATGATCACGCACGAAGAATTCCCGTGCGCGTTTTCAAGATACACAAGCAAAGTGCGCTCGCAATGAAATTTACGCCCGTGACGGTAGGCTAAGCCACAATTCGCACCGGTGTGGCGGTAGCGCCACGCTTGTGCTTTGCGCAACACGTTGGAGTCGCGCCAATTTCGACGCTGAAATCGGTCGAGAGAGCCGTGCAGACAAAAAAATATTCGAAGTTTTACCGCCCACCAAAAAAGCCTGTCATATATGGATTTTTGGGGTCCTCGATTTGCTTTCCAGTTAAGTCTTTATCTTCGCAAAAAAAAATTTGATCGAATTTTCAGGTAACCCGCGCTTCCAAAATGCTCTTGGCATGGATACTGACGGGTCTGGAGCAATTATTTCATCAAGCAAATGCTTGATGAGCAAATTTCTCTGACGCCGCGATGACGTTTTCACTACAACCGGGGTCTTTCGACGCTTCGACGAATTCCAGTGCTGACCGGTCGCTTTGACTTCAATTACATGAGTTTGCAGCGAATTATACTGCGACCTACTTGCCAAGTTTTGCAATGCGGTGCGCGAGGCGCGATACTTTTCGGCTGGCATTGTTTTTGTGAACGATGCCTTTCTGTGCCGCTCGCATTATGGCTGGCTCCGCCGCCTTGAGCGCGGCGAGTGCCGCATTGCGGTCACCGCTTTGGATCGCCTCCTCAACTTTGCGCACCGAATTTCGCAGCAGCGAACGCCGCGCCTTGTTCACTTCGGTTCTGCGGGCGATGACGCGCGTGGCTTTGCGGGCAGACTTTGTGTTGGGCATCAATCTCTCATTCGCAGCAGCCGCCTCCGGCGGATACCCGCGAAAGCGATCAGGATTACAACAGGTTACGGCGGCGAAGAGCCTTGCCGCCAAGGGTGAGGCTTATAGTGAGGCTGCACGCACGCGTCAACGTCCGCACTGTGCCTCACGCCACGCGCTTCGCTCGAACCGCATCGTGTCCGGCGATGACGGACGCGCGGTCCGCTGCAGAGAAGGGTGCCAAGGGAGGTCTTACGCGCGAGAGCGCCGGGTCTCCGTGAATATGAGCAAGGAGAGCCTTTACCCCGGAGACGAGGGACTTGCCGTCGAAGAGTTTTCGGATTGCAACCGCCGCATCGAGAGCGCCGCCATCACCTTGGCTCCACGCTTGCGCGCACAGGTCGGCATTGAGGTTTGCGGTCGCCGAAATGCAGCCGGCGAAATCACCCTGGCGCGCTTCGAGCAGGGCCGCCTCCGTCGATGGGAATACGGCAAAATTGCCGGAGATGGCCGCCGCGGAGCGCGCGTAAGCCATGTCGCCCGAAGAATCCTTAAGGCCCGCAATGCGCGACGGGAAGGAATCGAGCAGACGGAGGATCAGCGGCACACGCCAGGGCACGCCCGACATGGCCGGAAAATGATAAAGATAGATCGGGATGGGCTTTCGTTCCGTCGCCTTGATCAAGATGTCGATGTAAGCAATCAGCCCCTCGTCCGGCACGCCCTTGTAGTAAAACGGCGGCAGCACCAGCGCGCCGCCGAATCCGAGTTCTGCAGCGTGACGGGTTAGCGCGACTGCATCGGACACCGAGGCGGCGCCGGTCCCCACCATCAGGCGCTGCAACGGCAGGCCATTCGCCTTGTAGGCATCCATGACACTTTTGCGCTCGTCGACCGAGAACGAGGTAGCCTCACCCGTGGTCCCGAGCACGTTGAGCCCGTCGCAACCATTGTCGAGCAGGTAACGCGCCAGATTGATCGCGCGCTTGATATCGGGAGCGCCATTCTCGTCAACCGGCGTAGCGATGGCGGCGATGACGCCGGACAGTCTCTGGGTCATTGAATTCCTCGTTACACAGGCGAATAGAAAAAAGACGGGCCTGAGTGCGCTATTCGCTACCCACTCACATTATACGCGGCAAGCGCCGCCATATTCACGAGCTGGTTATCCTTGGCTCCCAGCTGCACGATCTGGACTGGCCGATCCAGCCCGACCAGCAGCGGGCCGATGACCGTGGCGCCGCCGAGCTCCTGAAGCATCTTCGTCGAGATCGAGGCCGAGTGAAATGCCGGCATGACCAGCACGTTCGCCGGGCCTGAAAGCCGGCAAAATGGATATGCCGACACCAGCTCCGGGTTGAGCGCGACGTCGGCAGCCATTTCACCGTCGTATTCAAAGTCGACTCGCTTGCCGTCAAGAATTTTCACCGCTTCGATGACGCGCGCCGAGCGCTCGCCTGGCGGATGTCCGAAGGTGGAGAAGGCAAGCAGCGCCAGCCGCGGTTCATAGCCGAGACGACGCGCCACCCCGGCTGCCTCAATGGCGATCTCCGCGATCTCATGCGCGTCGGGCATCTCGGTCACTGCCGTGTCGGCCACCAGCACCGTTCGTCCGCGTGCCACGACGACCGAAACACCGATCACCCGGTGTCCGGGCTTGGGGTCGATGACATGCCGAACATCCTCGAGTGCGACGGAGAAATTGCGGGTGACGCCGGTCACCATCGCGTCGGCATCGCCGAGCGCGACCATGCAGGCAGCGAAGTGATTACGGTCCTGATTCACCAGTCGTTGGCAGTCGCGCACCAGGTAGCCGCGCCGCTGCAGCCTCTCGTAAAGGTAATTGATGTAGGAAGCGTTTCGGGTCGAGAGCCGTGCGTTGACGATTTCGATGCCCTCGCCAAGTTCGATGCCGTTGTCGCGGGCAGATTGCCGTACGCGGTCTTCGCGGCCGACCAGGAGCGCACTGCCGAGACTTTGATGCACGAAGCTGCACGCTGCGCGGATTACCTGCTCCTCTTCGCCTTCCGCAAATACCACGCGCTTGGGTTGGCGGCGCAGGCGATCGAACACCTGCACCAGGGTTCCCGCGATCGGATCGCGCCGTGCGTTCAATTGATGCCGATAAGCGGTCATATCGACGATCGGCTTGCGTGCCACGCCGGTATCCATGGCGGCTTTCGCAACGGCGGGAGGGACGGATGAAATCAGCCGCGGATCGAATGGCACGGGAATGATGTAGTCTGGTCCGAATTTCGGCCTTGCGCCGTAGGCGCTGGCGACCTCGTCGGGCACATCCTCGCGCGCGAGCGCGGCCAGCGCGTGCGCAGCGGCAATCTTCATCTCCATATTGATGGCGGAGGCCCTCACGTCGAGCGCGCCCCGGAAGATGTATGGAAAACCGAGAACATTGTTGATCTGGTTTGCATAGTCCGACCGGCCCGTTGCCATGATGGCATCATCTCGCACGGCGGCGACCTCTTCTGCAGTGATCTCGGGATCCGGATTGGCCATGGCGAAGATGATCGGCTTCGGCGCCATTTTCTTCACCATGTCCTGGGTCACGGCGCCCTTGACCGAGAGGCCGAAGAATACGTCGGCGCCTTCCATCGCCTGCGCCAGCGTGCGCGCCGCGGTCTTGATGGCGTAACCGGATTTCCACTGGTTCATCCCATCCTTGCGGCCTTGGTAGATCACGCCCTTCGTGTCGCAGAGGATGAGGTTCTCAGGCTTGAAGCCGATGGCCTTCAGCAGCTCGAGGCACGCAATGCCGGCGGCGCCCGCGCCGTTGCAGACGAGTTTCGTGGTTGCGATCTCGCGTCCAGTCAAATGCAGCGCGTTGAGCAGGCCGGCAGCGGCGATGATGGCAGTGCCGTGCTGGTCGTCGTGAAAGACCGGAATATCCAGCAGCTCGCGCAGCCGCTGCTCGATCACAAAGCACTCCGGCGCCTTGATGTCTTCCAGGTTGATGCCGCCCCAACCTTTTCCCAGCAGCTTTACGCAATTGACAATCTCGTCGGGATCCTCGGAGGAAACCTCGAGGTCGATCGAGTCGATGTCCGCAAAGCGCTTGAACAGGACCGCCTTTCCCTCCATGACCGGCTTTGCCGCCAGCGCGCCGCGGTTGCCAAGGCCGAGAATCGCCGTTCCATTGGTAACCACCGCAACGAAGTTGCCCTTGGTGGTGTAGTCGTACGCTCGCGATTCATCGTCTGCGATAGCAAGCACGGGCACGGCAACGCCGGGCGAATAGGCGAGCGACAGGTCGCGCTGGGTCGCCATTGGCTTGGTGGCAATGACTTCCAGCTTGCCCGGCCGACCAAGGCTGTGAAATTGCAGAGCTTCCTGATCGGTAAAAGTTGGCCGGTTGTGCCCGGCGGGGGGCTTGGCACGCATTGGTACTCCATGAACGGGACCGGTTGCGCCGGCGCTGGCGACGTTAGCGGATGGTGCCAATATGACTCAAGGGAAGGCGACCGTTGTGCGAAGGCGAGCCGCAGGGTAAGCCGTGCGCACGGAGGATGGTGGGGGTCATGATCCGTTTTCTGCTCCGGTTTATCGGACTGATCTGCCTGGCGGCGGCATTTATCCTGTTGATCTACGACGGGACCAAATCGATCGCCGGCAACAGGCTTTTTTTGACGAGCGTGCGTAGCTTGTGGGAGCTGATCAACGCGGCGAGCCTCGCGAAGCTGGAGCCGACAGTTCAGTCTTATGTGGGGGGCTACCTGTGGGACCCGGTCATGGTGGCGATCCTGGCATCGCCCAGCTGGGGGGTGCTCGGGGTGCTCGGGATCCTGTTCCTCCTGCTTGGCCGCAAGAAAAAGCCTTTGATCGGCTACGCGCGGTCTTAGAGTCTCGCCCATCCGCAAAGCCCCGGCTTTGTTAGCCGATTCGTGATCGCCGGGCCGTTTCGGCGCGCCTTCAGCCAACCTATATTACGGCAGCCACCAGGAGATCCCCAGCATGTTTGGCTTCAAGAAGACCGCCATGCCCAAGCCTGACGAGGCGCTGCCGGGACGCGCCAACCCGATCCGCACCGCCGCCACGCATTTTGTCAATCACCATCCGCTAAAGGGGCTGTATCCGGAAGGCACCGAGAAGGCGATGTTCGGGCTCGGCTGCTTTTGGGGTGCCGAGCGGAAGTTCTGGGAATTGGGCGACGGTGTTTATGTCACCGCTGTCGGCTATGCCGGCGGGATGACTCCGAACCCAACGTATGAAGAGGTCTGCTCAGGTCGTACCGGCCACAACGAAGTGGTGCTGGTGATCTACGACCCGAAGAAGATCTCCTACGAGACGCTGCTCAAGACTTTCTGGGAAAGCCACGACCCGACCCAGGGCATGCGCCAGGGAAACGACATCGGTACGCAGTACCGCTCCGGCATCTACACCTTCAATGCCGCGCAGAAGCAGGCGGCCGAAGCCTCGAAGGCGATGTACGAGCAGGAGCTGAAGAAGAAGCGTTACGGCGCAATCACGACCGAGATCGTCGACGCGCCCGAGTTCTATTTCGCCGAGGACTATCACCAGCAGTATCTGGCCAAGAATCCGTTCGGTTATTGCGGGCTTGGCGGCACCGGCGTCTCATGCCCGATCGGCACCGGCGCCAAGCTGACGCAGGGCGCGCCGGTTTGACCTGTACTCTCCTGGCGATGCGGCATGAGGAGAAACTAAGCAGGATTTGTCAACCGCATTCGTCTCCGTTCCCCGCGACCCAGCCTACGCTCGCTTCGCGAGCTTTGGCGAGTTTCAGTCCGCCGAAGCGCGGAGCGCGAAGGCGGAAAGCGGGGACCCAGATGGAGTAAACTTCTGGATTTCCGCTTACGCGGAAACGAACGGGGTAAAATGCGCGCCGACCCGGTGACGACGTCACGAGACGTCATTTCTTCATATGCTTTGCGAGAAATTCCTGGGTGCGCTTCCACGCGAGGTCCGTGGCCTCCTTGCGGAAGCTCGGACGATCGTCGTTTGAAAAAGCGTGCGGCGCGTCCGGGTAGACATAGATCTCGGCCTGTGGCTGCTTCTTCTTGATCGTCTCCACCACGTCCATCGGGATGCTTTCGTCTTTCTCGCCGAAATGCATCTGAATGGGGCATTTCGGTTTTTCGTCGGCGAATTTTCCGATGACGCCACCGTAGTAGCACACAGAGGCCGCGAGGCCCGGCACGCGGCAAGCGGCGAGAAAGGCGGCACTCCCGCCCATGCAGTAGCCGACGATGCCGACCGGGCCGACCCCCTTCAAGCTCTCAACCGCAGCCGCGATGTCATGCATCATGTGGTCCCAGTTGAGATTTCCGAGATAACTGCGCGCGTGCGCGATTTCGTCGGGCGTGTAGCCACTCTCGAAATTACGCACGAAGCGATCGAACACAGCCGGCGCAACGGCCGCGTAACCGATTCCGGCAAAGCGGTCGCACATCGCGCGGATGTGCCGGTTGACGCCGAATATCTCCTGGATCACCACGATGCCGCCCTTGGGTGTACCGGCGGGATCGGCGCGGTATGCGCCGAGAGAATGGCGATCAGTGGTGGTCAAGGTGAACTGCTTACCCAACGCTACCTCCCATAATTTTTTACGAGGGAAAATCGGTCGGCTTTTAGCATGGCGACTTTGACTCGTCATGGCCGGCTTGTCCCGGCCATCCACGTCTTTAGGCCGATCAAGCAAACACCTTCGCCAGCAATTCATATGAGCGTTTGCGAGCCGCATGATCGAATAGCATAGTGGTCACCATAAGCTCGTCGGCCTTGGTGGCCTCGATCAAAGGCATGAGCCTGGCTTTTACCGTTTCAGGAGAGCCGACCGATACCCGTTGCCGGTTCTGTGCGATGCGGACGCGGTCAACCGGCGTGTAGTCGTATCTCGCAGCATCTTCCGGTGAAGCAAGTGGAAAATATTCAC
>DASXST010000196.1:0-5447 GCA_036505835.1 Pseudolabrys sp. | reverse complement strand
GAGCCTTGGTGTTTCGTGATCCCACCTCTGCGGCTGGTATCGGACAATTCGCGGCTATTCGATCGGTAGCGCAGTCCCTTGGTGTTGAGCTCACGCCGGGGAACGTGCGCGACACCGACGAAATCGAGCGTGCCATGGCGGGATTCGCACGTTCGGGCAATCGCGGCGTCCGACGTGCTCGATTGGCATCGCCGGGGCTACTTCCGATCGCCGCAGCGGTTTTCATGGGCTTGGACGCGGAATGACAAACCAGTGGCGTCAATCAATGTCGAGATGAAAAGACATTCCGTGACCCTGAGATACCGAAGCCGCTCATACGGCGAGGATTGGCTTGATGTAGAACAGCGCGTCACCACCGCGTGGACGCCATGCCGCTTTGGTGGCGAAAGGCCGTGGTTTATCTGTTCGGTATACGCGAACGGCACCTATTGCGGCCGGCAAGTCACTAAGTTGTACGATGCCGGTCGCTTGTTCGCGTGCCGTCATTGTTATCGGCTTGCCTACGCGAGCCAGCAGGAATCAGCCCATCTACGTGGCTTATGGAAGGCTCAGAAAATCCGGATGCGATTGGGTGGGAGCGCTAGCATACTCGACGATTTCCCGGAAAAGCCGAAGGGCATGCACTGGCGGACCTACGAGCGCTTGTGCCGCGTTCACGGCGCAGCGCAAGCGCGTTCAATGATCGGACTCATGGGTTTTGTAAAGCGACTGGGCACGCGACGCGCAAATGTCCGCTTTCGGGGGTAAAGCGGACATGACTTTTTGCAGTGCGAACGTCTGCTTTTGACCCAAAGCGGACATAGTCCCCGTATGCTAGATTGAGCTGACACCTGTCTTTAGCCTTGGTGGGTGGCAATGCAGCGGCGCGAATTCCTTGCCCTGCTCGGCGGTGCGGCGGTCGCGTGTCCGCGCGCCGCCCACGCGCAGCTGCCGGTGATTGGGTTCCTCGGGACCGCTTCGCCCGGTCCATTCGCGCATCTCGTCGCGGGCTTCCGCAAAGGTCTCCAGGAAACCGGCTTCGTCGAGGGCCACAATGTCGCGATCGAGTACCGCTGGGCCGAGAGCCAGTACGAGCGAGTGCCCGCGCTGGCCGCCGATCTCGTTCGCCGTCAGGTCGCCGTCATCGTCACGGTCGGCGGCGAAACGTCCGCTGCTGCGGTCAAGGCTGCGACTGCAACGATCCCCATCGTGTTCAATAGTGGCGGCGATCCGGTCAAGGCGGGGCTCGTCGCCAGCCTCGCCCGACCCGACGGCAATGCGACCGGTGTCAACGTCTTAACAACGGAATTGGCGGAGAAGCGCCTGGGGCTGCTGCACGATATCGTTCCCTCGGCCTCGACCGTCGCGGTGCTCTTGAACCCGAATTTCGCGCCGGCTCTGGTCAGCATGCAAGAATCCCAAGCTGGGGCCCGAGCGATTGGGAAAGAAATCGCGATCTTCGAGGCCAGGAGCGAGACCGAGATCGAAACAGCCTTTGCGAAAATCGTGCAGGCTCGGCCGGGAGCGCTCCTCGTCGCCGCCGATCCGTTCTTCAACAGCCGGCGCGATCGGATCACCGCGCTGGTAGCGCGCCACGCCATTCCAGCCATCTACGAGCAACGCGAGTTCGCGGTGGCCGGCGGCCTGATCAGCTACGGAACCAGCCTCACCGAGGCATACCGTCAACAGGGCATCTACGCTGGCAGAATCCTCAAGGGCGAAAAGCCTGGCGACCTGCCGATCGTCCAGCTGGCCAAATTCGAGCTTGTCATCAACCTCAAGACCGCCAAGGCGCTTAACTTGGCCACCCCATCGGGCATCCTCGCCATCGCCGACGAAGTGATCGAATAACGGCGGCGGCACGTGCCGCTATTGGTCCTTGGCGGACATACGCGTCGCTAGTCGCAAAAGAGACGAGGGTGGGTCATGAGAGTCTTCATTTTTGCATGCATTGCAGCAGTCGCTATCGCAGTCGTTAGCGCGTTTGTACTCGCCGGCATGCAAGATTCCGCGGATCGGGCATTTTCGACTTCGGCTGTGCGTCTTGGTCGATAGTGCATTCAGTCCGGTGTCCGCTTTTGGCCCAAAGCGGACATCGCAATCCCTCTTGATATGGTAGATTGAAACTGAAACTTGCCTTGTCCTGAGCAGTGGGAGGACATGAAGCGGCGTCAATTTATCGGTCTTTTTAGTGGCGCGCTCGCGGCATGTCCATTGCTGGCGCACGCGCAGCAAGCGGCAAAACCGGTGATCGGTATTATCGGTGCCGGGTCGCGCGCAGGTTTCGAGGATCTTCTGACTGCGTTCCGCCTCGGCCTCAAGGATTTCGGATTTGTCGAAGGTCAGAACTTTGAGATCGAGTACGCGTTTGCGGCTGGTAGGTTTGACCAACTTCCACAGCTTGCCAGCGATCTCGTGCGGCGGCGGGTCGCGGTCATAATTTCTACCGGCGTTGGTTCTGGGCTCGCCGCCAAGGGCGCGACCTCCACTATTCCGCATGTCTTTCTCAGTCAAGACGATCCGGTCAAGTTGGGATTTGTTGCAAGCTTGAATAAGCCAGCCGGCAACTCGACCGGAGTCAGCTTGTTGACGGCGGAGCTAGCAGCCAAGCGGGTCGAAGTGGCGCGCCAGCTAATGCCAAAAGGCGCGCCGCTCGCCTATCTCATGAACCCGCTCGCTCCCGAAGGGCCGCGATACTTGCAAGAGATTGAAGCAATTACACGAGGGCTCAAGCAGGAGCTTATTGTCGTCAAAGCCAGCAACCCCGAACAGATCGATGCTGCTCTTGCGGAAGTCAATCGACGGCGGGCAGGAGCGCTCATCGTCAGTATTGATGGCTATCTCTTCAGCCGCCGTGAACAGATCATCACACTGGCTGCGCGCGATAGGGTTCCGGCAGTTTACGATCGGCGTCCGTACGCTACTGCGGGCGGCCTCGTCAGCTATGGTGAGGATCTTTCCGGCGCGTACCGCCAGATCGGCGTCTACGCCGCGCGGATCCTTAAGGGAGAGAAACCGGCCGATCTGCCCGTTGTGCAGTCAGCAAAGTTCGAATTGGTCGTCAACCTGAGAACCGCCAAGGCGCTGGGCATTGAATTTCCGCCACAAGTGCTAGCGCTCGCCGACGAAGTTATCGAATGAAACCATGTCTGCTTGTGACCCAAACCGGACATCGAGTTCCCATTTAGTATAGTCGTTTGTCTTGAGCTTTGGGAACAAGGCGATGAGACGGCGCGAATTCATAGGGCTGCTCGCCACCATCGCGGTATATCCGCAAACGGTACACGGCCAAGCTGCCAAAAAGAGACCTGTCATCGCTTGGTTGGGGTTTTCCCCGAAAGACGCTCCCCTCACCGAGAGATATGTCGGCCGATTTCTGACAGGTATCCGAGAACTGAATTACATTGAAGGTCGGGACACCCGACTACCTGCGCTTCTGCGCAGCCGATGAGAGCCTCATGTCCACCTCTCGCAAATTTTTGACGGCACCTGTGTTTGTCCTCGCTCTCCTCGCAGCCGCCGCCGTGGTGCAGGGCACCGGCCGCTGGATGTCGGGTGCCGTCATGCCGTCTGAACGCTCCGAGGTGGCGGTCGCCGAGGTGAGGGAGAAGATTTACGTGCTTGGCGGTTTCCGCGGTGAGCTCGAACTGGAAATCTATGACCCCTCCATGGATCGCTGGAGTCGCGGCGCGGCCATCCCCCGCGCAGTGCATCATGCCGCGGCGGTTGGCCTGAACGGCAAGATTTATCTAATCGGTGGCTACGTCGATGGCTGGATGCCTAGCGACGAGGTTCACGAATATGACCCTGCCAGCAACGTTTGGCGTGCGCTTGCCCGCATGCCTACCCCAAGGGGCGCGCTTGGCGCAGCCGTGATCAATGGCAAAATTCATGCGGTGAGCGGCAACAGTTGGCGCGACCGCAACAGCGGCGCGCACGAGGTCTATGATCCCGAGACCAACCGATGGATTGCGCTGGCGGCGATTCCAACCCCGCGGGATCACCTCGCCGTCGCCGCCGTAGATGGGCGCCTCTATGCCATCGGTGGCCGCGTCAATGGGAACTACGCGAGCAACCTCGATGTCAACGAAGTCTACGATCCTCAGAGCGACCGCTGGCAGCGGCTTTCGCCCATTCCTACGGCGCGCAGCGGTATCGCAGCGGCGGTGCTCCAGGGACGCATCTTCGTGGTCGGCGGAGAGACGACGACCGGAACTTTCAATCAGGTCGAGGCGTACGATCCCAAGAGCGATCGTTGGACGAGCCACGCTCGCTTGCCGACACCACGGCACGGGCTGGGCGCCGCGGTTCACGCGGGCGTATATACGTCATTTCTGGTGGCCCGACGCCTGGCGCGTCTTACTCGGCGGTAAATGAGATTTACACGCCGTAGCGCCAACAAAAGCTGGACGTCATTCTCGCAGCGCCGACATCGATTGCCGCGACAGTGCGGCGCGAAACGCAAAGCGTGCCCGTCATTTTCACGCAGGTTGCCGATCCCGTTGGGGTCGGATTGCCCAACGGCAGGGGCCCACAAGTCGTGCGGGTTGGGCAAGCAACGCGTTTCAAGGAAAGGAAATGCATTCCAGGTGTCCCGTCGCACCGGAGGCAAGGCCCCGCGCAGCAAGGCCGGATGTACGCCCGCTGTGCGGGGCATTTAACCCGAACGCTATTTACTTTTGCCACTCGCCTTTGATGTGCCGGCCGACTTAGGGCCCTTGAACCAAATCGTTGGCGGCGCAGGCCGTGCAACCGATTGACATCATCCGGGTGCTTGCCCGCACTGTGGCGGCGAGCTGAAATGGAAGGCAACCGTTGGCGCTGAAAAGACGGCGCAGACCCACTTTTACCAGTGTGAAGCCTGCGACCACATTCATACGGTGGAACAGAAATCCCGAAACTGGACTATGCAGCTGAGCTCACAATAGAATAATTAAAGAGGGCGACACTACCGAAAGTATGTTGGCAGTGCCGACGGCGGACACATCTTCCAACGACCCACATCCCATTTGTCCCACATGCGACGTGCCGATGTGGCTCATGGAGGTCGGGTATTCTAATGAGGACGAGGGACATCAGATTTATCAGTGCAAGGTATGCGATACGAAGCTCATCGTACCTTTCGTGGTGGCCTCGAATTCCAATTCCATTGAGCGACAAAACTGCTCTTAATGCGGATCAGCGACGGTCCTATTTGGCGTAGAGCCAGAGCGCCCCGGCCACGAACTACTCACCTTCGTGTGTCCCGAGTGCCGACACATTGATACTGCCGTCTGGAAAATTCCGTAGGTCATCGTTGAAATGTCTGAACACTCGCAAAATCAAAGTTCGTTCCATCAGGAGGTGGAAAAGCGCTTCCGGTTGGTGCCCAACTTTTTTGTGTCCGCTCCGGCCGCCCCTGAGATCGTCGAAAGACTGTGGACCTTTGCGGTGGCGGCCTATCTCGACAATCCGATCCCAACGCTTTT
>DASXST010000195.1:0-50229 GCA_036505835.1 Pseudolabrys sp. | reverse complement strand
TCGCCGCCTCGACCGCGACTGCCACTTCAGAGCCTGTCGCGAAGATCGCAACGTCCGCGCGGTCATCCGGTGCCGCGATCTCGTAGGCGCCGCGCGAGCAGACATTCTCTTCGTCAAACCGGTTGCGCAGTTGGGGCAGGTTCTGTCGCGTGAGCGCGAGAATACTCGGCTTGCTGCTTGCCTCGAGGGCAAGTTGCCAGCACTCGGCGGTTTCCACCGCGTCGCACGGACGGAAAACGAGCAGGTTCGGAATCGCGCGCAATGCGGCCAGATGCTCGACCGGCTGATGCGTGGGGCCGTCTTCTCCGAGCCCGATCGAATCGTGGGTCATGACGTGGATCACGCGCTGGCCCATCAGCGCGGCAAGCCGTATCGCCGGCCGGCAGTAGTCGGAGAAAACCAGGAATGTGCCGGAATAGGGGATGATCGCGCCATGCAGCGCCAGACCATTCATCGCGCCCGCCATGCCGTGCTCGCGGACACCGTAGTGGATGAAGCGGCCGGAGAAATCGGCGGCGGTGATCGCCTTCATCCCCTTGATACGCGTGTTGTTCGAGCCCGTTAGATCGGCTGAGCCGCCGATCATTTCCGGAATTGCGGGGACCAGGGTCTCCAGCGCAAATTCGGATGCCGCGCGCGTGGCAATTTCTTTTGGTTGCGCCACCAGTTTTTCTTTGACCGCGCGTACGGCATCGAGCAGCCGCTGTTTTGGCAAATCGCCTCTGATGCGGCGCTCGAATTCCCCGCGCTTTTCGCCGTCAAGCGCGGCCAAACGTTTGTTCCAATCCGCGTGCGCGCCTTTTGCGCAGGTGCCGAGCGACCGCCACGCTTTCAGGATATCGGCGGGCACTTCGAACGCTGCTGATGTCCAGCCGAGCGCCTTGCGCGTTCCGGCAATCTCTTCCGCGCCGAGCGGAGAGCCGTGCGATTTTTCAGAACCCTGCTTTGTTGGGGCGCCGAATCCGATTTTTGTCCTGCAGGCAATCAACGTCGGCTTGTCCGATTTCTGCGCCTTTTCGAGTGCAAGGTTGATGGCCGCGGGTTCATGCCCGTCAATTCGTGAAGCCGCCCAGCCGGCGGCCTCGAAGCGCCGGACCTGATCGACGCTGTCGGCAAGCGATAAGGCGCCGTCGATCGAAATGCCATTATCGTCAAACAGCACGATCAGCTTGCCGAGCTTGAGATGACCGGCAAGCGCGATCGCTTCCTGGCTGACGCCCTCCATCAGGTCGCCATCGGAAGCGATCACGTACGTCTTGTGATTGACGACGTCGTGGCCGAATTCGGCGGCGAGATGCTTCTCGGCGATGGCCATGCCCACCGCGTTGGCTAGCCCTTGTCCGAGGGGGCCGGTCGTCGTTTCCACGCCAGGCGCGTGGCCGAATTCGGGATGGCCGGCGGTGATCGACCCAAGCTGGCGGAACTTCTTGATCTGCTCAATCGTCATTGCCTCGTAACCGGTCAGGTAGAGCAATGCGTAAATCAGCATCGAGCCGTGGCCGGCCGAGAGCACGAATCGATCGCGGTCGGGCCACGCCGGATCGGCCGGGTCGAATTTCAAGAATCGCGAGAACAAAATAGTTGCCACATCGGCCATGCCCATCGGCATGCCCGGATGGCCGGACTTGGCCTGTTCCACCGCATCCATCGCCAACACGCGAATCGCATTGGCCATGCTCGCGTGGGTAATGGCGGGAGCAGCGACCGGCTGCTCGCGACGCTCTGGTGGCGCCGCGGCTGCCGTCGACGAAGCTTTTGCGCTCATGAAATGGCCTTTTGGCGGGTGGATAGCATGTGAGTCCCTTGAGTCAATCTGACCGCCGCGGTGCTGACCCACCATGCACAGGTTGACGAAAACAGCTGGGCAAATCGTCCCGCAAGCGTTGACTGCACGGTCGCGCAGCACGTAAGATTCTTGAGCTAAATGTCTGCCGCCGCAAGAGTTTTTGGTGCAGAGCAAAGGCAATGACCGAGCAAAGCCCAATCGATACCGCGGTCAGGCGTCTCGCGCTCGCGCTCGACGCGCTCGATGCCGCAGTTGAGCGGAGAAAGCAGGCCGACCGCAACGAAGAAGGTTTGGCGGCGCAGGTGCAGGCTCTCGGTCTCGACCGCACGAGACTGGCCGCGGCACTGGACGGCGAGACCGCGCGTTCGCGACGTCTCGAAACAACGAACCGCGAGATTGCCGAGCGGCTCGATACCGCGATTGCATCAATTCAGTCTGTGCTGGATCTGAATGAGTGACCAATGACGCAAGTCAACGCCACCATTGCCGGCCGTCAATTCCGCCTTGCCTGTGAAGATGGGCAGGAAGAGCACCTTCAATCGCTCGCAAAGGACATCGACCAGCGCATCATCGATCTGCGCCGCAAGTTTGGCGAAATCGGCGACACACGCCTCACGGTGATGGCGGCGCTTATGCTGGCCGACGAACTCGCGGAAGCAGTGCGAAAGATGCGCCGCTTTGAGGAGGAGATCGCCGCGCTGCAGGACGCCCGCCTCGTCGCCTCTGATCGAGCCAAGGCCGCATCGGACGCGGTAGTCGGAGCCTTCAATTCCGCAGCCGAGCGTATTGAAGGGATCACCAAGAAGCTTAATCAAACCGTCGGCAACGGCAGCGTGGCCATCGGGTGACGCGCCGCCATAAGTAGCGTCCGCACAACATAGCCATTACATTCGATGCGCGGGGCTGCGGGGTGCGTCAGGAGACACAATCCCCGGGGCCTTATCGATCCTTAAGGGAGCTGTCCCTGGCCGGGCTCGTGGGTTCGGCCATATGGCGCCCACCTACTTTCGTAGGGAACCCGGGATCGATTCTCCAACGGCCATCGCGGCTCCGCACTTTATTGGTGGCACCGTTCACGTGAATGGCCGGGCTTGTCCCGGCCATTCACGTCTTTGATGATGAGCTTCTGCGAAAGCATGGATGCCCGGTACATGAACGCAGCCGACACATTAGTTTCCGAGCGGAAAGCCCGGATCCGCCAGCAAGCCTTGGCGTTGCGCGACACTCTGCCGGCTGCCATCCGCGCTGCCGCGGCGCGGTCCATTGCGGCGCGGCCGTTCCCGATCAGGATCGAACCTGGCGCGATTGTGTCAGGCTTCTCGCCAATGAAGAGCGAAATCAATCCGGTGCCCTTGATGCGAAAGCTCGCGGACAACGGTGCACGGCTTGCATTGCCGGTCATCGCCGGGCGTGGCAAGTCATTGATCATGCGCGCGTGGAATTTCGGCGATCCCTTGGTCTCCGGCCAGTGGGGAATCCGGGAGCCGACGGGCGAGGCGCCCGAAGTTGCGCCCGACATTCTCATCGTGCCTCTCGCTGCATTTGACAGAACCGGTCATCGCATCGGTTACGGCGCCGGCTATTTCGACATGACGATCAATGCGCTTCGCGGCAAAAAGCCGGTGACGGCTATCGGTATTGCTTTCGCTGTTCAGGAGATTCCTTTAGTCCCGACTACCGAGCGCGACGCACGGCTCGATCTCGTGCTGACGGAACGTGAGATAATCGATTTTCGCGCATGACCCCATATTGCGCAAATAACCAAAGAGATTGAACGCATGCGCATTCTTTTTATCGGCGATATCGTCGGCCGCCCGGGGCGCACAATCGTAATCGAACGGCTGCCGGGACTGATCGCGGAATGGAAGCTTGATCTGGTCATCGTCAACGGTGAGAACTCGGCAGGTGGATTTGGGATCACCGAACTCATTTACAATGAGTTGATCGATGCCGGCGCAGACGCCATTACGCTCGGGAACCACGCGTGGGATCAACGCGAGGCGCTTGTATTTATCGAGCGGGCGCCGCGCCTGATCCGTCCAATCAATTATCCGAAAGGGACGCCGGGCCGCGGCGCCGCTCTGATCGAGGCCAAGAACGGCAAGCGCGCGCTCGTAATCAATGCCATGGGGCGCATTTTCATGGATCCGCTCGATGATCCTTTTGCTGTCATCGAGCGTGAACTGTCGGTTTGCCCGCTTAGCACTGGTGCCGATGCGATCATTATCGATTTTCATGGCGAAGCGACCAGCGAAAAACAGGCCATGGGCTATTTTGCAGACGGCCGCGCGAGCCTCGTGGTCGGCACGCATACTCATGCGCCGACAGCGGATGAGCGGATCCTGCCGAACGGCACCGCCTTCGTATCCGATGTTGGAATGACCGGCGATTACGATTCCATTATCGGTATGAACAAAGAGGAGCCGCTTAACCGCTTTTTGCGCAAGCTTCCCGGAGCGAAATTTGAGGCGTCCATGGGTCCTGCGACGCTGTGCGCGCTGGCTGTTGAGACGGACGACGTCACAGGCCTCGCGCGGAAGGTCGGCGCCGTTCGGCTTGGCGGTATCCTGCAAGAAACGCAGCCTCGATTCTGGGACTGACGTGTTTTTGCGATTGCGCTCGGCGATATTTATTTTCACAGGCGGCCGGCTTATATAGCCGCCGGCATCACCAACCTTGCGCGTTTCTTATGGCCGGTCATTCCCAATTCAAAAACATCATGCATCGCAAGGGCCGCCAGGATAAGGCGCGTTCCAAGCTGTTCGGCAAGCTCGCGCGGGAAATAACTGTCTCGGCCAAGCTCGGCCTGCCCGATCCCGCCTTCAATCCGCGGCTGCGGGCGGCGGTCCTCGCGGCGCGAGCCGAGAACATGCCGAAGGACAATATCGAGCGCGCGATCAAAAAGTCGCAGGGCGCTGGCACCGAAAATTACGACGAAATCCGCTACGAGGGCTACGGCCCGGGTGGTGTTGCGATGATCGTCGAGGCCCTGACCGACAATCGCAACCGTACCGCCGGCGAAGTGCGCGCGATCTTTTCCAAGAATGGCGGCAACCTTGCCGAATCCGGCGCGGTTTCGTTCATGTTCAATCATATCGGCGTCGTCGAGTACGATGCCAAATCAGCAAGCGCGGATGCCATCCTGGAAGCGGCAATTGAGGCAGGCGCCGAGGACGTGGTGTCAAATGAGGATGGGCACCAGGTGATCACCACGCCACAGACATTGAATGACGTCACGAAGTCGCTCGAAGCCAGGTTTGGTGAGCCGCGCAAGTCGTCAATGATATGGAAACCGCAAAATACGGTTGCGCTCGACGACGAAGCCGGCGAGAAGGTTTTGAAACTGATCGAATCGCTCGACGACAGCGATGATGTCCAGAACGTCTATGCGAATTTCGAAGTATCGGACGCGCTGGTCGCCAAAATGAGCAGCTGAGCCCTATCCATTGGGGTTGCGGTAGGTTTCTCGTGTCGCTTCGCGGCAGCGCTTAATCGTTCATCTGATCAGGCGTCGAACTCCAGAATGTAAAGTCCTGCATTGTAATCGGTTGCGTAAATCAAGCCCTTCGCATCCACGAAAACATCTGCCGACTGGATGACGCGCGCCCGGTTGGGACGCGTGTCGGCGAGTATCGTAGGCTGCGGAGGTACCAACGCGCCGACTTCCCTGGGCGCGAATGGATTCGTAATGTCGAACGCGCGGATGCCGGCGTTCTGATAGGTCGCGAAGACAAGCTGCGAACTGACGAAGCTGCCGGGCCGGTTTTCGTGAATATTGTGCGGGCCGAAGTGACCGCCTTTTGCCTTGTAGTCGGCTTCGGTCGGTGTGGGGAAAGTGGAAATACTGACCGGATTTTCGCGCGAGCGGTTATCGAACACCCAGATCAGTTTCAATCCGTCTTCCTGGTGGTCGAGCACGGCCTCGTCGAGCACGACCAGGAGCTCGCGATCGGGGAGGGGCAAACAATTATGCGTACCGCCACCGAACGGCGGCGACCAGTTCTTGTGCGCGATCGGGTGCGGCTTTGCGCGGTCGGCAACATTAAGCACTACCATTCCAGCATCGCGCCAGGCGGCATAAGCAGTGTCGCCGTAGATGATGGCGTGGTGCAAGCCATAACGGCGCGCCGGTGCCCATGATGGCGTCTCGCCGGCCGCCAGGTTCATTCCGGCAATCCACCAGCGCCCGACTTCTCGCGGCTGCGTCGGATCGCTCATGTCGACGGTGATGAAGATGTAGTCGGTAAAGCCGTCGAGCAAAACCGATGCATAGGCCCAGCGTCCGCCGGTGTACCAGATACGATGGATGCCGCCGCCCTCGACTGTCATGAAGCCGGTGCGGCGGGGGTTTCCCGGCATCGAGATATCGTACACCGCCAGACCGGCGCTCCAGTCGCGCATTCGTTTTGCTTCGGCGGTGCCGACGGTCTTGCCAAGCGCTCCGCTGTAATAAGCACGTTCGTCGGCAAATTCCGCCGCAGCAAACATGTCCTTGGCGTGAATGACGAGCAGGAGATCGTCATGCACCTGCAAATGGATATTCCACGTGTTCGCGGGTGCCGGAATGTAGTTCACCGCGCGCGGCTTCTTGGGGTCCCGCACATCGAGAACGGAGAATCCTTTGGAAAACATGTGGCCGACATAGGCATACCCGCGATGCACCATCACCTGCACGGCGTCGGGTCGGCCACCCTGGTCGGAGTGCCCGACAATGCGCATGTTGCGCGTGTAATCCGGTTTCGGCAGCTCGTTCATTTGTAGGCGTCGAGAAAATGCGGCACAGCGATCCAATCGAGCATCGCGCCGTCATTCTGCAACAGATCGTGCATGCGGCGGTCTTCTTCGGTCTTGAGATTAACGCCGAGATGTGTGCCAAGCTTGCGCCCGTGCAGCACAATGTTGTTGCCGATCGGCAGGCGCTCGGCGTTGTAGGCGTTCAATGCGGTGTCGATGTCATCGTGATCGCGCAAGTGCCTGGCCAGGGCCTGCGCATCGGTGCCCGCCTTGGCCATTCCGAATCCCATATGCGGGCGGGCATTCGCCGCCGCGTCGCCGACCATGGCGATGCGGCCGAATACGATTGACGGGGCCGTGAAATCGTAGATTGGGGTAATGAACGGCTGCTTGATCTTCATCAGCGCGTCGAGCAGGACGGGCGGCAAAATCTCGCGTGCATCCTTGTACATGTTCGCAATCAAGTCTTTGCGGATCAGCGGCGGCGGCACGGAATATTCGTGCTGCACGCCGTTTTCGTCCACGTTCATCTCGCGCAGCTTCGCGCTGTCAGCGACGCGATACCAGATGAAATTGGAACGGCGCTTGCCTGGCCGTAGATCGTTGTCGAAACCTGAGATCGGGTAAGTGATCACCTGCTGTTGCCTTGGCAGGTAAAACGTAAACAGCGGATAGATGGTGCGGAGTGTCTCCGGCGCGAGGTCGGCTTCGTTCGGCGCCCCGCGCCAAATGTAATAGCCGGCATAGATTGGCTGCACCTGCGGAGCCATTTGCGCGCGCACGCTCGAACGGATGCCGTCACCACCCACCAGAATGTCTGCATATTCGACGCGGTCGCCGGAAAACTGCACCCGCACGCCTCGCTCGTCCTGATCGACGCGCTCGAAGTTCCAGCCAAGGTGGTAATGGGCTTCATCGATGGTCGCGCGCAGCAGCCGCTGTAGCCGATCCCACGAGGTGAGTATTTGCCGCAGGGGGCGCTCGTGGGTAATACGACCTTCCCGGTCGATGGCAATGCGCCTGGAAACCTCGATCCCGAGGTCCTTTGTGCCGGCACCGCTTGCTTCCAAGGTTTCCAGCAGCTCCGGATGACCCGTGATTCCCGCGCCGCGTCCGACCAGTTCGATGCTGGAGCGCTCATAGACGTCCACGTCCCATCCGATCTGGCGCAGGAAAGCGGCCGAGAACAGCCCGGACATCGAGCCGCCAATAATGACGGCCCGCCGTCTGTCGGGGCTAGGTGGGGAAGAATCCGACATGCTGGGCGATCCTAATGCAAACACATCCGAAATTCCGAATCGGGCTTCGGCTGTAAGCCGGCGGATCAGCGGTGGAGACGAGCGATTTCGCTTCTAGGCTGCGGACGGGCGCGGGGTTATCAACGGAGCCATGGTCCGGCATCCGATTCGCATTCTCGGCATCGATCCGGGGCTCCGCCGAACCGGCTGGGGCCTCATTGAAGCCGACGGCAATCGGCTCATCCATATCGCCTGCGGCTCGCTGGAGACCAACGAGCGCGCCGAACTCGGCACTCGCCTGTTAGCGATACATGACGGGTTGATCGCGGTGATCGAGCAGTATCAGCCACACGAGGCTGCGGTGGAGGCAACTTTCGTGAACGCCAATGCGGCTGCCACCTTGAAGCTCGGGCAGGCGCGCGGCATCGCCATGCTTGTGCCGGCGAAGGCGGGTCTGACCGTCGCCGAATACGCGCCGAACGTCATAAAGAAGACGGTGGTCGGAGCCGGCCACGGCGAGAAGATGCAGATCCGCATGATGGTCGGCGTGCTGTTACCGAAGGCTGACCCGAAGAGCGATGATGCTGCGGACGCGCTGGCGATCGCGGTGTGCCATGCGCATCATCGCACGAGCGGAGCATTGAGAATGGCTGTGTCATGATCGGCAAGCTCAAGGGCATCGTTGACAGCTACGGCGAGGATTACATCATCCTCGACGTGAACGGCGTCGGCTATCAGGTGCATTGCTCGGCGCGCACCCTGCAGGCGCTGCCATCGCCAGGCGAAGCCGTCGCCCTGTCCATCGAGACTTACGTGCGCGAAGACCAGATCAAGCTGTTCGGGTTCGCGAGCGACATCGAACGCGAATGGTTCCGGCTGCTGCAGACTGTGCAGGGCGTCGGGGCCAAGGTCGCGTTGTCCGTGCTTGGGACCCTCAAGGCTTCCGAGCTCGCAACCGCGGTCGCCATGCGGGACAAAGCAATGGTGGCGCGCTCGCCCGGCGTCGGCCCAAAGGTGGCCGAGCGCATCGTGACGGAATTAAAGGACAAGGTGCCTGCCTTTACCAACATCGATCCTGCAGTAGTTCATCTTGCCGGTGCGCTCGATGAGAAGCGTGCACCAAGGCCAATCGCCGACGCTGTTTCCGCTCTCGTTAATCTAGGCTATGGCCAACCGCAGGCTACTGCCGCAATTGCTGCCGCGGCGCGCAATGCCGGCGAAGGAGCCGATACCGCCACGCTCATCCGGCAAGGCCTGAAGGAGCTGGCTAAATGAACAATCCCCGCCGGCTCGTGACCGCCGACAAGCGTGATGACGACACAGAGGCTTCGCTGCGCCCACAGCGGCTCGATGAATTCGTTGGCCAGGAACAGGCGCGAGCCAATCTCAAGGTATTCATTGAAGCGGCGCGCGCTCGCAAAGAAGCGCTCGATCACGTGCTGTTCGTCGGTCCTCCGGGGCTTGGAAAGACGACGCTGGCGCAGATCCTGGCGCGCGAACTGGGCGTCAGCTTCCGCGCCACATCCGGTCCGGTGATCGCCAGGGCCGGCGATCTCGCCGCGCTGCTGACTAATCTCGAGCCGCGCGACGTGCTGTTCATCGACGAGATTCATCGTCTCAACCCGGCAGTCGAGGAAATCCTTTATCCGGCCATGGAAGATTTTCAGCTCGACCTGATTATCGGCGAGGGTCCGGCGGCGCGTTCGGTCAAGATCGATCTCTCGCCTTTTACGTTGATCGGCGCCACCACCCGCGCAGGCCTGCTGACAAACCCATTGCGCGACCGTTTCGGCATTCCGGTGCGGCTCAATTTCTATTCCGAGAGAGAGCTCGAAGAGATCGTCAATCGCGGCGCGCGCGTTCTCGGCATCGGCATTGCGCCCGACGGCGCCAACGAGATCGCGCGCCGCGCCCGCGGCACGCCGCGCATTGCGGGTCGCCTTCTGCGTCGCGTGCGCGACTTCGCCCATGTCGAAGGCGCAAGAGCCATCGATCGAAAGGTGGCCGACCGCGCGCTGTCCGCGCTCGAGGTGGATGCTGCGGGTCTCGACGCCATGGACAGGCGTTACCTTTCGACCATCGCATCAAGCTATGGCGGCGGTCCCGTCGGCGTGGACACCCTTGCGGCCGCGCTATCGGAGCCGCGCGACGCGATCGAAGACATCATCGAGCCGTTTCTGATTCAGAAGGGTTTTCTGCAGCGAACGCCACGGGGGCGGCAGCTGACCGGCGTCGCGTTCCAGCACCTTGGCTTGCCCGAGCCGACCCGCGATCCTGCGCAGTTTGGGCTCTTTTCGGGAGAGGATGAGTGACCGGGCGGGTCATTAGTGTTGTGGCCGCTTTGATCCGCGAAGGAGATGGTCGTGTGCTGCTGGTCCGCAAACACGGCACCTCGGCTTTCATGCAGCCCGGCGGAAAGCGCGACGCCGGCGAAAACGATGTGGCTGCCCTCTCGCGTGAGATTGCGGAAGAGCTGGGCTGTCGTGTGATGATTAATAGCGCGCAGGCGCTAGGCGTGTTCGATTGCGCAGCAGCCAACGAGCCGGGTTTTCAGGTGCGCGCCGCCGTGTATGCCGTCGACGTCGAAGGCGCCATCGAACCTACTGCGGAGATTGATCAAGTGGTGTGGGTCGATCCGCAGGCACTGCCTGATCTGCCGTTCGCCCCGCTCACGCGCGACCACGTGCTACCCTTGGCGCGGATGCGACCGTAGTAATTGGGAACGATGACGGCACATCTCGACGGCGAGATCCGCGACGGAAAGCATCATCAGGCGGTGCGCGTATACTACGAGGACACGGATTTTTCCGGCGTGGTTTATCACGCAAGCTATCTGCGCTTCATGGAGCGCGGCCGTACCAATTATCTCCGGCTGATCGGCGCCGATCATCGCGCGTTGTTCGAACAGGCCGAGAAAGAAGCACCTGGGTTTGCATTCGTGGTGCGCCACATGAGCATCGATTTCAGGAAGCCGGCGTACATGGATGATGTGCTCGACATCGTCACCTCGCCCGAGGAGGTGAAAGGCGCTTCGGTAACTCTCAATCAGAAAGTCATGCGTGGCAAAGATCTCCTGGTGGAAGCGCATGTCCAGGTCGCCTTTGTCTCCGGCGGCCGCGCCAAGCCGATCCCAAAGCCGTTGCGCATCGCCATGAAAGCGGACCAGGAATCGGGCGGCGTTGCCTGAGGCGCCATGCTATCGTTGGAATATGAGTTATAGTTTCGCGATCTTCGACACCGCGATCGGTTCGTGCGGCATTGTGTGGAGTGCGCGCGGCGTTGCCGGCGTGCAGATCCACGATGGCAGCGAGCGCGCAACCCGCGCGCGTCTGTTGCGGCGCTTCGCCGGGGCGCAGGAAGCGCTACCGCCGGCGCAGGTGCAACAGGCGATCAACGCCATCACCGCGCTGTTGCGCGGCGAGAAGCGCGATTTGAAAAAGGTGACCATCGATACCGGCGATCTGCCGGAGTTCAATCGCAAGGTTTATGACATCGCGCGCACTATCCCGCCGGGCTCTACGCTGACTTATGGGGAAATCGCTGAACGTCTTGGTGACAAGTTGCTCGCGCGCGACGTCGGACAGGCCCTCGGGCAAAATCCGATTCCTTTGATCATACCTTGTCATCGAGTGCTGGCCGCCGGGGGCAAGACCGGCGGTTTCTCGGCGCCAGGCGGCGTGGTCAGCAAGCTGCGTCTCCTCACCATTGAGGGCGCGCAGCCGAATGCCCCAACGCTGTTCGACAACCTGCCTCTTTCCGCCAGGCGTCGCTGACCCTGTAAGGCCCGCATCGACGGGCGAGAGGGACTCATGTTAATCCCATTCACATGAAATGGGGCAGGCGTGCCGAACCGCGTGGCTATCACCACGGCAATCTGAAAGAGGCCCTGGTGCGGGCCGCGCTCGAATTAATCGCAGAGAAAGGTCCGGCGGGCTTTACTTTCGCCGACGCAGCGCGCTGGGCGGGCGTGAGTCCAGCTGCACCGTACCGCCACTACCGCGATCGCGATGCACTGCTCGCCGATGTCGCGCGCCGCGGTTTTGAGCAATTCGCAAGTGCGCTCGCGAAGGCATGGGAGGACGGCCTGCCCGACGTCATGACCGCGTTTGACCGGCTTGGCAAAACCTATCTTGCTTTTGCCAAGCGCGAGCCGGCCTATTACTCGGCGATGTTCGAAGCCGGCGTTGCTCTCGATACCGATCGTGAGTTGCGCGAAGCGAGCGAAAATGCTTTCGCCGTACTGCGCGCAGCCGCAGAGAAACTGGTCGCGTTGATGCCGCCGCAAGGCCGTCCGCCGGCTTTGATGGTTGCGCTGCATGTCTGGGCGATGACGCACGGCATCGCATCGCTGTTCGGGCGCGGCGATGCGACGCGGCGGGCGCTTCCTATGTCGCCGGAAGAACTGCTTGAGGCGGCTGTTTTGATTTACCTGCGTGGGCTTGGACTACCGCAAGGACCATCGTGATAGCCGTTTCTGCGTCGCTACGGTCAATGCAAGATTGGAACCGGGTGTTCGGCATCGGGGTTGGAACAGATCACATCGGCACGACCCGGGAGCCGATATGGATTCACGAATTCTGTCACATTAGCGGCAACGCCTTCTGCAAGTCGGCGTTCTGCTCATTCTCTATTCGTCAATTGAAGGTTTTGCGATTCCATTCTTAGGATCATCGCGCCTCGGACTGTCCGCACATGCCTTGAGCGGATTGCAAGGCGTCTTTTTTCTGACACAGGGACTGCTGTGGACCAGACTCAGGCACGGCGTCGCCGCGTCACGGATTGCATTCTGGTGTTCGATCTATAGCGTCATCGCCATCCTGGCTGCTCTCACGATCGCTGCCGTGTGGTCGGCATCGAAACTATCGCACTGGCGGGCGAACTTCCCCAGCTGATCCTTTGGGGACCTCCGCACCCAGACACCAACACTATCGTTGCGCTAAGCGCGACTTTTTCGCGCAGCACTGGTGCTAGAGCAGAACGCTCCCCATTTTCGTTTCCGCGCCGCTTGACAGGGGCTACGCCGCAGCATACGTATGTGAATGTTATTTACATTCACACGAGGTCGACAATGCCCATCACCGCGCAACTCGATGCCCTAGGAAAACCTGCCTGGATCGCGCTGATCATCCTTGGCTTCATGATCTGGTGGCCGCTTGGGGTTGGTGCCCTCGCTTTCACCATCGGGAGCGGAAGAATGGGATGCGGACAGCAGCATTGGCAGAACAAGATCGATCGCATGCAACGCAGGATGGATTGGATGCGCTCCCGCGTGAGCGGCGCTCCCTGGAGCGGTTCCTGGGGTAGTCCGTGGGCCTACGCCCCCTCCAGCGGCAACCGCGCCTTCGATGAGTACCGCGCCGACACGTTCCGCCGGCTTGAGGAAGAGCAGCGTGAGTTCCGCGAGTTCCTCGAACGTCTACGATTGGCGAAGGACAGGGCAGAGTTCGACCAGTTCATGGCCGAGCGTCGCAACCGACAAACTCCCGACGTAAGCCAAGCCCAGACCTGAATTTGCTCCAAAGGCCGCCTGAAAGGGCGGCCTTTGTGTTTCTGGTCAGACCCCACAAGGGTAACGAGTCCTTAACCACAATCAGCGCTGTTATGGGGCGACAGCTCGCTTGCGCGCCCAAGTTTGGCCAAGTTTCGCGGGGATTTCGTGGGTACCGGTGGACGGGACATACGAATTTCGCGAGACATTCGGCTTCGGCTTAGCGCGTGGGCGGGATCGTCGCGCGCGCCTGTTGACTTCCGATTTTGCGCCGCGCCGGTTCGACCCACGGGATCGGATTGAGCGGAAAGGACGTGCCTATGAATCCTGCCGACGTGGCACAGTCGGTGCTCCCGCTGTCCTCTTCCGATCTGTCATTGTTCACGCTGTTCTGGAATGCCCACTGGGTCGTCAAGACCGTGATGATCGGTCTCTTGATCTGCTCGGTCTGGGTCTGGGCAATCGCGATCGACAAGACCGTGCTTTACGCGCGCACGCGGCGGGCCATGGACCGCTTCGAGCAGGCATTCTGGTCCGGCCAGTCTCTCGATGAACTCTATCGCCAGCTCTCGTCGCGGCCGGCGCATTCGATGGCTGCCTTGTTCGTGGCGGCCATGCGGGAATGGAAGCGCAGCTTTGAGGGAAGCGCCCGCACGATCGGTGGACTGCAGATGCGCATTGAAAAGGTCATGGAAGTAACGATTGCCCGCGAGGTGGAGCGGCTCGAGAAGCGGCTGCTCGTTCTTGCCACCGTCGGCTCCGCCGGGCCTTTTGTCGGATTGTTCGGCACGGTCTGGGGCATCATGACAAGTTTTCAGTCGATCGCGGCGTCAAAGAATACGTCTTTGGCCGTGGTTGCCCCCGGCATCGCCGAGGCGCTTTTCGCGACCGCGCTGGGCCTTGTGGCTGCCATACCGGCGACCATTTTCTATAACAAGTTCGCGGCCGAAGTTAACAAACAGGCCCAGCGGCTCGAGGGATTTGCCGACGAGTTCGCAGCTATTCTGTCGCGGCAAATTGACGAGCGCGGGTAGGGGAACTGCCAGATGGCTGCCAACGCCGGCACTCCTATTCTCGGCAAGCGCAAGCACCACCGGCGGCGGGTGATGAGCGAAATCAACGTGACGCCTATGGTCGACGTCATGCTGGTGTTGCTGATCATTTTCATGGTGTCGGCGCCGTTGTTGACAGTTGGTGTGCCAATCGACCTGCCGCAAAGCCAGGCGAAAAGCCTCGATCAGGACAAGGAGCCCCTCACGGTTTCCGTCAACGACAAGGGTCAGATTTTTCTGCAGAATAGCGAGATTGCTGTGGACGATCTGATACCGAAGATGCAAGCCGTGGCGGGGGCGCGCGGGGGCACCGAGGCGCGTATTTATGTGCGCGGGGACAGAAAAGTGGACTATGGCACCATGATGAAGGTTATGGGACGGCTGTCGTCAGCCGGCTTTCATCGTGTAGCCTTGGTCACCGAATTTGAGCAGGGCGCGAAAGCGCGGTGATGAGAAAAGCGACAGCGATCTCGGCTGGCCTGCACGCGGCGGTACTGCTGTGGGCAACGCTATCGTTTTCAGGAAAGACATTCGACGTCACGCCGGCAGAGTCGCTGCCAGTCGATCTGATCAGCGAAAAGGATTTCTCGGAGATGACCAAGGGCGTAAAGGACGCGCCCAAGGTGGAAACGCCCAAGCCGCTGGTGGAGAAAAAAGCCGAAGAGCCGCCGAAGCCAGTCGAGGATTCGAAGGCCAAACTCACCGAGAAGAAAGAAGTGCAGGCAGCAAAAGAAATTGCCCCACCGCCCGAGCCGCAGCCGCCAAAGGCCGACCCGATTGCCGACAAGATCAAGCAGCAGGACGAACCGAAACAGCAGGTGAAGGTCGAACAGCCGCTGCCACCGAAGAAGCCTCCGCAGAGGCAGCAACCGAAATTCGACGCCGACAAAATCGCGGCTTTGCTCGACAAGCGCGATCCGCAACGCCACGCGGCGATCGGGATGGAAGCGAATGCGATGCCCTCCCTGGGGACTCCCTCGGGCATGGCTGCCAAGCTGTCGCAATCCGAGATCGATGCGTTGCGCGCGCGGCTGATGGCGCTGTGGAGTCCTCCGGTCGGCGTGCAGGATCCAACGGAGTTGATCGTGAATGTCACCGTCAAGCTGCGTCCCGACGGCCGGCTGGCGGCTCCGCCTTTTGCGCGCGTGAATGGACGCAGCGTGGCCGCAATGGCGTCTCGCGACAGCGCGGTGCGCGCGGTGCTCACCGGCCAGCCATTCGACATGCTCAAGCCCGAGCATTACGAAAGTTGGAAGGAAATCGAACTGACTTTCGATCCCAAAGATATGTACCGCGCCAACTAACCCTCATGTTGAAAATGACCAGTTCCCGATCACGCGCGCCTTTGCCGTTGACCCGCCGTCGCCTGCTTGTGGGAGCCGGTGCCCTGGCAGTATTCGCGCCACGCTCCGCGGGTGCGGTGCTCAGGCTCGACATCACGCAGGGCAATGTGCAGCCAATGCCGATTGCGTTGCCCGACTTCATTTCCGACGCCGACACGGGCCGCAATGTCACATCTGTGATCACCAGCAATCTTCAGCGCAGCGGCCTGTTCGCGCCCATCAATCCGGCCGCTTTCATTGAGCGTGTTACTAACAGCGATAATGTGCCGCGCTTTCAGGACTGGCGGGCGATCAATGCGCAGGCACTTGTGACCGGACGCATCACTCGCCAGGGCGACGGACGGCTGAAGGCGGAGTTTCGTCTCTGGGATGTGTTCGCCGGCCAGCAGCTCGACGGCAAGCAATACTTCACAACGCCCGACAATTGGCGACGTATCGCACACATTATTTCAGACGCGATTTATGAGCGCCTCACCGGCGAGAAGGGTTATTTCGACAGTCGAATCGTGTTCGTGGATGAAACAGGTCCGAAAGACCGGCGGGTGAAGCGCCTTGCCATCATGGATCAGGATGGTGCAGGGGTGCGCTATCTGACGCGTGGTGACGACCTCGTGCTGACGCCGCGTTTCAATCCATCGACGCAAGAGATCACCTACATGTCCTACGGCCAGGGCGATCCGCGCGTCTATTTGCTCAATATCGAGACCGGACAGCGCGAGATTGTCGGCAATTTCCCGGGGATGACTTTTGCCCCGAGATTTTCGCCCGATGGTCAGCGCGTGATCATGAGTCTGCAGCAAGGCGGCAATGCCAACCTGTTCGTGATGGATCTGCGGTCAAAGCAGACCACCCGGCTCACCGACACGCCTGCGATCGACACCGCGCCATGCTATTCGCCGGATGGCACGCGCATCTGCTTTGAGAGCGATCGCGGAGGTTCGCAGCAGATCTACATCATGCCGGCCGCCGGCGGACCGGCGCAGCGCATCAGCTTCGGCGAGGGCCACCATTCGACGCCGGTCTGGTCGCCACGCGGCGACTACATTGCCTTCACCGGCCAGGCGCGAGGGAATTTTGCCATTGGCGTGTTAAAGCCCGACGGGTCGGGCGAGCGCATGCTCACGGAAGGCTTTCACAACGAAGGCCCGACCTTTGCGCCGAACGGACGCGTTCTGATGTTCTTCCGCGACATTGGTCAGGGCCCGGCGCTTTACACGATCGATATCTCCGGTCGCAATGAAATTCGGGTTCCTACGCCGGCCTATGCTTCCGATCCGGCGTGGTCGCCGCTTTTATCCTGAATTGTCGCAAACCGGCCTTATTTTCACCGTGTCTTAACCATCAGAAATGGTTTAAGGGACTCCGATTATCTTAATGGGCCTGTGCAAGGTTCCATCAAGGTTGATGGAACGTTCGTTTAACGAACGACCTGCTAGACCCACACGTGAAGCTCCGGTCGGAAGCGTGAAATGGAGGCACCGGAATGATCGATGTGAGGAAGATGCTGCACGTTGCCCGGCTTGCGGTGGTCTTGGCCGCGGCTTTGGCGATCTCAGCCTGTGCCAGAACGGCGGAGGACGCGCAAGCAAATGCGGCGGGACAGGCGACGCCTGGCAGCCAGCAGGACTTCGTGGTCAATGTGGGCGACCGCGTATTTTTCGAAACCGATTCGTCCGAACTGACGCCGCAGTCGCGCGCGACTCTCGACAAGCAAGCGCAGTGGCTCACCAATTACAGTCAGTATTCGCAGTTCACAATTGAAGGCCATGCCGACGAACGCGGCACGCGCGAGTACAACATCGCGCTCGGCGCGCGTCGCGCACAGGCGGTGCGCGACTATCTGATCTCGCGTGGCATCCAGGGTCATCGCATGCGCACAATTTCGTACGGCAAAGAGCGGCCGGTTGCGGTCTGCAACGACATCTCCTGCTGGTCACAGAACCGCCGCGCTGTCACCGTGCTCGGAGTGAGTTCGTAACGAAACCGGTCATTCCGGGAACGGCCGGCAGGGCCGGACCCGGAATCCATACGTTGCAGCATGCTATGGATTCCGGGTTCGCTCGATGGCTCGCGCCCCGGAATGACGTACGCAGTCACAATTTCGACGCAGCGCAGCCTATGGTATCCTGATTGGGAAAACGGCCGCTGCCGGCCAGATCTGCCATGACCCGTACACGATCATTACCCCGAACAGCGGCACTTGCCGCAATGTCCGCATTGCTTCTGACCAGTTCCGCGCTGGCGCAACAACGTGGATCCGGAAATTTTCTGGACGATCTCTTCAACCGCGGCGAGCCGCAATCGCGCCAGGCGGCGCCGGCCGGAAGGGCCGACGATGCCGGCGATCTTTCGGTCCGGCTCGACCGAATGGAAAGTGCACTGCGCCAGCTCACGGGCACCATCGAGCAGCTCCAGTATCGCAGTCAGCAGCTCGAGATGCAGCTGAAGCGTATGCAGGACGATCAATTGGGATCACGCGGAACTCCACCGCCGGCACAGGCAGGCCCAATGGGGCCGGGAAATGCGCCGCCGGCGCCTGGTCGCCGGTCGGATGTATTCGACCCCGCGCAGCAGCCGAACACACCAGGGGCGCCACGCCCGCTCGGCAATGAAGCAGTGATCGCCGCGCCCGAGCGGATGCAAGATAGCGGGACACCGGTTGGTGCTCCCGGCGGCCGTGCTGCCGGTGCGCCGCTCGATCTCTCGACGCTGTCTGGCAACAATCCGACGCCGCCGCAAGCTGTTGCGCCACCCGCCGCGGTTGCTTCCGCGGCTCCAACGCCGGTGCCGACATCGCCACCCGCACAGGTCCGCCCGGCCGTGCCATCCGCTGGCAGCGGCCAGCGACTTGCGACCCTGCCACCCTCCGCTTCGCCGCAAGACGAATACGACATGGCCTATGGTTATGTTCTGCATAAGGACTATTCACTGGCCGAACAGTCCTTTCGCGACTACCTCAAAAAATATCCGAACGAACGCCTGGTGCCGGAGGCACACTACTGGCTCGGCGAAAGCCTGTTTCAGCAACAGCGCTATCGCGACGCCGCAGAATCCTTCCTCGGGGTGTCAACCAAGTTCGAACGTTCCTCGAAGGCTCCTGATGCCTTGCTGCGCCTTGGCCAGTCTCTTGCCGCGATGAATCAGAAGGAAGCGGCTTGCGCCACTTTGGCCGAGGTGGGGCGGAAATATCCACGCGCCTCCGCCAATGTGAAACGCGGCGTTGAGCAGGAGCAGAAGCGCGCGCACTGCTAGGATATGATCGCAAAGGCCAACCCGCCCGCACTTTATTGGGCGGGAACGCGGCTTTGGTGACGGTGCATGCCGGCGCAGAAATCATTACCCATCTCGGCGTCGGAAGCGAAGACGCTGTTTTCCGGTCTGCAAGCAATTCCCGTCATCGTGCTGGCGGTGTCGGGCGGGCCGGACTCGACCGCCCTTATGCTGCTTGCCGCGCGCTGGCGCGATTCCCTTAAGACAAAGCCGAAGCCGAAGCTCGTTGCCGTGACGGTCGATCATGGCTTGCGCAAGGAATCCAGACGCGAGGCGGCCACAGTCGCTCATCTCGCGCGCAAGCTGAAGGTTGACCATCGCACCTTACGCTGGAGCGGGCGCAAGCCACCGACCGGATTGCAGGAGGCTGCACGCCTCGCGCGCTATCGATTGCTGCATGACGCGGCGCGTAAAGCAGGAGCGACGCACGTCGTTACCGCGCATACACTCGACGATCAGGCCGAAACAGTGCTCATCCGCATGAGCCGCGGTAGCGGCCTCACTGGGCTGGGCGCGATGCAGAAGGTCTCCATCGTTCCGGGATGCGTTCACGGAAAAACGGCGAACGGGGAGGAGATCAATCTGGCGCGCCCGCTACTTGATGTTCCAAAGTCACGGCTGATCGCGACCTTGCGTGCCGCAAAGATCGGCTACGCTGACGATCCCACAAACCGGGATCCGCGTTTTACCCGCGCACGATTGCGCGTTCTGATGGGCGCGTTGGCTGAGGAGGGGCTCGATCCTCATCGACTCGCGCTACTCGCGCACCGAATCAGACGAGCGGACAGAGCAATCGAGGCAGCCGTGGATCGCGCCATGGGCGATGTTGCTGTTGAATTGCGACCTTCGGGTGCACTGGCCTTTGAGGCGAGGCGTTTTGTCGACCTGCCAGGCGAGATCGCCTTGCGTGTGCTCGGCCGCGCGCTGGCGATGACAGGCGACGAGGGTCCCGTGGAGCTCGGCAAACTCGAGGCGCTTAAATCGGCCCTTGATTGCGCCGAAACTGCTGGCAATCGGCGCTTTCGGCGGACGCTGGCTGGCGCCGTAGTAACGCTGACCGATCGTCAACTGACAGTTGAAAGGGCTCCGCCGCGCAGTCGCAAGCTCTTAACCAAGCGCGGACACGGTGAAGCGCGGGGCCGAGACGCGCTAGAATATTAAGATTCTGGGCCTTTTCTTGGGGACCTGTGCTGCTTACATTGTGAACTTGGGGCCGACGTGAAGTCGCCACGAACCGGATGCATTGGTTAGACGGCCGCGGGCTGGCGCGGCGGGTCAGGACACCTGATGAACGCTAATCTTCGCAATTTTGCCCTCTGGGTGATCATCGTCCTGCTGCTATTGGCGCTGTTCACGCTTTTCCAGAACCCGGGTCAGCGCACGACGGCGCAAGACATCTCGTTCTCGCAGTTGCTGTCCGAGGTCGATCAGGGCCGGGTGCGAGACGTGGTCATCCAGGGCCCTGAAATTCATGGCACTTTCGCCAACGGGACCAGCTTCCAGACCTACGCGCCCAATGATCCTGGTCTGGTGCAGAAACTTTACTCCAAGGGTGTCACGATCACCGCGCGGCCGCCGCAGGACAACGTTCCGTGGTTTGTCTCGCTGCTGGTGTCGTGGCTGCCGTTCATCGCCTTGATCGGCGTATGGATTTTCCTCTCCCGCCAGATGCAAGGCGCCGGTGGGAAGGCGCTCGGATTTGGCAAATCGCGCGCGAAGCTTCTGGCCGAGGCGCATGGTCGTGTCACCTTCGAGGATGTCGCGGGGGTCGACGAAGCCAAGCAGGATTTGCAGGAAATCGTCGAGTTCCTGCGCGACCCCGGCAAATTCCAGCGCCTCGGCGGCCGCATTCCCCGCGGTGTGCTGCTGGTCGGTCCGCCGGGGACGGGCAAGACACTGATCGCGCGTGCGGTGGCTGGCGAAGCCAACGTGCCGTTCTTCACCATCTCCGGCTCGGACTTCGTCGAAATGTTCGTTGGCGTCGGCGCCAGCCGCGTGCGTGACATGTTCGAGCAGGCCAAGAAGAACGCACCCTGCATCATCTTCATCGACGAAATCGATGCCGTCGGGCGTCATCGCGGCGCCGGCCTTGGCGGCGGCAATGACGAGCGCGAGCAAACCCTCAATCAGTTGCTGGTCGAAATGGATGGGTTCGAAGCGAACGAAGGCATTATTCTCATCGCAGCGACCAACCGGCCCGACGTGCTCGATCCGGCCTTGTTGCGTCCGGGCCGTTTCGACCGTCAGGTCGTTGTGCCTAATCCCGATGTGGTCGGTCGCGAAAACATCCTGAAAGTGCACGTGCGCAAGGTGCCGTTGGCACCCGACGTGAACTTGAAGACGATCGCCCGCGGAACGCCAGGATTTTCCGGCGCTGACCTGATGAATCTTGTCAACGAAGCGGCTTTGATGGCGGCGCGGCGCAACAAGCGCATGGTCACCCAGGCCGAGTTCGAGGACGCCAAAGACAAGGTGATGATGGGAGCCGAGCGCAAGTCGCTGGTGATGACGGAGGAGGAAAAGCTGCTGACCGCCTATCACGAGGGTGGCCACGCGATCGTTGCCATCAACGTGAAAGCGACGGATCCGGTGCACAAGGCCACGATTATTCCGCGCGGCCGCGCGCTGGGAATGGTCATGCAATTGCCCGAGCGCGACAAGCTGTCGATGAGCCGCGAGCAGATGACGTCACGCCTTGCGATCATGATGGGCGGACGCGTCGCGGAGGAAATGGTGTTCGGCAAGGAGAAGGTGACGTCCGGTGCCGCTTCGGATATCGAGCAGGCGACAAAACTTGCGCGCATGATGGTGACGCGCTGGGGCCTGTCCGATGAGCTCGGCACAGTTGCGTATGGCGAGAACCAGGACGAGGTTTTCCTCGGCTATCAGGTTTCGCGGCAGCAGAACGTCTCCGAGGAGACGTCGCGCAAGATCGACGCCGAAATCCGCCGGCTCGTCGAAGCGGGATACGCCGAGGCAACCCAGATTCTCGCCGAGAAGCGGGCCGACCTGGAAGTGCTCGCGAAGGGACTGCTCGAATTCGAGACGCTTACCGGCGACGAGATTACTGATCTGCTCGCAGGCAAGCGGCCCGTGCGCGAGTCGGTGATCGAGCCGAGCACGCCACGCTCCTCTGCGGTGCCGCCGGCCGGCAAGCCGCGCCCGCGCCCCGAGCCGCCATCCGGCGAGATCGCTCCGCAGCCGCAAGCCTGAAACTTAAAGCGACAAACCTTGCGTCATGTCCGGCCTTGTCCCGGGCATCCACGTCTTTGGGGCAATGCGATAAGACGTGGGACAAGCCCGGCCATGACCGCTGTCTCAGGTTCGCCATGCCTTCACCAAAACTGCCCTCGGACAAACCTGGCTGGTCGGGTTTCGTTCTTGGATTGCGACAGGGGCTTCCGGTCACGCAGGGCATATGGGATTCGGGCTCGTTGTCGGCGCCGCTGCGGCCCGGCAAGGCCTCTCATTTTTCCAAAGCCTGGCGATGAAATTTTTCGTTTGTTCCGTCGCTTTGCTCGCAGCCGTTATCGGGCCTCTTTCTGATGAATGTCGCATGGCAGGCTGGCTTGCGGCTGCGGGCGTCGGATATTTCGTCGGCGGGTTGATCGTCGATCCGGCGCGATACGGGCTCGATCTTGTGATGCCGGCATTTTTCGCCGCAATGCTGGTGCCGCTGTGGGCGGGAGCGCGCCGTGCCTCCGGCTGGATGGTCGCGGGGATCGTCGCCGTCATTGTCAAACGCCTCGTACAGGGATGGTGGTTCATCATTGCGGGTTCGATCACCGGAGCTGATGCGGGCGGCTGCTTCGACGAGCGAAGCGAATGAACGCCGATCTGGGTACGTTCGGCGTCTGGAGTGACCTATGTCATCCGCGCGGGCGGATTCTGGCTGATGGCTATGTTCCTTTGACGCAACGCGCAGCGTCCTGAATGCGCTTCCCGGATCGGTTATTGCAGCGATTATTGTGCCGCTTGCGGTGCGCGGCGGTACCGCTGCGACTGCTGCGGTCGTCACCGTGCTCGTGGTCATGGCTTTCCGTCGAAACGATCTTCTGGCGGTCATTTGCGGAATGGGTGGCGCAGTATTAGTGCGTAGATTTTCACTTTGAGGGACTGCAATGCCCCTGCCAAACCGCGTATCTCCGTTTGGAGAGCTGGTTGCGTCGCCCGCCCGAGGAACCTTGATGGGCAATCGCGGCGGGCGGCTGCATGATGCGCAGCGAAAGCTCACAGTGCGCCGTTGGGTCACCCGGGCTTGGATCTGCTGCAGACTCGATTTCAAGGATCGGCATCGCGACGTTTGGAGCGAAGGCTACACGGAATTGTTTTTTCTCGACGAGGTCACGGCGTTTGCGGCAGGTCATCGGCCTTGCTTCGAGTGCCGCCGAAAAGATGCCGAACAGTTTGCACTGTTGTTCTCCGGCAAGAAAAAACGTGCCACGGCTGCAGCCATGGATCATGCCCTCCATGCCGAGCGGCTGAACGGCAAAGGCAAGCGGATCCATCGGTTGGCGATCGACACTTTGCCGGATGGTGCGATGACCGTGGTTCATGGCGAAGCATTGGCTGTACGAGGCGAGGGGCTCTTGCGCTGGAGTGCCTCGGGCTATTCACCAGCAGAGCGACGCCCGCGCGGCATCGAAGTCGACGTGCTCACGCCGCCGTCGATCCTCGCTGTGCTCGAGCGCGGCTACACGCCGCTTTGGCATTCGAGCGCGCGCTAGGCCTCAAGGCAGCTCAATTGGGGGAATGCTCGGCTCGGCAGGAACGCGTCTGGTCCAGCCGAAAAATACGATGGCGGCGAGGATAAGCAGCATCGCTGCCACCAGCCCCACGCAGGCCGGCCATCCACCGAAATTCCAGGCGAGACCGCCAAGCGCCGCGCCGAAGCTGCCCCCGATATAGAAGGAGGTGACATAGAGACCGACCGCAGAGGATCGGCCGGCCTTGGCGGTTACGGTGACATATCCGGTCGAAATGGCCTGGCATATCAAGCCGCAGCCGGCGCATAGGGCCAGTCCCGCAACGATCAATGGCAGTGAAGGCGCCAGCGTCAACGCAATTCCTGCGCCCCAGACGGCAATGACCCGCACTGTGAAGCGCCGTCGTCCGAATCGTGCGACTGCCCAGCCAGTCCACGGCGTGAGCAGCGAGCCAGTTAGATAGACCACGAAAATCGCGCCGAGCCAGCTTGCCGACAGATTGAATGGCGGCGCGGCCAGATAAAAGCTGACATAAGTGAAGGTTGTAATGAAATTGAACAGAACTCCGAAGCCGACCGCATAGGTCGCGAGCAGTTGCCCGTTCCGCAGATGAGCGAGCATCTGTTTGCCTGAAGCGACCAGCCCCTCGGAACGCACAAACTTGCGCTCGTGCGGCAGGAGAAACGCCACAACAATTGCGCCGGCAAAAGCGATTGCTGCAAGGGCCATGAAGCCCGCGCGCCAGCTGATCAAATCTGCAAGCAAGCCGACGAACAGCCGGCCACTGAATCCGCCGAGGCTTGAGCCTGACGAGTAGATACCGGCGACAGTTGTGGCCTCGTGACGCGGCAGTTCATCGCCGATATAGGCCACCATCACTGCGAAGATCGGCGGCAGCACAAGCCCCTGCACGGCGCGCCAAAAAATAAGAGCGGAAAGGCTGGTCGAGAGACTCACCATCACGGTGGGAACGACCAGCACGAACATCGCCGCGACGATGACTCGTTTGCGGCCGAGCACGTCGGCCACCGTACCGGTGAAGGGAGCGGTCAACGCCACGGCCAATGTGCTTACGGTTATGGTAGTCGAAATTTCAGCGGCGCCCACGCCGAATTCTGTCGACAAAAGCGGCAGGATGGATTGCGGCGAATAGAGATTGATAAAGGCACAGTAGCCCGCGATCCCGGCAGCCAGCCGCAAGGCAAAGGAATCTCGTGCTCTCGCGCTGGTCATTCGTCGAAAACCGGCAGTGCGATGTCTCAAGCAAGCTATGCATCGGTTTTGCACCAGATGTCACGGGAATAGGCGGCGGGCCTGCGGCTCACCGTATGCATAGCTCGCTAGGGTTGCTCCAGCATCGCCTCGGCGCGGATTAGCGTTTCCTCGGGCGTGCCGGACGCGTCGAGTTTCGGCCATTTGATGTTGCCGAGGTCGAATTCTTCCTGCTTGCGCGCAACGATTGCGTCCGCGTCCGAAGGGTCGCCCGAGCGGCTAGTCACGCGGGCGAGGCGCGTTTCGAGTTCCGCAGTCAAGAAGATGCCCTCGAATGCGTCTGGTTCGATTTTCGCGATCTGGGCACGCTCGCCATGTTTGGCGAACACGGCATCCACGATGACCGAATGGCCGGCCGACACCGCGCGGCGCGCCTTTTCGGCAAGGACTGCATAGACCTTGGCGGTAGCCTCCTTGGTGTAGGCGGCTTCAGGCAGTTTGTCGGTTTCAGCCGCGCCAAGCAGTGCCTTGCGCTCGACATCGCTGCGAAGCACCACTGCGCCCGGCAATGGGTGCAAGCGGGGCGCCAGTGCGCGCGCGAGCAGCGACTTCCCTGTGCCGGATAGTCCGCCGATCGCAACCAGCCGCGGCTTGCCTGGCAGCAAGAGTTTTTGCGCCAACGCAGCATAATCCCGTGGGCCGTGCGTAAGCTCAGCTTGCGATCCGGGTTGCCTAAGCCGTGCGGCGGTAACTTTAGCGCGGATTGCCGCACGCGTGGACATGAACAGTGGCAGCGCTGCCAATGCATCGAGGTCGTGAATGCGCTGCGTATCCGCGAGGTATCGGTTGAAGGCGATGTTGGCTGCCTGATGAAGCCCGCGTTCGATCAGGTCCATCAACAGGAAAGCGAGATCGTACAGAACGTCACCGGTAGCAATGCGATCATCGAATTCGATGGAGTCGAAAAGCACAGGCTTTCCATCGATGAGGACAATGTTGCCGAGGTGCAGGTCGCCGTGACAGCGCCGCACCAAACCGGCGCGCTCGCGCGCGAGCAGCAAAGGCTTCACACGTTCCAGTGCTGCCAGGGCGGCAGCGGCCAGCGCGCGCAGGTCCTGCAAAGAAACCGAAGGCTCAGATGCCAGTTCCGCCTCGTTCTGTTCGATAATTTCAGCGAGCGCTTCAGTGAAGTGGGAATTTGTGACTGTGGGCGCTGCGCGGTGTGCCGCGGCCACCGCGCGCCCGAGCGCATCGGCAAGGGATTCGTTCAGGCGACCAGCATCGGCCAGATGATCGCAGGTCTGGCTCTCGTCAAACCGACGCATCTCGACTGCCCATTCGACCGGCTCGCCTTTGCCAGCGAGCGCGAGATATCCATTAATCTCCCGCGTGATGGCCAACACCCGCCGATAGATTGAAGGCGCGAAAGCGCGGTTGACGGCAATCTCTGCTTCGCAAGCCATCCTGCGTGCCTTGAGCGTGGAAAAATCGAGAAAGGGAAAGCGGACCGCGCGCTTGATTTTCAGCGCCCGCTCTCCCGCCAGAAAGACCGAAGCAATATGCGTGTCGATGCGCTTGACCGATGCGCCGCCGTGGTTCGCGGGATCGCTCAGAAAGTCGATCACCGGTTGCTGCGAGTCCTCACTGGTCATCGCATCGTGCCTTTCGTGCCAGCGCTAAAAACCACATAGGCCATTTTTGAACCCCTGATCCAGATCAACGACAGTCTTGCCCGACGCCGGCCGGATGGGTCAGCATTGTCTGGTGCAAGGAGGCCAGGTCGTGGGCGCCCTTCCACATTCGTTCAAACGGATCAGGCTCAATCTCGCCCATTCCAAAGAGTTCCCCCAGAATTCGTCGCTCCGCTCGATACGACAAGTCACATCGATGCGGCGCTGTGGAGGCAGCACCGCGAGGCCTGGTGCGTCCGACGATTCTGGGAGGGTGAACCCGGATGAGCACGGCTTCCTTGTTTACCGGGGAGGACCTGAGCACCGACGTTGGGTATTCGATTACGATGCGACTGCGGAAGACGATGATGAAAGCGGCTACCGGTTCGGTGCGCACGCATTCCGCCCGGGTGAATATGTCTCCGTTCGCAGCGAGGAAGGCGAGATGCACACCTTCCAGGTTACGACCGTCGAACCCGTTTCGCGACAGTTGACCTAATCTTGAAGGCGCAAGGGTCTATTGACCAGCAATCATCTTGCCGGGAGAGTGCCGCCTGACCGTCCGAGCAGGCGGCATTTTCCAAGGGAGAAACTCAGTGCTCATTGACCACCGGACATATCGAATTTTGCCAGGCAGAGTGCCAGCGCAGCTCGACCTCTACAGCAAGCTGGCCTACCCCGTGCAGCTGCGATACATGGGCGAGCCGCATTATTACCTCGTCAGCGAAACAGGTCAGCTCAACACGCTGGTGCATGGCTGGGTCTACGAGAGCGCGGCAGATCGCGAACAAAAACGTGCAAAGATGATGCAAGATCCGGACTGGAAGCACTTCCTCTCGGAGAATGCGAAAGCCGGAAATATTATCGAGCAGGCCAACTGGTTGATGACACCCGCTCCATTCTCGCCGAAAATTCCGCCGGCAAAGATCGTCAAGTAATTCCAATGCGCGGCAAGGACAATGCACGCACCGGCGGCGAAATCCTGATCGACCAACTGTCGATCCATGGGGTGCAGCACGCTTTTTGCGTGCCGGGCGAAAGCTACCTTGCCGCGCTCGATGCCTTCCATGGCAGCGATATCAAGCTGACTGTCTGCCGTCACGAGAGCACGGCCGCGATGATGGCAGAGGCAGTCGGCAAGGTGACCGGGATGCCCGGGATTTGTTTTGTGACGCGCGGACCAGGTGCCACCAATGCATCGGCCGGTGTCCACATTGCACGCCAGGATTCCTCGCCGATGATCGTATTTGTCGGTCAGGTTGCCCGCGACATGCGGAACCGCGAAGCTTTCCAGGAGCTCGATTATCGCGCCGTGTTCGGCTCGATGGCCAAATGGGCAACGGAAATCGACGATCCTGCTCGCATCCCGGAAATCGTTTCGCGCGCCTTTCACACGGCCTGCAACGGTCGGCCAGGACCGGTCGTGATCGCGCTTCCCGAGGACATGCTCCGTGAACGCGTATCCGTGCCGGATGCCAGGGCATTTGAAGGAGTGGAAACCTCGCCGGGCGCCGCCGACATGAACCGGCTGCAGGAGCTGTTGCGGCTCGCGAAGCGGCCGATCGCGCTGATCGGAGGGAGCCGATGGAACGAAGGGTCGACGGCTGCGCTGATGCGCTTCGCCGAGCGGTTCGCACTGCCGATGGCCACGACCTTCAGGCGTGGACATTTGTTCGATGCGATGCACCGTTGCTATGCCGGCGACCTCGGCATCGGCCCCGATCCGAAACTGCTTGCACGCGTGAAGGGCGCCGATCTGCTTCTGCTGATTGGGGGTCGGTTCAGCGAGATGCCGTCGCAAGGTTACAGCGTCCTCGACATTCCCGAGCCGCAGATCAAACTGGTTCATGTCCACCCAGGCGCCGACGAGCTCGGCCGTGTCTATCATTCGCATCTCGCCATCAACGCATCTCCAATTGAATTTTGCGCCGCGCTCGACACCCTGCAGCCGCCAAAGGAGATCGCCTGGCGCGGTGAGTCCGATGCCGCGCATGCGGATTATCTCGCCTGGAGCGAGAAGGCGACGTCCGTGCCAGGCGCGGTCAATCTTGGCGACGTGATGATCTGGCTGCGGGACAACCTGCCGCCCGACGCGATCGTGACGCAGGGCGCGGGAAACTTCTCCGGCTGGGTGCATCGCTTCTATCGCGTGCGCAAGTTCGGCGGTCTTGTGGGCGCGACTTCGGGATCCATGGGATATGGCTTGCCCGCCGCGCTTGCGATGCAGACGCTCTTTCGCGATCGCATCGTTGTTTGCGTTGCCGGAGATGGCGACTTCCTGATGACGGGGCAGGACTTTGCCACGGCAGTTCAATACCAGCTGCCGGTGATTGTCCTGGTCGCAGACAACGGCATCTATGGCACCATCCGTATGCATCAGGAGCGCGACTATCCAGGCCGCGTGATTGCGACTGCACTTCGCAACCCGGATTTCGTTGCGTACGCGCTCGCATTCGGCGGCTACGGAGCCGTCGTGGAAAAAACCGCCGATTTTCCGGCTGCGTTTGCCGCCGCGCACGCGTCCGGCAAGCCGTCGATCATCCACCTGAAGATCGATCCGGAAGCGATTACGCCCACCGCGACCCTGCGCGGGATTCGGGAAAAGTCGCTAGCTGGCGGTGGCGGCGCTAGCGGTACGCATCAAAACTAGAAAATAAGGTTGTCCACCGATTGTGGTTGCCTAATCGCTGTGAATCAGCATTCACTCATTTCATGCCTTACCGTCGCACGGAGAACATTGCACGCCGGCTCGCCGAGCGTGAGCAGACAATTCTCGATGCGGCGCAATCGATTGCCGGTGAGGAAGGCATGGGCGCGGTGCAAATTGCTGCCGTGGCGCAACGCGCTGACATCGCCGCGGGCACCGTCTATCGCTACTTTCCCTCCAAGAACGATCTTGTCAGCGAAATGATCTCCGGCACGGCTGAGCGCGAGCTCGCTGCAATGCGGGCCGCTGCCGATGCCGCACCTGGGCCTCTGTCGGCCCTGGCTGCCTGCATCGCCACTTTTGCAGCGAGGGCATTGCAGGAGAGGCGGCTGGCCTGGGCGTTGACTGCCGAGCCGGTCGATGCCGACATCGATGCCTTGCGGCTCAGGTTTCGCCGCGCATTGGTCGGTGAAATGGAACAGCGCATCGCCGCCGCGGTTGCCGCTGGCCATTTGCCTGTCCAGGACCCGCGTTTCGCGGCGCCTGCCGTTGTCGGCGCGGTGCTCGAGGGGGTGGTCGGACCTCTCGCCCCGTCGGCGAATGCAACGCACGAAGCCGTGCAGACGACCACGCTCCTGGCACTGCGAGCTCTGGGCGTGGTTGATGCGCGGGCGCGGGGTCTGGTGGCGCAGTGCGTAACAAGTGAGTTCATCAAGTCTCGGTGAGCGCCGGCAGCTCGTCCAGCGCGAGCATCACTCTTTTCACTCCGGGCTCTTCGTCATCGGCGACATGAAAGCCGAGCTCGGAACACATCTGCAGCATGGTTGCGTTTTCGTCCAGAACCTGGCCGTGCACGATTTGCAAACCTTTCTGACGAGCATAAGCGATCATGCGTTTCATCAAGAGCCAGCCTAAACCGTGACCCTTGAGGTACGAACGCACAAGGATAGCGAATTCAGCGCCGTCGCCGTCGGGATCGTCATGGAGTCGTACAACGCCGAGCATGCGGCCGCTCCGTTCCGAGATGGCGATGAAAGCCATGGCATGTTCAGGATCATAGTGAACGAGCTTGTCGATCAGGTCGTGACTGACTTCGCGCATCGGTACAAAAAAGCGCAGGCGCAAATCGTCAGCGCTCACCTCTGCAAGAAAATCCGGGTAAAGGGCTGCATCATCGGGCTTCAGTGGCCGGATGAGAACCTTCTCGCCGTCGCGCAACACGACGTGGCGTTCGAGCATCGTCGCATCGCCTCCCGCAATGCGCTAGTGCGACATCAATACCGGCACTGTCATTGACTCGAGCATGCCGCGGGTGACGCCACCGAGGACAAACTCCCGCAACCGGGAGTGGCCGTAGCCGCCCATCACGATCATGTCGGTTCCGGAATCCGCAGCGTACGACAGGATGGTCGGCGCCACGCCGATGTCAGACGCCGTAATGTGCTTGATCTCCACTTTAAGACCGTGTCGTGCGAGGTGCTGGCCGAGGTCGGCTCCCGGGATTTCATTTGCCTTGTTTGGCTTCTCGGAAACGATGAGAACCTCGACTTGCTTTGCTTTTTTCAGAAATGGCAAAGCGTCGGCAACGGCGCGCGCAGCGGCGCGGCTTCCGTCCCAGCAAATCAAGACGTGATCCAGCGTCATGCCTCCTTTCTGGATGAAAGGCACGAAAATGACCGGCCGACCGGATTCGAACAGCACGGTTTCATCGATGACCTCGTCCGGAGTCCAGCTGTCTGCCTCTGGCTGACCGAGAACAATAAGATCAAAGCGTCGGCCAATACGACCGAGTTGGGCGGCGGCGTCTGCAATGCTGGTGTTCAGAATGCGGGTTTCATACGAAAGTCCTTCGCGTTTGGCTGTTTGTTCGAACCGGCTGACAGCGGCGCGCGCCTTGTTTTCCGATTCGCGACGCTGGCCCTCAATAATTTCCGGCGGAATACCACCAAATACGTTTCCTGGAATGACGGGTTCATAGGAAACGGCGGCGCCGAGGACATGCGCTTCGAACGCCTCTGCCACCGAAATGGCATAAACGCTAGCGGGGTCGCGCGCTCCCAATCCAAGGTTGACGATGATATCCTTCACCATGCTGCAATTCTCCAAATCCGGATGTGCTTAGCATAGGTCTCAGCACACGCCGCTGTCCTTGACCAAGGTCAAATGCAGTCCTGCTCTGCAAATTCTTTAAGGTAGCGGTTGAGACAATCTACTTTTTATTGCCGTCAGGCCCGAACTGCTTGAGATAAGCCCAGAGGTTGCCGGCCTCTTTTTCGTTTTTGATCCCTGGAAAAATCATTTTGGTATTCGGAATCTTGGCCCGCGGATCCTTGATGTAATCCTTGAATGTCGCCTCATCCCACATGATCCCGGAATTCTTGTTCGCGTCCGAATAGCTATAGTCGGGGATCGTACCGGAATGGCGGCCGTCAAGGCCGTTGAGCACGGGTCCCACCTTGTTTTTCGCGGTCGGCGACGGGGCGTCATGGCAGGGCAGGCATTTCTTGAACGACTGTTCGCCGGCGGCCACGTCCTGTGCCCTAGTGCCTGACGTCAAGGCGACCATAATCACTGCGATTGCAAGTCCAGATTTCATTACCCTGCTCCCATTTTGACGTCTGAATGCCCGTTCGCAGGCCAAACGCCCGCCAGCCCAGTCCGGTTTCCAACGGTTTTTGCCAGCCCTATGTGTTAGGCGTCAAATGGCTGATATCGTCACAGCGCGCGTCTCGGAGCAGGCTATCCGTCTCCGCTGAGGCCGCGCACAGATATACGAGCATCCGGGAGCTAATCGATGTCCCTGCGAATGCCGGAGCCGGACAACGCAATCCTGCAACGCCGTGAGCGCATAGTCGCGGCGCTGCGCGCGATCGTGCCCGGTGAGGGCGTGATCGCGGCCGAGCGCGCGTTGAGGCCGTACGAAAGCGATGGCCTCACCGCCTATCGACAGCTTCCCATGGTCGTCGTGCTGCCCGGGACTACCGAGCAGGTCGCGGACGTGCTGCGTTACTGCCATGCCGAGGGCATCAAGGTTGTCCCGCGGGGAGCGGGCACGTCGCTTTCAGGTGGGGCGCTGCCGCTTGCCGACGGCGTGCTGCTGGGCATGGCGAAATTCAACCGTATTCGTGAAATAGATTTCGACAGCCGTGTTGCGGTGGTCGAGCCTGGGGTCACCAATCTCGCGGTGAGCGATGCAGTTGCTCGTGCCGGCTTTTACTACGCGCCCGATCCATCGTCGCAAATAGCCTGCACCATTGGCGGCAACGTGGCGGAAAATTCAGGCGGCGTGCACTGCCTGAAGTATGGCATGACCACAAACAACGTTCTGGGTTGTGAGATCGTGTTGATGACGGGGGAGGTGCTGCGGCTCGGCGGGAAGCACCTCGACGCGTCCGGGTATGATCTGCTCGGTTTGATCAATGGGTCGGAAGGCTTGCTCGGCGTTGTTACCGAGGTGACCGTGCGCATCCTCAAGAAGCCCGAGACCGCGCGCGCGATGCTGGTCGGGTTCTCGACGTCGGAAGATTCAGGGGAATGCGTCTCCCGCATCATTGCCGCCGGAATTATTCCGAGCGGGATGGAGATCATGGACGGCCCTGCTATCGCGGCGGTTGAACAATTCGTACAAGCCGGGTATCCGCTGGATGTCGATGCGTTGATGATCGTTGAAGTCGATGGACCCGCGGCCGAGGTCGATCATCTGATCGAGCGCATCGAAAAAATCGCGCACGGCTGCGGCGCCACCTCGTGCAGGGCGTCGCGCTCTGAAGACGAGCGGCTGCTTTTCTGGGCCGGCCGCAAGGCAGCATTTCCCGCCATGGGTCGCATTTCGCCCGACTACTACTGCACGGATGGCACCATTCCGCGCGCCAAACTGCCGCTGGTTCTCAGGCGGATGAAAGAAATGTCCGCGAAATACGGTCTGCGCGTCGCCAATGTTTTCCATGCCGGCGACGGCAATCTGCATCCCCTTATTCTTTATGATGCCAATGTGCCCGGCGAACTGGAGAGGACCGAGCAATTCGGCGCCGAAATCCTGAAACTCTGCGTTGAGGTGGGCGGCGTTCTATCCGGTGAGCACGGCATCGGCGTGGAGAAGCGGGACCTGATGCCAGCCATGTTTTCGGAAATCGACCTAAACCAGCAGCAACGCGTGAAATGCGCTTTCGACGCCAAGGGGCTGCTCAATCCCGGAAAAGTGTTTCCGCAATTGCATCGCTGTGCCGAATTGGGCCGCCTGCATGTCCACGCTGGGAAGGTGCCGTTTCCCGATGTTCCAAGGTTTTGAAAATGCGCTTCGGTTTGTTTTGTTCGCCTAAGGCCGACGCTCCAGGCTTCGGCCCTGACACTGGTCTGGGGTTTTTTGAATTCCTCGATTTTAATGTTGAAGCAGAAGCGCTGGGGTATCATTCGAGCTTTTCGGTCGAACATCATTTCAGCGGCTGGAATCAGGTTTCATCCACGCTGATGTTGCTCGCTGCGCTTGCGATGCGAACAACCACCCTGCGGCTTGGCACAGCGGTGATCGTGCTCCCCTGGCATAATCCGGTATTGCTTGCGGAGGAGGCTGCCACCCTCGATCTCCTCTCAGCTGGTCGGCTCGACCTTGGCATCGGAAAAGGATATCGCCACAGCGAATTCAAGGGCTTTCAGATTTCGGCCGAAGTAGCCGACGTCCGTTTCGAGGAAGCCCTCGCCGTGATGATGCGTGCCTGGACGACCCGCGAGCGGTTTTCACACAAAGGGCGCTTCTGGCATTTCGAAGACATTGTCGTGGAGCCCCCGCCGGCGCAAAAGCCGCACCCGCCGCTCTGGATGGCGGCCGGGAATCCGGTTTCGATCAGGCGCGCGGCGGCGCGAGGACTCAACCTCATTCTCGACCAATATGCTTCGCCTGCCACCTTGGGCGAGCGGATTGCGATCTACAGGGGCGAGCGCGAGGCCAATGGACTCGGTTTTGACCCAATGCAGGTGGCGGTCGCGCGCCAGCTCTATGTAGCGAAGGACAAAGCTGACAAGGACGCTGCGTTGGTTCGCCAGGCGGAATACACGAGGCGCACGATAGATGCGTCACGATATCCGTCGGCTAAAGGTGGGTCGCACGTGCTCGCCTATGCCGACAGGGCCGGGGCCACTGAAGAAAACGCCCTTTATGGCACCCCTGAAGAAATCAGAGAGATGATCGACGCGTTGCGCGATAATGGCGTGGCCTATGTGTTGCTTACCATCGCCGGCGGAGTTGACCAGCTGCGCCGCTTCGCGCGCGAAGTCATGCCTGCTTTCGCGCGGGAGCCGACCGCACGCGCGGCGGAATGACGTCGATTCTTTGATGTGTACCGAGCCAATCACTCAGCTCTGCCATTGCCGAGCTTGTCCCGGTGCTCGAGCCTGGCCATGACAGAGAACATTCTTAAGCCGCGCGATGCGAAGGAAGTGGAAGATGCCGTGCGTTGGGCGCTTGGCAATGACAAAGCGCTTGAACTTGCCGGGCGCGGGACCAAGCGCGCCATCGGACGGCCGAGCCAGACTGACGTGACGCTCGACGCTTCCGGGTTGACCGGGGTTACGCTGTATGAGCCCGCCGAACTGGTGCTTTCGGCGCGGTCCGGCACGCCACTTGCCGAAATCGAAGAACTGCTGGAAAAAAATAACCAGGCCCTGGCGTTCGAGCCAATCGATTACGGACCGTTGCTCGGTGGTGAAGCCAACCGCGGCACCCTGGGCGGCGTCATAGCCGGCAATCTTTCGGGACCACGCCGCATCAAATCGGGCGCTGCCCGTGACCATTTCCTCGGCGTCACCGCTGTCACCGGACGGGGCGAGACGATTAGATCCGGTGGTCGCGTGGTAAAAAACGTCACCGGCTACGATCTTTGCAAGCTGTTTGCCGGATCCTGGGGCACGCTTGCCGCGATGACCGATATCACCGTGAAGGTCCTGCCCAAGGCTGAGACCGAGGCAACCGTGGTCATTGCCGGTCTGGATGATGCACGGGCGTGCGCGGCCATGGCCGCCGCCATGGGTTCCTCGTGCGATGTCTCTGGAGCAGCGCATCTGCCTGACCACATCGCAGCATGGTTCGATGGCGTGCCGAAATCGCAACCCTCCACAGTGCTGAGGCTGGAGGGGTTCGCGCCTTCCGTCGCTCATCGCAAAGAAGCTCTTGCGACACAGATGAAAAGTTTCGGCGCGGTATCGATTGTGGAGGAAAGAAACTCGCGCGCGCTCTGGCATGACATTCGCAACGTCAAGCCGTTTGCGGTGGACACGGCGCTTGCGCGGCCGCTTTGGCGCATTTCAGTCGCCCCGAGTCGCGGTCACCAAATCGCCCTCGCCATTACGCCCGCTGCGCAAATGTTCTATGACTGGGCCGGTGGCCTCATTTGGGTGGCGATGCCGTTCGCCAGCGAGCCCGATGCGGCTGCGATCCGTCGTGCCGTGGCCGCGGTCGGCGGACATGCCACTTTGGTCCGGGCGCCAACCGCGGTACGAGCCGCCGTCGACGTATTTGCGCCGGAGGAATCAGCCTCGCTTGCCCTCGCCAAGCGGGTAAAAGAGAGCTTCGACCCGAAGGGTGTTCTCAATCCCGGGCGAATGTGGGCGGGTATTTGAGATGCAGACTTCGTTCAGCATCACACAACTCATGGATCCGCAGATCGCATCTTCGGAGAAAATCCTTCGTGCCTGCGTCCATTGCGGCTTCTGCACCGCGACATGTCCGACCTACGTCCTGCTCGGCGACGAACTCGATTCGCCGCGCGGACGCATCTACCTGATCAAGGAAATGTTGGAACAGGACATGCCGGCGACTCCTGAGGTGGTTAAGCACATCGATCGCTGCTTGTCCTGCCTGGCCTGCATGACGACCTGTCCATCCGGCGTGCACTACATGCATCTGGTCGATTACGCCAGGGAGCGTATCGAGAAAACCTACAAACGGCCGGCCATCGATCGCGCCATGCGTGCAGTATTAGCCCGCGTGTTGGTGAACCCGCGGCTCTTCCGCCTTGCGGTGGTCGCAGGCCTGATCGCTCGGCCATTGGCGCCGGTATTTGCCGCCCTTGGCATGCGTCCGGTGTCGGCGATGTTGCGGTTGACGCCGCGGCGCAAACCCGCCCCGCCAGCAGAGCGGTCGGGCAAGGTTTATCCTCCGGAGGGGAAGCGGCGCGGGCGGGTCGCCCTGCTGTCCGGCTGCATTAACCCGGTGCTCGCGCCATCCACGAATGAGGCTGCCATCCGCTTGCTCAACCGTCACGGTATCGAGGTCGTTCGCGCAGCAGGCGAAGCCTGCTGCGGCTCGCTGGCCCATCACATGGGGCGGGAGGACGAGGCGCTGTCACAAGCCCGCAACAATATTGATGCATGGACGCGTGAACTCGAAGGACAAGGGCTGGACGCCATCCTGGTTACCGTTTCCGGCTGCGGTACGACGATCAAGGACTACGGTTTTCTTCTTCGCAACGATCCCGCGTATGCCGCAAAGGCTGCTCGCGTTTCGGCGTGCACGCGGGATGTGACGGAATACCTAGCCGTGCTTGGCTTGCGTGAAGCAGGCGCCTCGGCGCCGCTGACGGTTGCTTATCACGCCGCCTGCTCCCTTCAGCACGGGCAGAAGGTATTGCGCCAGCCGAAAAACCTGCTCTCTAAAGCGGGATTCGTGGTCAAAGACGTGCCGGAAGGTCATTTGTGTTGTGGTTCTGCGGGCACGTACAATATCCTTCAGTCGGTACTGGCGGAACAACTACGCGCGCGCAAGGTTGCCAACATCGAACTCCTCAAGCCAGATGCAATCGCAACCGGAAACATCGGCTGCATCATGCAGCTTGCCGCCGGCACCAACATTCCGGTCGTGCATACGGTCGAATTGCTGGACTGGGCCACCGGCGGCCCGGTGCCAGGCCCGCTTGTTGAATTGGTGAAACGGAGAGCTTCGGCGCGGTAACACGTTCGGGCGAAATAGTCGGTTCACTGGAGACTGATTGAGTCAGCGGAGGGCCATCATGGCGAAGAAGCGCAAGAAGGCGAAAGCGAAAAAATCGAGGGGATCGAGGACGGTCAAACGTGCCGCCTCGGCACGCAAGAAAAAGGGAATGAAGAAAACGGCGAGAAGGACGAGGGCAAAGAGGAAGACAACTCCAAGCAGGGCCGAAGTTCCTCCTCCCGGGCCAACTGAGCCCGCAGGGAGCCCGACATCGCAGACGCTTTTTGGCGGTTTGTTCGGCGGCGAGAAGACAGAAGGGCACTAGCACACGCGCGCTTCAGCGAGGCGGTCGCCGCTCAGCGTATGACCGCCTCGCTGATCGTTGGCGGTCCCGATTGCATCGATATGATGGGCCGCATAGCATGCAGCCACGGGGCTATGGCCCTAAGGGCCGGGATTCTTTCGCTTTTTACGACCGAGAATCAGGGAGGCGGCAATGCCGGCAACTTATAAAATTCTGATCATGGGCGCGTCCTATGGATCGCTGCTCGCTTCCAAGATCCTCTTTGGCGGCCATTCGGTGCATCTGATCTGCCTGCCAGCGGAAGCGGACTTGATTAACGCCGAAGGATTTCGCGTGCGGCTGCCGGTCAAAGGCCGCATGGAGCCGGTCGAGATCGACTCGCGCAAGCTGCCGGGCAAAGTCAGCGCCGGCGGTCCAGGCGGAGTCAATCCGAAAGACTATGATCTCGTTGGCCTCGCCATGCAGGAGCCTCAATACCGCTCGCCCGGCGTTCGTGAATTGCTGGATTCAGTGGCGAAATCGAGAGTGCCGTGCATGTCGATCATGAACATGCCGCCACTTCCTTACGTGAAACGAATTCCCGGTCTCAACTACGATTCACTTAAACCCGCCTATACCGATCCCAGTGTGTGGGACAATTTTAATCCAGGCCTGCTGACCTTGTGCAGTCCCGACCCGCAGGCGATCCGTCCACCCGACGAGAAAGTGAACGCACTGCAGGTGACCCTGCCAACCAATTTCAAGGTCGCCAAGTTCGACAACGACATCCACACAGGCATATTGCGTCAGCTTGAAAAGGACATCGATGCCGTTCGCTTCGATGCGCCCGAAGGCAAAATCGAGCTACCGGTGAAACTGCGCGTGCATGATTCGATCTTTGTGCCGCTTGCCAAGTGGTCGATGCTGCTCGCCGGCAACTACCGTTGCATCACGAAAGACGGCATGCGCACCGCGCAAGAGGCGGTACATTCGAACATTGAGGAAGCGCGCTCCGTTTACAATTTCGTGTTCGACCTTTGCGTGAAGCTGGGAGCTTCGCCAAGCGACCTCGTGCCTTTCGAGAAATATGCCGCTGCGGCGCAAAGCCTGACGCGGCCCGCGTCGGCGGCGCGCGCGCTGCAAAACGGCGCGCCGAATATCGAACGTGCCGACAAGCTGGTGCAGCTGATCGCAAAGCAGAAGGGCATGAGCCATCCGGTCATCGATCAGATTGTCGCGCTGGTCGACTCGCGCCTCGAGGCCAATCGCAAGAAAGCGGCTGCGGCCTGAAGCGCGAGCGCACAGCCGTTGTAGAACCGGCTCGAGTCAACCGGTGACTCCATGTGGAAAACTGTGCGCCCCCGGCCGAATCCATGGCTCGCAACGCCGGATAGCGGGCCGAAATTGTGACATCCACGCAACACGCGCCGGCTTTCTCGCGGTAACAGGCCAATTCGCCTAAAAAGGCGGCAGTTGCCCCCGTTTTTGGCTTGCCGCGGCGAGCCGTCACAGGTCTAAATTTCCCCGTCAAAAGCGCCCAGATCGATCGCAGCCGGGGAGGTTGGCGGCTCTGTACGCAAGATGACAGGCAATGGGGATCGGTTCGGGCATTTTCGGGCCGGTCGAATAAAAGGGGCAGATTCAATGAAGAAAGTTGCGTTGTCGCTTTTGGCGGCACTCGCGGCCTCGGCCGCTTCACCCGCATTCGCGGCGGATATGCCGGCGAAGGCTCCCGTGGTGGCTCCGGCTCCGCCGCCGAGCCCGTGGGATATCGCCTTCGGCGCGGGCGTCATGAATGACTATATCTTCCGCGGCATCACGCAATCGAATCACAAGCCTTCGGTCGCCGCCTATTTCGAGCCGCGCTACAACATCGTTCCGAACTGGCAGTTGTACGCCGGCATCTCGGGGGAGAGCATAAGCTTCCCGAACCGTGCAGCCGCCGAGATCGACTTCTATGGCGGGGTGCGGCCGACCTTCGGTCCGCTCGCTCTCGATTTTGGATTCTGGTACTACTATTATCCGGGTGGTCAGTGCTTCAACACCGATGCATTCGGTACCGACTGCCTCATTAACAGTGGTGGATTGGGAGTCATTCCATCGACCTTCAATGGCGTTGGTGGCAACGTCATCAAAAAGAACCTGAGCTTCTGGGAAGTCTATGCCAAGGGTGTTTACACCGCCGGCGACTGGGCATTCGGCGTAAACTTCTACTACACGCCGTCGTTCTTGCACTCTGGTGCGGACGGTGAGTATCTCTCCGGCACCATCAAGTTCACCGCTCCCGAAAAAATGGCGTTCGGTCCGTTCGGCTGGTATGTGTCGGGTGAATTTGGCCGCCAGTGGCTGGGAACCACCGACAATTTCTACGGCATCCCGGCAAACACACTGATTGCAACCGGCGGCGTTACAACTGGGATCTTTGCGAACGGCATTCCTTACAAGGACTACAACACCTGGAACGTTGGTCTCGGCTTTACCTGGAAGGTCTTCACCTTGGATCTGCGTTACTACGACACCGATCTCAACAAGGGTAACTGCAACGCGTTTACCAGCTCCTTCACTGCCAGCGGCTTCAGCAACGTAACCCCGATCAATCCGAGTGGCCTTGGCTCCAACTGGTGCAGTGCCGCTTTCGTCGCCAAGCTCTCCGCTGATCTTACGCTCGGCAGTCTGAAGTAAGAGTAAGCCAGAGTCTGTCCCTGAGAGGGTGGCGGCTGCGATCGGCCGCCACTCTTTCTTTTTGTGGTCCGACAACCGCCGGAAAATTGCACTTGCCTTCGCAGGTAGGTGCGCCGGCTTGATTGGCCGCGCAATGATCTATGACGCGGGCGCCAGGGTCGTCTCCTGCACGGTGTAGTGATCGCCTTCGCGATTAAGCGCCAAGCGACGTCGATGAAATGCTGCAAGCGTCGCACGATGTCCGATCGACACGATGGTGGCGCGGTTGAGCCTTCGCTCAAGCAATTGATAAAGCTGGGCCTCAGCGGGCTCGTCGAGTGAAGCAGTGGCCTCATCCAGAAACAAGAAGTCCGGCTCGTACAGAAGCGCGCGAGCGATGCCCAGCCTCTGCTGCTCGCCAAGGGACAGCATTCGATTCCAGTGCGCTTCTTCCTCAATGCGAGACGCAAGTGCCGGCAAGCCGCATTCCTTGATCAGCTCCGCCACGCGCCCGGCATCGAAGGTGCCAGGTTCGGCAGGGTAGGCGACCGCTGCCGCAAGCGGCGCAATCGGGAAGTACGGCCGCTGCGGGAGGATCATCACGCGCGTATTCTTCGGCACGGTGATCGTGCCGCTTCCGAACGGCCAGACCCCTGCCAGTGCGCGGAATAGGGTGGATTTGCCGGAACCGGATGGACCGCTTACCAATACGTGTTCGCCCAGCTTGATTGTAACATCGCTGGCATTGACGAGCGGCTTGCCGTTGGGCAGTCGCACCGCCAGATCCTTGAAGCTGACGGCATTTGCATCCCTCGGTGTCAGCCTAATAACCGGTGGCGTCGTTGCCACCGCTTCCGCTGCGGCAATATTTTCGTCGAAACCCGCCAGCCTTTCGACAACCGCTCGCCATTCGGCAATGTTGCGATAAGCGGTGACGAAGAACGAAAGCGCCCCCTGCACGCTGCCAAAGGCCGAGGACGTCTGCATCAAGCCGCCCAGCTGGATGGCGCCGGCAAAATAGGCAGGGCTTACGACGATAAAGGGGAAGACAGACGATACCTGGCCATATCCGGCGGTGAGGAACGTGAGCTTCTTTTGTCGCGACATGATGGCAAGCCAGTTTCCCACGATGTTGCCGAACCGCATCAGGAGCCGGTGCCGCTCGGCGTGCTCGCCGTCCAGGAGCGCGATTTGCTCGGAATTCTCGCGCACGCGCACAAGATTGAAGCGGAAATCGGCTTCGTAGCGCTGCTGCTGGAAATTAAGCGCCGTCAGTGCGCGGCCGACCAAATGCGTGAGGATAGTTCCGATGACGGCGTAAACGAGCGCCACCCAAAACAAATAGCCGGGGATCATCCAGGTGGTGCCGAAAATATGCAGAGGGGCCGTTCCGGACAAATTCCAGAGGATCACGGCGAACGAGCCGAGGGTCACCACCGAATTCAGAAGACCCAGCCCGATCGGCAGGATGCCAACCCCCGTTGCACCGGAATCAATGAATTCCTTCACGTCCTCTGCAATGCGCTGATCCGGATTATCGGCAGCATCGCCGCGCAACTGCATCCGATAATGATTTGCGCCGCCCAGCCACCGATCCAGATACTTCTGCGTGAGCCACCGCCGCCAGCGGATCTGCAGCCATTGATTGAGATAGATCTGATAAACCGCGAGTACGATGAAGATCGCCGCAAGGACGCAAAAGTAACCGAGTTGATAGATGAACTCGTCCCAGTTCTTGTCCTGCAGCGCGTTATAAAAAGTGTTGTTCCACGAATTGAGAAGGACGTTAATCCCCACGATCGACAACTCGATCGCGATCACCGCTGCCAGGAGAATTCGCCCTGCCCAACGGTCCTCGGAAAAGAAATAGGGGCCGGCAATTCGCCACACGATGGCAAGCGTCGAGAATATGCCTTTCACGGCAGGTCTCCTGTCAGAACGGATTGCAGAGGAGGCTGGGCCAGCACCTTCTACTTATGGCCAGTGCCGGCCGGGTTTTGATCCATTTCCTCGGATTCAGCCCATAAAAAGGGGTCTATCAAGGGCGTCCTTCAGATGCTTTTGCATTGACGTACCCCGGTGCGGCCCAATATTGCTTCCGGTCGCCGCACCTCGTACGATCAAATCACACGAGTTGCCAGATACACGCAAAAACCGGGTCATGGAATAAGACCCGGCAATAAATGTTCACGGGTTAGTGATCCAAGGGAGGAAATCCAAAATGTCCAACAAAAAACTGTCTGGGGCTTCGACCCGGCGCAAGTTCTTGAGCGGTGCGGCAGTAGCCAGCGCAGCGGTGGTCGCACCGACTGTCGTCAAGGCGCAGGGCCCCATCAATATGCGATGGCAGAGCACGTGGCCGTCGAAGGACATCTTCCACGAGTACGCGAACGACTTCGCCAAGAAGGTCAACGATATGACTGGCGGCGATCTGAAGATCGAAGTGCTGCCGGCCGGCGCCGTCGTGCCTGCCTTCCAGCTGCTCGATGCCGTTTCGAAGGGCGTGCTCGACGGCGGTCATGGCGTGCTCGTCTATCACTATGGCAAACAGCAGGCGCTCGCGTTGTGGGGCTCCGGCCCTGGCTACGGCATGGACGCCAATATGCTGCTGTCCTGGCACAAATACGGCGGCGGCAAGGAGCTTCTGCAAAAGCTTTACGCGTCGATCAACGCCAATGTCGTTTCGTTCCCTTATGGCCCGATGTATACGCAGCCGCTCGGCTGGTACAAGAAGCCGATCACCAAGGTAGACGATTTCCAGGGCCTCAAGTTCCGCACCGTCGGCATATCGATTGACGTGTTCACCGGAATGGGCGCCGCGGTCAACGCGCTGCCTGGCGGCGAAATCGTCGCGGCGATGGATCGCGGCCTGCTCGAGGCGGCCGAGTTCAACAACGCAACGTCCGACCGCATCCTCGGCTTCGCCGACGTTTCCAAGGTCTACATGCTACAGAGCTATCACCAGAATGCCGAACAGCTCGAGATCACGTTCAACAAGACGAAGTTCGACGCACTTCCCGACAAACTGAAAGCGATCATCTCCAACGCCGTTGAAGCGGCATCGCAGGACATGCAGTGGAAATCGATCGATCGCTACTCGAAGGACTACATCGAGCTGCAGACCAAGGACAACGTCAAGGTTTATAAGACTCCCGACGCAATCCTAAAGCGGCAGCTCGAAGTCTTCGACGATGTCGCCAGGAAGAAAGCTGCGGAAAACCCGCTGTTCAAGGAAATCGTCGAATCGCAGCTTGTCTTCGCCAAGCGGGCGGTCCAATGGGAACAGGATACAGTCGTCGATCGTAAGATGGCATTCCTCCACTACTTTGGTCCGAACGCAAAGAAGCCAATCTGACGGCGAACTGAACTGACAGGGCACCATTCCGCAGAAAACGGGATGGTGCTTTGTTGTTCCAAGATACCCGCTGGGAGCGGCAATAATGAACGTTCAAAGCGTCCTTCATACGATTGATGAAATCAGCACCTGGGTCGGCAAGATGTTTGCTTGGCTGCTCGTCGTGCTGACGACGATCGTTTGTGTCGAAGTTTTCAAACGCTACATTTTGAACGCACCGACGGCCTGGGTATTCGACCTCGAAAATATGCTGTACGGCACGCTGTTCATGATGTGCGGCGCCTATACGCTGGCGCAGAACGCGCATGTGCGCGGCGATTTTCTTTACAGCTCGATGCGGCCGCGCATGCAGGCAAGCCTCGACCTGTTTCTGTACATTCTGTTTTTCATTCCCGGGATTTTGGCTCTGATCTATTCGGGTTGGATCTTCTTCGGCGAGTCCTGGAGGATTAACGAGCATTCGAATGTAACCGCAAATGGTCCGCCGGTCTGGCAATTCAAGTTCGTAATTCCTCTTGCCGGCGTACTCGTGATGATCCAGGGACTCGCCGAAATCATACGCTGCGTCGTATGCCTGCGGACCGGGGAGTGGCCAAGCCGACTCAAAGACGTAGCCGAAATCGACGTCGTCGAGGAACAGTTGGCGCATAGCGAATACGTCGACGAAGCGTCGCGCAAGATGGCGATAGAACGGGCCAAAGACATCGACGAAATTGCGCGCCAGCGCGGCATGGGTGGAGATCTGCAGAAATGAGCGATCCAGCCCTCGGCCTCTTGATGCTCTGCCTCATCGTGGTCGTGATCATGATGGGGTTCCCGACGGCGTTCACGCTGATGGGCCTCGGGATCGTGTTCGGATTTATCGCGTATTTTAAAAGCGGCCAGTTCTGGTGGGAGAATGGCGTTTTCGACCTGATGGTCCAGCGCACCTATGGCGCGATGACCAACGACGTCCTCATTTCCATCCCGCTTTTCGTCCTCATGGGCTACGTGATGGAGCGCGGGGCCCTGGTCGACAAAATGTTCTACTCGATCCAGCTTGCTTTTCGCCGCGTGCCGGCTTCACTCGCCGTTGCCACGCTGATCGTGTGCACCTTCTGGGGAATCGCCTCGGGTCTTGTGGGTGCGGTCGTGGTGTTGATGGGCGTTATCGCGTTCAACCCGATGCTGCGCGCCGGTTATGACGTCAAACTCGCGTCCGGCGTCATTACAGCGGGCGGCACGCTCGGCATTCTCATTCCGCCGTCGGTCATGATCATCGTTTACGCCGCAGTGGCCGGCCAATCGGTCGTCAAGCTCTATGCGGCGGCGATGTTCCCCGGCTTCTTCCTGGCGTTCCTTTATCTCGTCTATATCGTCGGTTGGGCGATGATAAATCCGAAGATCGCGCCACCGCTGCCCGAAGAGCAGACGAGGGTACCGGTGGCCGAGTGGATGCGGAAATTCCAGGCCGCGTATTCAAACAACATGTTTGTTGGATTGGGCTCGGCTCTGTTTTCGCCGTCTCGCGCACTGGCGATTCAGACCGACAAGGATCGCGTCAGTTATTTAACAATTCTCAAGAATTTTGGTTATTCCCTGGTCCCATTTCTCATCGTCGGCGGCACGCTTGCGTTGACCTGGTGGTACGTGGTCATCCACCCGCAGCACGGTCCCGAAGCTGCGGTCGAGGGCGTGCAGCAGCTTGGAATGACTGGCCTGAAAAAAGAGGCGGTAGCCGCGGATTTTGGCCCGCCAACGGCGTTCTATTGGTGGTTTGGCGCCATCGCGCTGATCTGCCTGTTGTGGCAGATCCGCTACTATTCACGATTGAATGCCGACCGGCTCGAAGTAATCAAGCTGCTCTCAACATCGATCATGCCGCTCGGCATTCTCACGGTCGTGGTGCTGGGGGTGATCCTGTTCGGAATTACGACCGCGACCGAGTCCGCCGGCGTCGGCGCCGCGGGTGCGTTCCTGCTCGCGGTTCAGGCCAGAACCCTGGACTGGAAGCGCACCAAGGAAGCAGTCTTCCTCACCGCCAAGACAACGGCAATGGTGTGCTGGCTGTTCGTCGGTTCGGCGCTCTTCTCGGGCGTATTTGCGATTCTCGGCGGTCAGGCCCTGGTCGAGCAGTGGGTTCTTTCGCTCAACATGACGCCGGTGCAGTTCATGATCCTGTCGCAGGCGATCATTTTCCTTCTTGGCTGGCCATTGGAATGGACCGAGATCATCGTCATCTTCGTGCCGATCTTTCTGCCGCTGTTGAAGCATTTCAATATCGATCCGGTGCTCTGGGGCGTGCTCGTGTTCGTCAACCTGCAGGCGGCGTTCCTGTCGCCGCCGGTCGCAATGTCGGCATTTTATCTCAAGGGCGTATCTCCATCGCACGTTACGCTGAACCAGATCTTCGGCGGCATGATGCCGTACATGCTGATCGTGATCCTGTGCATGGTCATGATGTATTTCTGGCCGGGCATGACTCTCTGGCTGCCGAAATACCTCTACGGCAACTGAGCGGGACTTGTTCGCTTGGCCGACAAAAATTTATCGGCGCTGACCGCCACGCAAGCCGCCGCTGAAATCGCCAGTGGCGCCGTATCGTCCGAGGAAGTCACGCGGGCATGTCTCGATCGCATTGATGCGGTCGAGGGCACGGTCAAGGCGTTCGCGCATCTCGACCGTGAACGCGCGCTGACGCAGGCGCGTGAAGCCGACCAATGGCGCAGGAGCGGCCGTCCGATCGGGCCGCTGCATGGCGTCCCCGTCGCAGTCAAGGACATCATCGAGACCGAGGACTGGCCGACTGAATGCGGGTCGCCGTTACTCGCCGGCCGGCGGCCGCGCACCGACGCGACTGTGGTTTCGAAATTGCGCGCGGCCGGTGCCGTTATTGTCGGTAAGACAGTGACGACCGAGTTCGCCTATTTCAGCCCAGGCAAGACCCGAAACCCGCGCGACCCAGCGCGCACTCCGGGTGGCTCGTCCTCAGGCTCGGCGGCTGCGGTCGCCGCGGGAATGGTCCCGATCGCGCTTGGCTCGCAAACAAACGGCTCGATCATCCGCCCGGCGGCATTCTGTGGCGTGTTCGCCATGAAGCCCAGCCACGGCCTGGTCTCACGTGCTGGCGTGCTGCCATTGTCGCGGACGCTCGATCATATCGGGCCTTTTGCGCGCTCAATCGAGGACATTGCCCTGGCTCTCGACGCGATCGCCGGCTTCGACCCGGACGATCCGGACACCCGGCCGCTAGGGGCGCGCAACTTTCGCGAGACCGCGAGGGGAAAATTCGGACTCGATCCCCGTTTGGCATTCGTGAAGACGCCGATGTGGGACAAGGCCGATGCCGATACGCGCGAAGCCTTCGAGGACCTGGCGAAGGAACTCGGCGATGCCTGTTTCAGCTACGATCTTCCACAGCGATATGCGTCCGCCTGGAGCGCACATCGGGCGATCATGGCTACCGAGATGGCGCATAATCTGGGCAAACTGACTGACCCAGGTGGCGATAAGGTGAGCAAGCAATTCCGCGATCTGATTGCGGAAGGGCGCAAAGTCGGCGCGACGGATTATCTCGCTGCCATCGCCCAGGGCCGTGCCATGCGGGAGGCGGTTGAGGAACTGTTCCAGCAGGAATGCACCGCCATCATCACGCCGGCTGCGCGCGGCGTTGCGCCGAAGGGCGAGGCGACCGGCGATCCGGTGTTTTGCACGCTATGGACTTTGCTCGGCCTGCCCGCCATCACGCTGCCACTTTTAACCGGCGAGGATGACATGCCGCTTGGCGTACAACTGATCGGCGCGCCTGGTGATGACGCCCGGTTGCTGCGCACAGCACAATGGCTGGTAACGACGCTCGTTGGGACGGAATGATTCGCCACGTTGCTGGCGCACTCCTTGCGCTCTCTTTTTTGATTTCCGGTGCGGCTGCCGACGAGTTTCCATTCGATCAGGAGCTATTACTCGATTCTGCGCCAATGCGGCCGGGTAAGCGCATGCCAATTTTGGTCGTCGAGACGAATGGCGATGCGAACTTCGACCTCTGGTGCAAAACCGTGTCCGCGCGTGTGGACATTTCCGGCAGCGCCATAAAGATCGAGCCGGGTCCTTTGCCGGAAGGCTTGCCCGAAATGTTGAGCGCCGGACAATGCACGCCAGAGCGAATCAAGGCGGACGAAAAGCTGCTCGTCGATCTTGCGCAGGTCACCGCGTGGCAACGGGAAAACGGAGGCATCGTGCTTGTCGGGCCTACTCCGTTGAAGTTTCGCCCAAGCGACCACTAGCGAGAAGCCATGGCAACAAAGCCGCGCATCGCGTTGATCGGTGGCGGGATCGGCGGGTTGGTCGCCGCCGTCGCATTGCGCGAGCGCGGGTTTGGGCCCGTCGTCTTCGAGCAAGCAGGCGAGCTGAAAGAAGTCGGCGCCGGCATTCAGATCACGCCCAATTCAACGAAGATCTTGCGTGCAATCGGGCTAGAGGACGCCGTTCGCCGAAAAGGTTTCGAGCCCGGTTTCATGCTTACACGCGACATGACGACCGGGGAGGTGTTATTTCGCACTCAAGCCAAAGGCGCCATGGCCGAGCGGTTCGGCGCCGGCTGGTTTCAAATTCATCGTGCCGATCTTCTTGAAATTTTGGCCGCCGCGCTGGATGGCGCCGACATAAGGTTGAACGCCCGCTGCGTGGGAGTCGAGCCGGTTGAGGATGGTGCGATCGTCGAGATCAGTGGCGGCGAACGCGAACGCTTCGATGTCGTGGTGGGATGCGACGGGATACTTTCGACGGTGCGCGCCATTCTTCACGGCAAGCAAAATGTCCGTTTTACCGGCAACATGTGCTGGCGTGCGCTGATCCCGGTCAACGCGCTGCCAGAAAATCATCTCGAGCCGGTCATGAATTATTGGATGGGCCGACGCGGCCATATCGTTGCCTATTTTGTGCGCGGCGGCGCGCTGCTCAACCTCGTGGCGGTAACAGAAACAGACAATTGGGTGGAGGAATCCTGGTCCGTCGAGGGGCGACGCGAAGACGTGCTTTCGGCATTCTCGATGGCGCATCGTGATCTGCGCATTGTGCTTGAGCGTGTCGAGCAATGCTTCAAGTGGGGACTGTTCGACCGGGATCCGCTGCCGCAGTGGGGGCGAGGGCGCGTTACGCTGCTGGGCGATGCCGCCCATCCGATGCTACCGTTCTTGTCGCAAGGCGCTGCGTCAGCAATCGAGGACGGCTACGTGCTTGCGCGCGAGCTCGTGCCGCACGATCCCGATGCCGCGCTTGCCGCCTACGAGGCCGAACGACGGCCGCGCACGGCGAGAATCCAGCTTGCGGCACGGGCGCAAGGTGAGATCTTCCATCTGCACTCGCCATGGGCCCGCCTCAAGCGCGTCTTGCGCCTCGACCGCTTCGAAACACCGAGGGCGGATTTGCTAAGCAAGGATTGGATCTACAGCTACGACCCGATCGCGTCATACCAATAAAAGAGGGCGCAGCTCCCGCTGCGCCCTCTTGATTTGCGTCGAAGGGGTTTAGAAGCCCATTCCGCCGCCCATGCCGCCACCCATGCCGCCAGGCATTGCGGGGGCAGGCTCCTTTGGCACTTCGGCGACCATGGCCTCCGTGGTCACCAAAAGGCCCGCAACCGAGGCCGCATCCTGCAACGCCGTGCGGACCACCTTGGCGGGATCGACAATACCGGCGTCGATCATGTCGACATATTTTTCCTCCTGGGCGTCGAAACCGTAGGTTTCCGACTTGTCATCCATAATCTTGCCGACAACCAGGGAGGCCTCCGCTCCGGCATTCTCCGCGATCTGGCGGAGTGGTGATTCCAGCGCCTTGAGGACGATATCAATACCGGCCTGGACATCCGGATTTTCGTCGTGGATGCGGCCGACGGCCTTTTTGGCCCGCAGCAGCGCCACACCGCCGCCGGGAACAATGCCTTCCTCGACTGCGGCGCGCGTCGCATTGAGCGCGTCTTCGACCCGATCCTTCTTTTCCTTTACCTCGACTTCGGTTGCCCCGCCGACGCGGATTACGGCCACGCCGCCGGCAAGCTTGGCCAGCCGCTCCTGCAGCTTTTCACGGTCGTAGTCGGAGGTGGTTTCCTCGATTTGGGCCTTGATCTGGTCGATACGCGCTTGAATATCGGTCTTCTTGCCGGCACCACTCACGATCGTGGTGTTCTCCTTGTCGACTGTCACCTTCTTGGCTCGGCCGAGCATATTGATCGTCACGTTCTCAAGCTTGATACCGAGGTCCGCGGACACCATGGTGCCGCTGGTCAGGATAGCGATATCTTCCAGCATCGCCTTACGTCGGTCGCCGAAGCCGGGGGCCTTCACGGCGACGACCTTGAGCCCGCCACGCAGCTTGTTCACGACAAGGGTTGCGAGTGCCTCGCCTTCGACGTCTTCGGCAATGATGAGGAGTGGCTTGCCGGCCTGCACCACCGCCTCGAGGAGCGGTAGCAGTTCGTTGAGGGCCGCAAGTTTCTTTTCATAGATCAGGATATACGGGTCTTCCATTTCAACCCGCATCTTGTCGGCGTTGGTGACGAAGTAAGGCGAGATGTAGCCGCGGTCGAACTGCATACCTTCGACTACCTCGAGTTCGGTCTCGAGCGACTTCGCCTCTTCGACGGTGATAACCCCCTCGTTGCCGACTTTCTTCATCGCGTCGGCAATAAAGTGGCCGATCTCGGCGTCGCCATTGGCCGAGATCGTACCGACCTGCGCGATCTCCTCGTTCGAGGTCACCTTTTTGGAGTTCTTCTTCAGATCCTCGACCACTGCCTCGACGGCGCGATCGACGCCGCGTTTGAGGTCCATCGGGTTCATCCCCGCCGCGACGCCCTTGGCACCTTCCCTTACGATTGCGTGAGC
>DASXST010000194.1:0-15360 GCA_036505835.1 Pseudolabrys sp. | reverse complement strand
CCAAAGAAGCGCATGGTAACGACTTAAATTGGGATATTGGAAGAGCTCAGTGATGTCCGCCTTGGGACGTTGCCATCGATTGCGATGTTCGCTTTACCACCGAAAGCGGACATTCGACGGTGCGAGGCATGTCAGCTAAGGGCCATTACGGACATTCGTTCGAAGCCTGTTCATCCCACTAAGGCGCCCTAGCAGCGGTTTAACTGCTGCGCCAGAATGAGATTCTCAAGGCGATTTAGTACCGCACCCTAGAGAGGGGCTATGATTAGAGCTCCCGACTTGCGCCGATCCTTGCTCTTTGTCGCCGGCGCTGACGGTGCCGCTCACACCCAAGCGTTGCAATCGCGGCCAGACGTGCTGGTCCAGGATTTAGAGGACTTCACGCCGTATCAGTCGAAGCAAGCGGCGAGGGAAATGTCGGCGGATTTGTTGGCGCGGGCTCGCGCGAGCGGAATCATTCCTGCAGTACGGGTGAACGTACTCTCCAGCCCTGGCATGATCGATCTCGCAGCTGTGGTCCCTGCCAAACCGGAACTCATCCTGCTTCCTAAGGCCGAGGGTGCACAGCAGATTGCGGCGCTCGCACAGGAAATTGAGCGAATAGAAGCCACACAAGGGCTCTCGGTGGGCAAGATCGAGATCGTTCCAACCGTCGAAACCGCTCTTGGTGTCATTAACCTGAAGGAAATCGTCCAAGCGAGTCCGAGGGTAAGGAGCTGTGTGCTGGGAGCCGAAGATTTGGCTGCCGACCTAATGGCGGTCCGTACCCCGCAAGCCGATGAATTGGCGTACGTCCGGTCACGCTTCCTGTTGGAGTGTCGCGCGCTGGGTATAGAGCCAATTGACCCGCCATATACCTACTCGGACGCTGGCGGTTGCGAGCGCGAGTCTCACCGCTCGCGACAACTTGGGTATCGCAGCAAGAGTGCGGTCACGGCCGCGCATATTAATATTATCCATCGCGTCTTCACACCGAGCCGCGAAGAGATCGACCACGCTGGCAGGCTGGTTACGGCCTTCGAGAGTGTGCGGGCGAAGGGGCAGGACCGTGTGTTGGTCGACGGTCTGTGGATCGAGCCCCCAGCCTACCTCAACGCTCTGCGGGTATTGGAACGAGCACGCCGCCTCGACGCCATCAACCGGGCGTTCGCGGAATAGTCCGCGTCGGCGCAAATGTCCGCTTTGGGCCATAATCGGTCATTTCGCAGCGCAATCGCCATGTCCGCTGTACCCCCGAAAAGACAAAGAGTCGCGTTCTGCGACTCTTTCCCCGATGCGCATATTTTTTACTGGGGTCGGCTTCGGTATAATTCGCGGAAATGTCTCTCCTGATTCTGCATGCAATTCTTTGAGTCATGACAACACGAATACTGGGCATTGTGGTTGCTCTGGCATGCTCCGTCAGCGGGACGGCGGGGGCCACAACAAATCAAGCGGTTCGACCCGGTCGCGCTTCAAGGCGTCGCGGAGGCGACAGCCAAGAACCTTCTGCTGCCGGGCGCCCTGGTTCTGTTGCGCACGCCACAGGGCGATTTCGCTTTCGGCTACGGCACGACGGAGCTGGACGGCACGATCCCGCCGCGCGCCGACACGCATTTCCGGGTTGGCTCAAACACCAAGACGATGACGGCCGTTGTGATTTTGCAGCTGGCACAGGAAGGAAAAATAGATCTCGACGATCCAGTTTCGAAGTACATTCCTGGCGTTCCCAACGGGGACGACATTGCCATTAGTCAATTACTAAAAATGCGTAGCGGCCTCTATAACTACACTGATGCGCCAGAGCTTTCGGTAAGCCTTGACCATAATCCGACCAAGGCCTGGACGCCCGAGGAGCTGCTCGCCATCGCGTTCAACCGTCCGCCTCTATTCCCTCCGGGCACGAAATTCGACTATTGCAACACCAACTATGCCCTGCTCGGTCTCATCGCTGAAAAACTTGACGGTGCGCCGTTGGCAAAAGTCTTTCAGAATCGTTTGTTCGGGCCCCTGGGTATTAAGCACACATTGCTCCCTGCCAACACGTCGAACGCCATCCCCGAACCATACTCGCATGGCTATTTGTACGGCAGCTCGTCATACGCCTTGGTGGATGCGCCCTATCCCCCCGACCTTCAGGCTGCGGCCAAGGCGGGAACACTTAAGCCTAATGACGACACAGGACAGAATCCTTCCTATGCCTCAGCGGCCGGCGGGGTCATCTCTACTGCTGATAATCTGGCCACATGGATGCGTGCCCTGGTCGGTGGCAAAGTTCTCAATGCCGATTATCACCGCCAGTGGCTCGACAGCCTTCAGCCGCAGGACCCAAGCAAACCTCTCGGCCAGAAATATGGGTATGGGATCTCCCAAATCACCTTTGGGCCGAACAGTGTGTATTTTCACGGTCGCGAGATGCCCGGCTACAACTCGTTCATAGGCTACGATCCAGTCAACGATGTGACTCTGGTGATATGGACCAACCTCACTCTGTCGCTCGACGGCAAGCCCACCGCCAACAACATCATGTTGAGAATACTCGACCAGATTTACACGGTATCGCCGCTTCAGTAGAGGCGACTAAATGTCCGCTTGGGCCACAAGCGGACATTAACGGCATCTGCGTGCGGTTCACTGCCGGTCTGTAGTGGCAAGTCTCCTACGCCATGTGGCGAGCCCGAAGGGATCTTCACGAGCAGCCAGCCTGCGATAGCCGACGAGATCGTCGGGATCGATCACCGGTGCCTCACCGCGTCGCTGCGCGGTGCCGTCTCCCGAAGTCACGAGCAACGTGCCGACGCCTGCATAGATGTAGCGATCTCCGAAGGTTTGCTTCAATGCAGCGAATGTCGGCTCGCCAGTGCAATGTCCGGGCGCGATGTTTTCCACCTTGAAAGTATCCTTGAGCGTCGTCACGATTTTAGAAATGCCGTCATCTGACGCGGCAACCAGATGGAAGCCGCCGGCGATCAAGTGAATTTTTGGATTTATGGTTGCGGCAGCCTCGACGATCTTATCGATCCCGGGATGCGAGCAACCGGACCACCAGTACAATTCCATCCGGTGTATTGATGGCGAGCGACAATTCCTTTAGTTCCCGGGTGCCCGGAGCTTCGGATACAAGGGCGATCAAGGTGATGCCGGGGGTAATTTCAGTCGTCTTGTCGATGAGCTCGAAGTTAGCGCCCTGCCAAGCTGAGCCGAAGATCATTACCTCGGGTGGCTTTCCGTCAAAGTAGCGCATGTCCGGCGGCAATACCTCAGCCTTGCGATAGAAGCTCGACGGCAGCGATGAGCCGTAGATACCGAAACTTTCCTTAGGCGCGTAGATTTTCACGGTTGGATTGACGCTCAATACATGGGCCAGCCCGGCCATGTGATCTCCGTGCCGATGCGATAGAACGACGAAATCCAGTTTTGTTAGATCAACATTTTTTGCTGCCACGTTCGCTGCGAAAATGTCGCGATTGTCGCCTGTGTCGAACAGTATGCGTTTGCCGGCAACCTCAATGAGCGCCGAGAAGCCCCAGTCCTTTCGCATTGAGGGATCTTTGCCGAACGCATCATAGAGGATCGTGATGCGGTTCTCAGGTCCAGAACCGCCGACGACACCCTGCGCATTCGAAGGAGATCGAGCTCCTGTTCCGCGGATTTAAGATCGAAAATAAGATTTTGCCCTTCTATATATCCGGACTTGCGCAACTCTTCACGTAATTCTGCCCGAAAAGACACAGCATCGGCATCGGTGTTGCCGACGACAAGTACACCAATCCGACGCATGTTAGGCTTTTGTGCACTAGACCTGAGTGGCCACATCAGGCCGGTGGCGATGCCACCAAAAAGTGAAATGAACTGGCGCCGATGCATGCTGCCCCCCGACAAGGCATCAATGGCTCAGCCTAGCACATTTGAAATGGTCAGCCAGAGTTCAGAAACATGCCGCTGAAGACGGCAAAATGTCCGCCTGAGTCATAAGCCGACATTCGCGCCGCAAAAAGTCATGTCCGCTTTGCCCCCGAAAGCGGACATTCATCAGCGCGAGCGGCATGTCCGCAAAGGGCCAGAAGCGGACTCATGTTGCGCAATGGAAAAGGATCGTTATGCGATCACCTCGGCGGCCCGCAGCTAACAATACCCGCCGAAGCCGAAACCGGGAACGCATAAAGCCGCCTGATCTCATCTGCGCAAAAACCGTGCGCTGCGCCCATTTGACGCGTGGCGCGCGCAGGCATGGATAACGGACGGTAAAAATTTTCGCGAAGCAACACATGGAGAGCGTCAGATGTCCAAGCTTTATGCGTTCCTGAAGCACGAGTCGGGCGCCACCGCGATTGAGTATGGCCTGATTGCCGCCGGCATCTCGGTTGTGATCATTGCCACGGTCAATGCGATCGGCTCCAACCTCAACGGCAAGTTCAGCAGCATTTCGATGCAGTTGAAGTAAGCCGTCCACACGTGGCTGGATTTCAAGGAAGTCGCCGGGCGGCGCGGTTGCCCGGCGGCGATCGGAAGGTACCGCGGGACTTGGTTACCATTTGAAGTAATCGCCGCGCAGTCTTTTGAAGATTGCGAGAGATTCTTGTTAACGGCATACCGCTATGGTGCCGTTGTATCGGGCCACATGGAGTGTGTCACATGTCCAGGGTTTTTGCGTTCCTGAAGGATGAGTCAGGCGCTAGCGCTATCGAATACGGGCTGATCGCCGCGGGCATTTCGATCGTCATCATCGCCAGCGTGAATGCGATCGGCTCGAGCCTTAATACGAATTTCGACATCATTTCGACCCCAGCTCAAGTAAGCTCCTCCGCGGCTGGGTTCCTCGAAGCCGCCTCCGCGTAGGCGGCTCGCTTTTTTTAAGTCCGGAACGGACTGGGAACACATCCGGCGCGGAACGGGTGTAATATACTCGCGTAATAAGTACATAGTTCGTATGATTAGTTCCGCAGGTGTTGTGTAGGAGTGGCCCATGGCCCCGCGTGCGTACTGGAAAGGCTTTCTGCGCCTTTCTCTCGTGTCTTGTCCCATCCAGCTGTTCCCCGCCACCAGCGAGCGCGAGAAGATCACCTTCAACCAGATCAACAGCGAGACGGGCAACCGCATCCGCTACCGCAAGGTCGACGAGGACACCGGCGAAGAGGTCACGCAGGACCAGATCGTTAAGGGCTATCAGGTCGACAAGGGCAAGTATGTCGAGATCACCGACGAGGAGCTCGAGGCGGTTGCGCTCGACACCACGCGGACCATCGAAATCGATAAGTTCGTTCCGCGCTCTGAGATCGACGATCTCTATTTGATCCGTCCTTATTACATCGCGCCCGACGGTAAGGTGGGCCAGGACGCGTTCGCCGTCATCCGCAACATCATCAGGCAGATGGACATGGTGGCCATCGGGCGCGTGGTGCTGACCAGCCGCGAGCACGTGATCGCGCTCGAGGCGCGCGGCAAGGGCCTGATGGGCACGCTGCTGCGCTATCCTTACGAGGTGCGCAACGAGAACGAATATTTCGACGACATCGAGGACCTCAAGCTCGGCAAGGACATGATGGACCTTGCGACGCACATCGTGAAGACGAAGACCGGCCACTTCGAGCCCGACGAGTTCGAGGATCACTACGAGACCGCGCTCAAGGAGCTGATCGAGAAGAAGATGAAAGGCATCAAGATCGAGGCGCCAGCGCGCAGCGAGCCGTCGAAGGTCATCAATCTCATGGATGCGCTGCGACGGAGCGTGAAGGCCGAGCAGTCGCAGCCGGCACGCAAGCAGCAGGGCAAGCACGGCCGCAAGCGCATCGAGGGCCAGAAGGAAATGCTGTTCCCGATCTCCGGCGCCGGCAAGAAGCCGGCGAAGGAAGTGGCGCGCAAGCCGGCGCGGTCAGCGGGACGAAGGAAGGCTGGCTAAGTCAATTACTTCGTTTGATTAGCCGCTGTCCTCCAAATGGCTGATCGCAACGCAAGCACGCAGGGACTCGATGCTTCTGTCTGAGGCGCGCACGCGTGCGTAGAGAATGGCAGAATCGCTGTGACAGGCGACGGCTGGGGCGGGCTCGAGCGTTCAATTCTTAACTGGGAAACATCCCGTGACCCGGTGTCAGCACGTTCCTCGGGTCGAACTTCGTCTTCGCCGCCTGGACAATCTGCCAGACAGGTCCGTAGTGGCGCTTCCAATCATCCTGCGACATCTCGACCGCGCTGGACGTCATTCGGTACCCGCCCATGTCGCGCGCCCGTTCATAGAGCGTGCGATTGAGCGTGATCATGGACGAAGTGTCAGTCCCGGCCGGCAGGGTGCGTGAGAGCTGGAAGCGGTAAATGATCTCTTCATCCGGCATGCGGGTGAGCGGACGTTTGATGGTGGCACGGCGCCACGCCGACATGCGCGGGACGAGAAACGCGGACTCCGTGGGCGATGACAGAATCCCCGACGTGTACTCGACGTATCGCGATGCGGGAAGGCAGAGATAAACGAATGGCTTTCGGAGCGGCGTTGTGCACGCCGTACAAATTTCCTCGCGACGGAAATATTGCTCGTAGGTCATCGTAGTGGCGGTCTTTTTCACGAACTTGAGCCCCGCGGTCAGCTTCGCTTCGTCGGGATCGTTTGGTGCGTCATAGAAGGCGCCCCCTTCGACGTAGTATCCGACGCCACCGGTCGGGCGGGCGGCACCGCGACCGTCGAGATGATGGAAACGCCCATCCTTCGCAAGCAGCGCGAGATCGGCGGACGCGCTCTGGAAGTCGTCGTAGTCCATTTTTATGAACAACACATGTGTGGGCGCAGCCATCAGCCGCATCACGACTTTCGTGATGATGCCGCATTGACCCATGCCCCCAAGCATCGCGTTGAAGAGATCGCTGTTGCGCGCGTCGGAGCAGGTTACAATCTGACCGTCGCCGGTCACGACCTCAAGCTCTTGCACGTGGTCGACTTGAAGACCGAGGTTGTACGAGGTTACGCCGAATCCGCCGGTGCTAATCGTTCCGCCGACCGACAGGAATGTATCGGCAATCACCGGCACGGTGAGTTTCTGGGCGTTCGCGGCCATGAGGACAGGGTGCCACTTAGAGCCGGGTCCAACTTCCGCGGTCCCGCCCGCGCCGGATTTGACGATGCGGACGGCATTCAGGTTACTGGAGTCGACTACAACGCCGCCCGCGACCTGGGTCTGTCCAAAAAACGAATGCCCCTGGCCGCGCATCGCGACCTTGAGTCCCTGGCGGTTTGCGAACTGCACGAGCTTCGCGATGTCCTGCGCATCGCCGGGCCGGAGCACGGCGATCGGCTTCTTGTGCACGACGCGTCCAAAGTCGTCGGCCGCCGTTTGCAAGACGGCTTCATCGAAGGACAACTCTCCGCTGAGATCCTTTAGGTCATTGCGCAGTGACTGTGCTGCGGCTGGGTAGTTCCATGCCGGTTGGAGTGCAAGGAGTACCGCACCGCCTGCGAGCCGTTTGCCGAAGTCGCGGCGAGAGATATTCCGCTGCATTGCTCACCCCCTTGGTCCGATGTGGCGCTCCCTTAGTCGGCCTTCACGAGTACTTGGAATTTCGCCGCTCTCGATCGAGGAAATACTCCCGGAGATATTATGGGATCAATGATCAAAAGAACTTCTTCGCATTCTTTCCAGGTATTCTTTTTGCTCATCGTCCAGTTTCTTAAGCGCTTTTGTCTCCGCTTTGCATCTTCTGATCATCTTACCAATTTTGCGTGCCCTGGCACGCCGTTGAAGTTTTTCGGACCTTACATTTCCTAATTCTGCGCCTTCGTTCAAATTTTTGACTATTCTTTGACCCATCATGACGCAATCTCCTCAACCGAAAGCATTCAGCAACTTCGAATTGAGCATCAGCATCCACCTTCACGGTATCTATCTTTTTGACCTGCATCAATTGATCGCTATGCTGAATGCTGCGTGATGTCCGGTCTCACCCGAAAAGCGGACATTTCAGGCAGAGGGAGGGTTTACTTTCCCCTCCCCTGTTCCCGAGCCAATCAACTGATCGCGAATTTCAGCAGCATGATCGCATCGAAGTCCTGCACGCCGCCGCCCACACGCTTGGTCGTGTAGAAGAGCACGTAGGGCTTCGCCGTGTAGGGAGCGAGCAGCACAGTCACGCCGGCACGGTCCACCACAAGATAGCTGAGATTGAAATCGCCGAATGCAACTGAAAACGAATTTGCCGTGATGTCAGGCATATCCTCGACATCGTAGAGCGGGAATTCATCAGGCTTGCGCGCCCGGTTGGCGTCACCGGCGGGCTGCCAGAGATAGTTGCCGGTCGTATCCTTGAACTTGCGGATGACGGACTGAGTCTGGGGGTTCATCGCAAACACCGCGTTCTGCCGATAACCGGCTTTTACGGCGATAATCAGATCGATCAGAACGTCAGACGCATTTGACGCCGGAAATGCCCCGGCCACGCCCGAAGGCACGTAACCGATCTTGCCCCACGTCCGCGACGCATTCGCGGCCGTGGTGTACGAAGCGGAAGCGACCGCCGCTCCGGCCCGGCGCAATCCAACTCGCAGGCCTGAGCTTTCGAAACGTGGGCGCCGCGCGGCCCTGGCCTGCCGCGCGGCGCTGTCCCTTTCTCAACAGGACGCGGGTCGCGTCCTCACCGGGTGCGGGCCATTACGGCAACGGCACCCGCCGGGAAGCTCTTCATGTGCGCCGGCAGCGCGACATGAAGACCATTGATCGACACGCCGTTGGTCACCAGCTTCGGCGTGATTCTCGCGTTCGTCGGCACGGGGCCGGTGACGGCCTCCAGCAGAACGCTGATCAATCCGGCCACCAGAAGGATCGGTAACGCTTTGCGCATGTGAGCCTCCTGCGCTGCCCCTCATCGCGCAATGAATAGGCCCGGCGGCGCAAAAGCTTTATGAAGCGGCTCACAGACGCCAAGGTATAGTTCAGGTTGTCAAATCAGGGCATTTCCCGCCCCGAGGCCGAATTGCGCGCTATTCGATGACCTCATCGGCCGAAACCAGCAGATTCGGCGGAATCGCAAGCCCGAGCGTCTTCGCAACTTTCAGGTTGATGACCATTTCGAACCGGCTCGATTGCATCACCGGCAGGTCGCCCGGCTTCTACCCCTTGAGAATGCGGCCGGCATATACGCCAACCTGACGATAGGCACCCCTTATGCTTGTCCCATAGCTCATCAATCCGCCGTCAGCCACAGGCTCGCGCGATTCGTAGATCGTCGGCAGGGAATAGCGTGCCGCGAGGGCAATGAACGTGCTTCGACTGTCGATAAAGAACGGATCGTTCAACGGTATCAAGGCGCCAACATGTACGGTCTTCGCCGTTACGAACGCCGATTCCAGTTCGCGCTCGTCCGCAAAATCGAGAAACAGTATAAGTCTCCTGTCGGCCGCGTATCTCGGCTCGCGCGGCCGTCCGATAAATCCGATAATGACCTGTTTCCGCACCGGTTGCGCGGCCAATTCCAGACGCTTCTCGACAAGCTGCGCGCCAAGGAAACTCACACCGGTGACATTGCCGCCGGGCCGGTTGAGGCTTGCAACAAAGTCAAGCTTGACGGGATCGCTGGCTGTGCTGAATACGATGGGGAATAGTTGCCGTCGCAGCCTTGGCTGAAATCGTCGACCAGATGCTGCCGCCGGTGAGCAAAACCGCAACGGGTCGGTTGACCAGTTCTACCGCCATTGCCGGCAACTGCTCGTCACGACCTGCCGCCCAGCGATACTCCATCGTGACGTTCTGGCCGTCGACAAAGCCTTCATCCTTGAGACCCAGGCGGACGGCTTCTGCGAGATGCGAATTTGTCCGCTCAACATTCCCACGACAGGGAGCGCCGGCTGCTGACCGCGCGCGGCAATCGCCGACGCCGCCGCTCCACCCATGCCCAATAGGAATTCGCGCCGCCGCATGACGTTCCCCCCAAACCGAAGGCATCGCAGCTGCTGAAGCCGGCTTGATGAAGTGGCGGGGGCGCGAAAACTAGAAAACCCGGAAGGCCCGCAGAAGCTGGAATATCGACACCGTGACGATCAGAAGGCCGACGGCGGTCATGAGCTTCTGCGCCGGGATGTGCTTGACCAGCCAGCCGCCGAACGGCGCAGCCAGGACGCCGCCGATCACCAGCGGCAGAAAGTGATCGAGCGCCACCGCGCCGAGCTCGGTGAAGAACGTGGTCGCCGCCGCCACGGTGATGAAGAATTCCGTGGTGTTGACCGAGCCCACCGAATAGCGCGGCGCGTGCCCCGAGCCGACCAGCGTCGAGGTCGTCATCGGGCCCCAGCCGCCCCCGCCGCTGGCGTCGAGAAAACCGGCGGCAAATCCGAGCGCGCCGGTCCAGCCCGCGGGCGCGCGCGGCTCGAGCGCGATGCGCACCGACTTCCAGAGAATCCAGCAGCCCATGATCAGCAGGTAGGCATAGACGAAGCGGCGCGCCGAGGAGACCTCGACATTCGACAAGATCCACGCGCCGAGAATTGCACCGAACACGCCCGTGATCCCGAGCCGCCCCACCAAGCGCCAGTCAACGTTGCGGTGATAGATGTGCGAGGCCGCCGATGCGCTGGTGGTGAAGATCTCGGCGGTGTGCACCAGCGCGCTGGCGTGCGCGGGCGGAATGCCGATCGCCATCAACGCGGTGTTCGACAGGACGCCATAGGCCATGCCGAGCGTGCCGTCGACCAGTTGCGCCAAGAATCCGACGGCGAAAAAGTACCACCAGCTGTCCATGGAGATTTGGCCTCCCGTCGAGCCTAGCAGACGCCGGGCTGCGGTCTCGGGTCATGTCGACCGTCATTGTGACGCAGGAGGAAAGGGGAACGGCGGTATTCGCCTGCAAATTCATTGGCCAACGCGGGCAGCTTCATCTTCGTGTCAAACTTGAACTTTCTCCTCGCCCCGCACTTCAAGACGACCGGCCAGAGCAAAGCGCACCGCCCGGCAAAAGCCGGGCGGCGTCGCATTGTCCCGATCGGAAGCGGAGGCGCAACAGCGGCTAGCGCCGGTGACGCCGATGGTGACGCGGACGGACGGGCTGCACCGGACGCAGCTCGAGGCCGGTCACGGTGGCGACGACATTGAGTCCCGTCTGCCCCTCGACGCTGATCGGCTGCAGGGCGAACGAATTGTCGAGACCGCCGACCAGGCCGTTCGCGCCGGCGCCGACGCCGATCGCGGCTCCCGCCGAAGCGCCGATATATCCGCCGGCGAGCGCGCCCTGCCCGACCCGCGATGTCGCCGCGAACACCGCCCAGGCCAGAGCGACGTCGTTGGTGAAGCCGATCTGCGCCCCGAAGCGCGAAATATTCGCCTGATAAAATTGCGGCGGCGCGCCGCTCGAAGGCGAAAACACACAGTCAAAAATACGCGACGAGAAGACAATATAGCCGGTCGGCCCCGCGCTTCGGCAGCTCAACATGCCCACCTCGACATAGGCGTGCGCGGGCGCCGTTGTTAAGGCGAGCCCGAGCAACGTGGCGGCGAAAGCTGTGCAGGCACCAAATTTAATCGACATGACAGTCCTTTCCATGAATAGCCACGTAGAAGGCGGCGCTTTAACAGAGTTCAACCGGTTAGGCTATGCGCCGAAAGGAAAGCTTCATCACAATTCGGCGTGGCGTGCTGATCGGGCAACAACCGGCATCGGCCGCTATGTCTGACAATAGAGATATGGACGCCGTCCCAGCCGGCCCGCTCTTTGATACATTCCAAAGCGCGAGCGCAGCGCGTGCCGCCGTTTGGCGCTCTCCTATTCCTCCCGCGAGACCGTGATGCAGTCCGTTCGTGGCGCCGGTGCGGCAGAAACGTGGCTCACAAGGAGCATCAATCCCGCCGCTGTACTTGAACCGAGTGCAATGGGCTTTTTCCGTCTCATATGAGGTTTTGTTTACGCTGCCGTTACGCCGACCGTCACGGTCCGGCTTGTCCCATCGTGCCGGCTCGGGTCGACGGGAAGCCGGACCCGAGCCGCGATTTAACCCGAAGGCCCGCCGATTGTTCAGCTGCCCACGGCGTCGGTGATGCATTTCTTGGTGAAGCTGTCCTTCGCCGCGCCGGCCAGTTTCTTCTCTGCCGCCGACTTGTCGCAGGCCGACTTTGCGTCGGTCTCGCACTTCTTCATGAAACTCGTCATTGCAGCTCCCGCGAGCTTCTTGTTTGTCGCCTCCACCTTGCACGACGCCGCGTATGCGCTTCCGCAGGTCATCAAGAACGCCGTCACCAGGGCAAGTGCTTTCATCGCCGTCCTCCTTGTCTGACACCCCACAAACGTCAGCACGAACCTGACAGCCGCAATACACTCACATCCCCGCCCACTTTTCAATTCGGATGTGAATAAAGAATCATGGCGCTCATGCGCTGCAGCAAGGCGGAGCACTTGAATTCGCCCGCTGCCAAAAGGCGACCATGCCAATCCATTCGGCTGTTTTGCAATCAAAAACCCCGGGCTTGTCGCCCGCGGTTTTACGAGAAGTCATGTGCTCGCTACGCCAAGCTCGCGGCGGCAGCCAGGAACGCTAGCGAAGCGGCGCGCTGGCGAGCGGCCTCGGTCTCACCACCACCGGGCCGGGAATGACCGGCGCAGGATTGCCGTCGGGACCGATCGCAACGCGCGAGCAATCGCCATACCGGTTGATCTTTAGGTCCTGGTCGTAGGAGTTGTGAGAGTAGTAGTACTTACAAACGCCGTCGTTGTATTCGACGTTGGTCCAGCTGCCGTTATTGTTACGACGGAAATAGGTATCCGCCGCCGCGGCGGAAACAAGCATCACAGCGGCCAGGGCAGAACCCACCGAAAGCGCAAAATATCGACGCATGATCGCCTCCACTTGTGCTTGGAGCAAAACGTCCATGCGGGGTCATCGTTCCGCGCGGGAACTTTTCCGAAACGCAAATCGCGTTACAAATGTGGTATCACCGAGGTGTCAGCGTGACGGGAGCAGTCTCGTGGATGCCAGTGACAAGCTCTTCGCGGGATCGATCCCCGAAATCGACGATCGATATCTGGTCCCGCTGATATTCGAACCTTATGCGGTGAATGTCGCAGCGCACGTGAACCAGGGCGGACAGCCGCAGGAACCGGCGTTCTGACACGCGCGATGGCGGCGCGGCTTCCTGCAGGCGCGCGTATCGTCGCAACCGACCTCAATCAGCCAATGCTTGATTATGCAAAGGCGGGACACTCTGGCGCAGATCGTGATCGGATCGAATGGAAACAGGCCGATGCGCAGGCGCTGCCGTTCCGCAACCAAAGCTTCGATGTCGTCGCGTGTCAGTTCGGCGTCATGTTTTTTCCCGACAAAGTACAGGGATACAAGGAAGCGCGCCGGGTTCTGAAACCGGGCGGTCATTTCATATTTACGGTCTGGGACAAGATCTCGGAAAACGATTTCGCCGATACTGTCACGCAGGCTCTCGCTTCCATTTTTCCCGACGACCCTCCCCGGTTTCTCGCCCGCACCCCGCAACGGCTACCACGACGAAAACCAGATTCGCAGCGACCTGAGAGCCGCCGGATTTGCCAACGCGATAGTCGATGTTGTGCCGGCCACAAGCAAGGCATTAAGGGCCGCGCCCTAGCGGGACCTCCTCAGTCATGCGTTTAAACGACGGTCTCGCTTACGACCGGAGCTGCTTGCCGTGATTCGGCTCGGTCACGCGCACGGCGAGCTTCCATCCGAGGAAGAAGACGGCGAGATACGTCACAATAGAAACCGGCACGCTCAGCGAGGGGTACTTGCGGTCCCAAAATACAAGACCGACTGCGACGACGATGGCCTCGCCGATCACGACGATCAAGGCATAGACTAACAAGAGCCAGGCTGTCTGCATTGACGATTGCTCCCACGCTGGAAACAACGTCAGGCTAGCGGCGGAGCAAAAAACTTGAATTGAGCAGATCGTCGCGGCTGCTTGCTCGGGGCTCGAATCGACGGCAGGCGCGTGCGACCAAATGTCCGCTCTGGTATCAGGGGGCGACGCAGCTTGCCGAGGGCTTTGGCTCTCTTTCGAGCAATGCGAGCGCGCGAGAGGAACTGCGGCTGCTGTGTGGCGACTTTCCGTCACTCGGCGACCGCGTCATCTCGTGTCTCGCAGACCCCGCCCCGCGTCTATCCCCCGGCGTGTGACCGAGCTTCGGCGGCCGCCCGCAACTCAGGACAGTCGTATTTGTATTCGTTTCGTCTCGACATCTGTTAAAACTCATAAACGCAACGCGTGAGAGTCCTTACCAGAAGTAGGACAAACCCAAGATTGCGGCCAACACTACGATGATAATAATCAGAGTAATGCGTACGCTGCGCGCATGTGCGTCATCCATATAGTCAATAACGGCCCTCGCCAGCTATTCCTGCGCTCGTTGACGAAAAACCGAACGGCCCGCCGGCGGTAATTTCCAGCGTCGAAAGTTCCTATTGCGATGAGTGACGTCAAAAAAATGCCTCGCGGATATCCGCAATTCGCCCGCAACAAGTTCTGAAGAAGTTTAGAGGAAAAGAAGTAGATTTGAGACGGACTTGCTCAGGACAGCAGCATTGTTGCCTAAAACAATTCCGCTTACGCCTGTTCGTCTTTGCTCGATTAAAAGGCTGGCGAGCCGTTCAACCTCGGGCGCGTTACTTTTTATTATTTCAATGGCGCGGCGATAGCCAGCGTTTCTAACTTCAAGACGGTGGTTTTCGGCCAGCCCTTCCAGAAGCTTGCTGAGCTCTACGGGTTCACCGGAAGCAAGCATCGGACTGCGGCACTTGAAAACAGTTCGAGAAGCCCTGACCGGCGCAATGAATGGCTATCCGGCCGATGAGCGGCAGGTCGTCGACCGAGCCGACCGTGTCAGTTTTGCCGCTGGCGTCGTCGCGAATTTCGATCTCTACAACCGTCAGGCCAAAGTACCGCGCCGCGACGGCACCGCCCGGCCTCGTGAAAGGCAATACCGCAAAGCGCGTTGCTCGCGTAACTCATTTGGGACGCAAGCTCGTCCTCAGCCATTTCGTTTGGATAAAAAACTGCGTCCATTGCTGTTCGTGGCGGACGCGACCCTGACCCCCGGGTCCACCGCCGATCGTCACCAGCGAGCGTTCCGGTCTGCCAAAGCCCTGGCGTCCCGGCACGCCCCGGCACCCGCGTCCGACATGACATCGCCGGCCGTGCTTGCCGCTCAGCCGGCATCTGCCGCTTTGCCGAAAATAGGGTCCGCCGCGCGCGCGGCACGGGCCGAAGCGCTACCTCGAAATAATCGCTTCAGCGAGCCGAACGGGTACCAGCAGAACCTCTTCGACAGATTTTCCATCAAGGGTCAATAAGGGCGGGGCGCCAGAAGCAGATCCGTCAGTCTTCTGCGTGACAGCCGCGCACGTCCGATCAGAAACTATAGACGGCGCCACAGACCGCAGTATCGTTCAAC